>NZ_JAHKKC010000008.1:0-187484 GCF_020496585.1 Alcaligenes sp. 13f
TCGCCCGGAACCAAGGAGTCCAGCGTGACCATTTCCCATTCATGTTGATAAGCAGTCGGGGTCTTAAGCATGAACGTATTATGAACAAGCCTGCTGTTTTATGGGAGGGTTTGTCAGCAGTCTGAGGACGCCTACTGGCGTCCTTTCCTTAACCTTTAACAAGCAAACAATCCGATCTCAAATCCTACAAAGTCGCATCACCCTTGCTCTTGCGCTTGAAGATCTTCCACAAGGCCCCAGCCACAACAGGCACTGCCGCTGCCGCAATACCAATCAGCACAATGGTGTTCAAATGCGCCTTGATGAAAGGCACATTACCAAAGAAGTAGCCCAGGGTAATCAAGCTGCAAATCCACAGCACCGCGCCGGTAATGTTATACATCTGAAAGCGCATGGCATTCATATGGCCCACCCCGGCCACAAAAGGCGCGAAGGTGCGAAACAGAGGCAAAAAGCGGGAAATGACGATGGTCTTGCCACCATGCTTTTCATAAAAAGCATGGGTTTTGACCAGCGCACGACGATCCAGGAATCGGGATTCCTGGGTAAAGACTTTCGGACCTATATACCGCCCCACGTGATAGTTCACGGTATTACCCAGCACGGCTGCCACGATCAGCAGGCCACCCAGCATGACCGGGTCCAGCATGCCCGAAGCGCCAAAGGCTCCAGCAATAAACAACAGGGAATCGCCCGGCAGGAAGGGCAAAACCACAAGCCCGGTCTCGCCAAATATAATCAAGAACAGAACAAGATAAATCCAGGCTCCATACTGCTCGACCCACACACCCAGGTACTGGTCAATATGAAGGATCATGCTGAGTAAATCGGGCATAGTTCCACACCAAAATAACAATCCAGCCAGTCCGATACTGGCCAGACCGACACCATAGAGCAAGCGGTTAAAATAAGCCGCTACCGTTTGAAACCCGTTGAACGTGTAATGTTCAACCCTGAATACACACAAGGCCAGCCGCCCTATGTCATCAAGACGCCGTATTATCCCACTCCCGGACTTGCTTGTAAGCCAAATTGCGGCCGGTGAAGTTATCGAGCGCCCGGCATCTGTCCTGAAGGAATTGCTGGAAAACGCCATTGATGCCGGAGCCAGTGCCATCGAGATTCGTCTGGACGGCGGCGGCATACGCCGCATCTCTGTCAGCGACGATGGCCACGGCATCACCCAGGAAGAATTGCCCCTGGCGCTGCTGCAACATGCCACCAGCAAGATTCGCTCGCTGGAAGAACTGGAGTCCGTGGCCTCCATGGGCTTTCGGGGTGAAGCCCTGCCCTCAATTGCCTCGGTAGCCCGCCTGACGATCAACTCGCGCACCCAGGACGACCCACACGCCTGGGAGTACTCGCTGGGCCAAGCTGAACCCCAGCCCGCCTCCGGGCAGATTGGCACGCATGTGGATGTACGTCAGCTATTTGACGAAATCCCTGCCCGTCGCAAGTTCCTGCGTACGGAAGGCACGGAGTACGGCCATTGCGTGACCGCGCTGGAGCGCATTGCCCTGGCACAGCCGCAGATCGCTTTCCGACTGTTTCACAATGACAAGCCCCAACGCCACTGGCGCAGCGGCACACTGGAGCAACGCCTGCTGGATATTTTGGGCAAAGAGTTTATTGAGCAAAGCCTGCCTGTCGCCCAGGAACAAGGCCTGATCAGCTTGCGTGGTCTGGTGATTCACCCCGCCCATGCTCGCCCCAGTGCAGACAAACAGTTCCTGTTCGTGAATGGCCGTTTTGTGCGTGATCGTACTGTGTCACATGCTATACGCAGTGCTTATGCCGATGTACTGCATGGAGATCGCCAGCCTGCCTATGCCTTGTTTCTGGACATTGCCCCATCGACGCTGGATGTGAACGTACACCCCGCCAAGCATGAAGTCCGCTTCCGTGACAGCGGCGCCGTGTACCGCTTTGTGCTGCAGTCTGTCGGACAAACCCTGGCGCAAGGCAGCATGGCCGGCGAAACGCCTGTTGCCGCCATGCCTTTACCTGAAGGCGCTACCCAGCCTCCCATAAGTGGCACGCCCTATCCTTCGTCGGCTCCAGGCGCGCCAAGCGCTTCCTATACCAGCAGCGAGCCCGCCATGCCATATAGCCATCCGGCTCGCCAAGGCTGGCAATCCAGTTTCAGCCTGCGCGAGCCATCTGGCGGCGGCAGTGCCGACTGGAAAAGCATGTATCGCCCGATTGAGCCTGCTCCCAGCAACACCCCAGTCACCAGCTATCAAAGCGAGGCAGACAGCACGACGGACGAATTTCCTTTGGGTATGGCCCTGGGGCAGTTGCACGGCATCTATATTCTGTCCGAAACCCGTCAGGGCATGATTCTGGTGGACATGCACGCCGCACATGAACGCGTGGTCTACGAACAATTGAAGCAGGCTCTGGATGGCCGCGAACTGCCTCGTCAGGATCTGCTGGTGCCGGTCGTATTCAGTTGCTCGGAAAGTGATATCGCCTTGCTGGATGAGCATCAGGAAACCCTGGCCGATCTGGGCCTGAGCATGAACCCGGCAGGCCCCACCACCATGGCCGTGCGTGCCGTCCCCGCCCTCCTGGCCCAAGGCGACATCGAATCGCTGGCCCGTGCCGTACTGCGCGATCTGGCTCAGGTAGGCTCGTCACGCCACCTGGATGAGCAACGCAACGAACTGCTCTCCACCATGGCCTGCCACGGCGCCGTACGCGCCAATCGTCGCCTGAGCATCCCCGAGATGAACGCTCTGCTTCGCAAGATGGAACAAACTGACCGGGCCGACCTGTGTAATCACGGTCGCCCCACCTGGTTCCAATGGAAGCTCAGCGAGCTGGACAAACTTTTTATGCGTGGACAATGAACGATTTACCCATTCTGTGCCTGGCTGGCCCGACGGCCAGTGGCAAAAGCGCAAGCACGCATATCCTGGCGCAACACTGGCCGATTGAAGTGATTGTGATGGACTCGGCCACGATTTACCGTGACATGGACATTGGCACCGCCAAACCCAGCGCCGAAGAACAAGCCGCTATCCCCCACCACTTGCTGGATATACGCGACCCGGTAGAGAGTTACTCAGCCGCAGAGTTCGCCACCGACGCAACCCGTCTTATTCAAGAAATCCGGGCGCGCGGGCATTACCCTGTGCTATGTGGCGGCACCATGCTGTATTACAAAGCCTTGCGCGAAGGCTTGAACGATTTACCGCAGGCAGACCCTGCCATTCGCCAGCAACTGGATGAGCGTGCCCAGGAAATTGGCTGGCCCGGCATGCACGAGGAACTGACCCGCATCGACCCGGTGACGGCTGCCCGACTGGCTCCCCGCGACAGCCAGCGCATTCAACGTGCGCTGGAGATTTTCCATATCAGCGGCAAGACCATGAGCGACTGGCTCAAGGACAAAGCCCAGCCGCAAGAAGAGAGCCACCAATACGTCACCATGAGCCTGGAGCCAGAAGATAGATCCTGGCTGCATAAGCGCATTGCGGCTCGCTATCACGACATGATCGCGCAAGGGCTGCTGCAGGAAGTGGAGAAGCTGTACCAGCGCCCTGATTTGCATCCCGGTCTGCCCTCCATTCGCTGTGTGGGCTATCGGCAACTGTGGTCGTATCTGGACGGCGAAGTCAGCCTGGACGTGGCGATCGAACAGGCGATTGCCGCGACTCGCCAGCTAGCCAAACGTCAATTGACCTGGCTACGCTCCGAACCCGAGCGTCTGCAATTCAACTGCCAGAGCCCGCAAGCCGCCGAGCAGATTGTGCAAGCGGCACGCCAGATCTGGCCAGCCTGATACACCAGGCTCGCTCGTAGGAACGGCCCCTTGACGGCCGGATAGTATCCGACTGCCAAGGGGCCGTTCAAAGAGACCGTTTTTTTACCCGAAACGCCTCTTATACCGAAGCGCCGCTCAGCTTGGGCAAAACTTTGGTGCGCATGGCCAGGTATTGGAACGCGCCACCCAACAAGGCACCAATCAGCCAGCCGTAACCCGCCATATTCGCCAGCGCAGGCACCCAGACGGTCGCTACCGAGAACACCGCCGCCAGGAAGAAAGCGGCCATTGCACGCTTGTTCCAGCCGTTCTGGAAGTAGTAGGTACCGCTTTCTGCCAGGCTGAACAGATCCGACACCACGACACGCTGTTTGCGGATCAAGTAGAAGTCCACAATCATGATGCCGTACAAGGGAGCCAGCAAGGCGCCCAAGGTATCCACAAAACCCGTAATGCCGATAGCGCTGATCAAGGGCAGCCACAAGGCACCGATAAAGAAAGCAATTACGGCTGTCAGAATGCCGCCCATCTTGGCAGAGATCAGCTCGGGCTTGAGGTTGGCCAAATCAAAGGCCGGTGGAATGAAGTTCGCCACCAGGTTGATACCCACGGTTGCGGCAAAGAAGGTCAAAGCCGCGATCACCGTTAAAGCCAAACTATCGACGCGATCCACAATATCGGTAGGGTTGGTCAAGGTTTCGCCAAACAACACAGCTGTACCGGCGGTAATGAACAAGGCCAGGAAGGAGAATACGGCCAGGCTGACAGGCAAGCCCATGAAGTTACCGATACGCATGCTGCGCTCGTCTTTCACAAAGCGCGAGAAGTCGCCGTAGTTGATCACAACGGCAGCAAAGTACGCCACCATAGTGCCCACCACCGCACCAAAGGCCATCAAGGGTCCGCCTTCGTAAGAGCCTTTACCAGCAAAGATCTCGCCCACTTTGTCGAGCAAACCACCGCCAGCCTTGTACCAGATCACGGCCAGCAAGGCGAACATCACCAGATACACCAACGGGCCCGCCCAGTTCAGGAAGCGCGTAATCCACTTCATGCCCATCAGGAAAATACCCAGCTGCAGGATGCAAACCACCACGTAAGACACCCAGCCCACCCAATCCAGCCCCAGGAACAAGGCTCCGCCGGGGTGATCCAGCAAGGCATTGAACAACAGCGCCAAGGCCGTGGAGGCAAAGTAGGTCTGCACGCCATACCAGAAGATAGCCACAATCCCGCGCACCAGAGCAGGAAACTTGGCGCCCTTCACCCCCATGCTGATACGGGCAATCACAGGATAGGGAACGCCATACAGCACGCTGGGTTTACCGCTCAGATTCACCAGCCCCATCACAATAAAACCGGCCAGCAAGATGCCGGCAAACACGGCCCAACCATTCAAACCATAAGAAATGAACAAGGTGGCGGCCAAGGTGTAGCCAAACAGACTTTGAATATCGTTAGACCAGACGTTGAAAATCTCGAACCAGCCCCACAAGCGTTTTTGTCGTGGCAAAGGCGCCAAGTCTTCGTTGTGCAAAGCAGGATGCGGGTCTTTCAAAGATAAATCGCTGTGCTCCATTTTCTTCCCCCTAAGAAATTGCTTCTA
This sequence comes from Alcaligenes sp. 13f, assembly GCF_020496585.1. Lineage (NCBI taxonomy): Bacteria > Pseudomonadati > Pseudomonadota > Betaproteobacteria > Burkholderiales > Alcaligenaceae > Alcaligenes > Alcaligenes sp. 13f. The sequence goes on from NZ_JAHKKC010000008.1 coordinate 5,376, forward strand.
ACATTTCAGCTGAAATTTCTATGTGCTTGCCGCTACTGTAGGAGCCTTGCTGATCGGGGAATATTATGGAATGTACGAGTAATACCTAAATTCGGATTAGCTCGAAAAACGACATAATCAAATCCATATAATATTTATTTGAAAATCAAATACATCAGATTCGATGCGGTAATACAGGGCAATTCAAAGCAGGATGCAGGAATAAAAAAAGCCAGCTCGATGAGCTGGCTTTTTTACTGACGGAAAGATCAGAGGTTTTTAGACCACTTCGGTCTGTGCCTGACCTTCCTGACGCTCCAGGATTTCGCCCAATTGGTAGACGGTTTCGCCTTGCTCGGACAAAGTGGCGCTGATGGCGTCTGCCTTGTCAGCAGGAACAATGATGATCATGCCGATACCGCAGTTGAACACACGGTACATTTCTTCGTCGGCCACGTTACCGTTGCTTTGCAACCACTGGAACAAGGCAGGCATGGTCCAGGAATCGCGCTTCAGACGGGCAGTCAGGTGCTTTTGCAGAATGCGTGGCACGTTTTCCAGCAAGCCGCCGCCGGTGATGTGAGCCAGGCCCTTGATGTCCGCACCGTGAGCAGCCAAAGCAGCCAGCACGGATTTCACGTAGATGCGGGTGGGTTCCATGACCACGTCAGCCAAAGGACGGCCATCAAGCTCGTCGGTAGGCTTGGCGTTGGCGTGCTTGAGAATCTTGCGAATCAGGGAGTAACCGTTGGAGTGGGCACCGCTGGAAGCCAGACCCAGAACCACGTCACCAGGAACAATGGACTTGCCATCGATAATGCGCGATTTTTCTACCGCTCCCACTGCAAAACCGGCCAGGTCGTACTCGCCTTCGGGGTACATGCCGGGCATCTCTGCCGTTTCACCACCGATCAGGGCACAAGCGGACAGTTCACAACCCTTGGCAATGCCGCCAACTACTTGAGCAGCCGTGTCGACCGACAGCTTGCCGCAGGCAAAGTAATCCAGAAAGTACAAGGGTTCTGCGCCCTGGACTAGAATGTCGTTGACACTCATGGCCACCAGGTCTATACCCACAGTGTCGTGGCGCTGCCAGTCAAATGCCAGGCGTAGTTTGGTACCAACACCGTCGGTGCCAGACACCAGAACGGGCTCTTTAAGGTGGGTAGGCACTTCAAACAAAGCGCCAAAGCCTCCGATTCCAGCCATGACGCCTGCACGCATGGTTTTGGCAGCCAGTGGTTTAATACGATCGACCAGGGCATCGCCCGCGTCGATATCCACGCCTGCATCGCGGTAGGTCAAGGAAACAGAAGTAGTGTTTTTCATGGGAAAAGCCGTGGGATATGTGAAAATTGCGAGTTGGACGAAATTGTACGACACATGACCGAGCAACTGATTCTGGATATATCTCCAGCACCGCCTGCCTCTTTGGACAACTTTGTTGCCGGAGCGAATCAGGCTGCGTTGCAGGCTCTGCGTCAATGCAGTCCAGGACGCGCGGTTTACCTGTGGGGACCGCCCGGCGCAGGTCGAACACATCTGCTGCGGGCGATGGCCAGTCAAGACGACAGCCGCTATTTTAGTTCAGATACACCCTCCCAGCCCATCTTTGACATCGCTACCGATGACAAAGCCCCTCCCAGCCTCTTGGCCATCGACGATATCGAACGTTTTGACGAGCACGGACAGGCTGCCGTATTTGCACTGTACAATCGCTGGCGCGAGTCGGCCACCCGGCCAGACGCCTTCACGCTGCTGGTCTCCGGCGACCGGGCTCCCAAAACCATGTCCGTGCGCGAGGACTTGCGCACACGCCTGGGCTGGGACCTGGTATTCAGGCTGGAATACCTGTCGGACGCCCACCGGGCCGAAGCCATGCAACAGCGAGCCGCTGCCCGCGGTCTGCAGCTGCAAGCGGAAGTGCTCAGCTGGATACTGACTCACTACGATCGCGATATGAACCGCTTGAGCGCACTGATCGATGCGCTGGACAATTATTCACTGGTAAAGAAACGCCCCATCACTTTACCCCTGCTCAAAGAACTTCTGGCCAACAGCCAGACCCAATCTTCTAGTTGAGTCATGACTGCTTCTTCTTTTATTGCCCTGTTTGATCTGGACCACACTCTGCTTCCTTTAGATAGCGATTACCAGTGGGCTGACTTCCTGGCCCGTACCGGCCGCGTCGGTGACCCCGCTGAAGCCATTCGTCTGAATGAAGACCTGATGGAACGCTATAACCAGGGATTGCTGACGGCCGAGGAATCGGCCGAATTCATGTTGGGCCTGCTCACCAATGCCAGCCAGGAAGAGTTGCTGGCCTGGCAGGACGAATTCATGCAGGCCGTGATCCTGCCCTCGATCAGCCCCGCTGCACGCGAACTGTTGGCCCAGCATCAGGACCAGGGCCATCTGGTGGCAATCGTGACCGCTACCAACGAATTTGTGACACGCCCCATTGCTGCGGCATTGGGCGTAGACCACCTGATCGCCACCACCCCCGAGATGAAAGACGGCCGCTACACCGGCAGGATCAGCGGCGTGCCCAGCTTTCAGGCTGGCAAGATCACCCGTGTAGAACAGTGGCTGCAAACCATGGGCAAAACTTTGGCCGACTTCGAGCGCAGCTGGTTTTACAGCGATTCGCCCAACGATCTGCCCCTGATGGAAGTGGTGACCGACCCCGTGGCAACCAACCCCAGCGACAAGCTGCGTGCCGTGGCCACCGAACGCAATTGGGTCGTCATCGATTTGTTCGCTGACATGATGGACAGCAAATCGTAAAATCAGACGCATGCTCAAGCGAACAATAAAAACATTTGTCGACCGGCTGCTCAAACCAGCCAAAAGCGCGCGTCCCAAAGGGCCGCGCCGCTACACACGAGAAGAACATGGCATAGACCGACGTCTGGTCTCGCGTCATGCCATCAAAGTGTGCGAGGTCCTGAACCACGAAGGCTATCAAGCCTATGTCGTGGGCGGCGCGGTGCGCGATTTGCTGGTGGGCCTGGAGCCCAAGGACTTTGACGTGGCAACCAACGCCACACCCGAGCAAATCCGCCCCCTGTTCCGTCGTGCCCGCATCATTGGCCGTCGCTTCCGCCTGGTTCACGTGGTGTTTGGCCAGGAAATCATCGAAACCTCGACCTTCCGGGCCGATGATAGCGGCAAGCAAACGGACGAACATGGCCGCATCCTGCGCGACAACGAGTACGGCACCATCGAAGACGATGCCGCACGCCGCGACTTCACACTGAACGCGCTGTACTACGACCCCCTGACTGAAACCGTCATCGACTACCACAACGGGGTAGCCGATCTGAAAGACCGTCAGGTACGCATTATTGGTGATGCGGAAACCCGCTATCGCGAAGACCCGGTGCGCATGCTGCGTGCCGTGCGCTTTGCCTCCAAGCTGGATGCCACCATCGAACCGGCAACGGATGCGCCCATTCGTTCCTTGTCGCGTCTGATCGAGAACGTCCCCGAGTCCCGTCTGGCTGACGAAACACTCAAGCTGCTGAACTGCGGCCATGCCATGGATTGCATCCAGCGCCTGCAGGCGCTGGGTCTGCACAGCAAGCTCTTGCCTATGGTCGAGCCGGTTCAACGCCTGCCCGGTGGCTCTGAATTTCTGGACATGGCCTTGGCCCGCACCGACACCCGCGTTCGTGCTGGCAAATCGGTCAGCCCCAGCTTTATCTATGCCTGCCTGCTCTGGAAGCTGGTCAAGCAAGAATGGGAACGACGCAGTGCCCAGGACATGCATCCCCAGCAAGCCTTGCTGGAAGCCGCCGACCTGATCCTGGAAAAACAAAGCCGCATCATGCCGATTCAAAAGCGCTTCCAGTCGGATATGCGCGAAATCTGGTTCATGCAGCCCCGTTTTGAGCGCATCGCCAATCGCGCTATCTGGCGCATGACGGAACAACCTCGTTTCCGTGCCGCTGTGGATTTTTTACAACTACGCGCCGAAGCCAAAGAGGTGGATAGCGTGCAGGCGCAGTGGTGGATGGATCTGGCCGATGCCGGTGACGAAGAACGCAGCAATATGATTGCCGTGCGCAAACCTGCTGGCACCGCCGCTACCGGCTCGCGCAGCGGCCAGCGCCGTACCCGCCGCCGTCGCTCCAACGCCAAGCGCAGCAACGCAACGGGTGGAAGCGAATCGTGATTCCAGGCAGCACCACCGTTTTCGTCGCCATGGGCGCGAATCTGGGCGAAGCACGACAAACTCTGGACACTGCAGCGGCTGAACTGGCCGCTACTGCTGGCATCCAGGATCTGACGCTGGCCCATTTCTACAGCACGGCTCCCGTCGATTCCAGTGGCCCGGATTACGTCAATACAGTCGTTCGCTTCACCTGCACCCTGGCTCCCGAGACCTTGCTGGACCGTCTGCAACACATCGAGCAAGAGCACGGCCGCACGCGCCTGTACCGTAATGCACCCCGTACTCTGGATCTGGACTTGCTGCTTTACGGGCAAGAGCAGATCAACACGGAGCGGCTGATCGTCCCCCACCCCCGCATGCATGAACGTGCTTTTGTGCTGGTACCGCTGGCTGATCTGGCTCCTGAACTTGAACTGGCTCAAGGCCACATCAGGGAGTTACTGGTCAACGTGCAAGATCAGGAAATCAAGCGGCTGAGTTGATACCCGCGGCCAGGCCCTCGTCCGTAGCGGAGCCTGTCGCCAGCCGCCATCCCATTTGCAAGACCTGGGTAATACTGCTGACAATTTCCTCGCGGCGGGTCGCAGAGTCCACACGCAGCGCATACGAAGGATGCCAAGCTGCAATTACCCACGTCTGCCCTAAAAGAAACGGCTTGGCCAAATACTGAGCAAGCGGCACTTGGGTTCCCAGCAAAGCAGATAAGGCCGTCACCCCAAGGGTAACGATGACAGCAGGTTCAAGGCGCGCCAGTTCTTCCTGCAACCAGTGCCCACATGCCTGCACTTCGGCTTGAGAGGGGCTGACATGCAAACGCTGCTTGCCTCGCCCTTTCCATTTGAAATGCTTGACGGCATTGCTCAGATACAGCGCATTGCGTTCAATACCGGCACGCTGCAAAGCCTGATCCAGAACCCGCCCTGCAGGACCGACAAAGACACGCCCTGCCAAATCCTCGTAATCACCGGGTTGCTCGCCCAGCAACATCATGCGCGCTGTTGCCGGGCCTTCTCCCGGCACTGCTTGCGTAGCGTGCTCCCATAGGCCGCAGCGACGACAGGCTTCCAGTACAGACGGTTCACTGCGGTGAGGCTGTGCGCTGTGGGCCTCCACCGCGACTGACTTGCCCGGCATCCGGGCTACCGCACTAAACTGCCCCACTCGCCGGGCGCCATTACGGGCCTCGCTAATCATGGCGGGAATCAAGCTGGCTTCGGGCAGGCCTTTCCAGAATCGCACTGGCATGCTCTGCTGCAAAGCGGTTTCATTCAGCCGCGCGGGATTGAAAATGCTTTGGTAATAGCGCAACCACAAGGCCTCCACCTGATCATCGGCCGGGCCAGCCCGTAACGCCTCTATATTGTCGGGGGCATCCTGCAGCTGCAGATTCCGACCATCCCACAGTGCAAGCCCTTGCGGCGTCGCGATACACCACGACGTGCCCCCCATGCGTTTGGAGAAATAGTCTGCAATCCACTCCAGCACATCGTGCTCGGGTTCAAACCAGGCCCAGTACTCGGGCTGCATGCCCTTGCCACAATGGCGGAACCGTACATAAGCCATCATGTCGTGTTTTTCCTTACGCACCGCTTTGGCCATCTCGTACAAACGGGCACCATCTTCGTCTGCTACAGACTCCACACTGCGATCACCCTGATGCCAGCGCCACAGGACACGGTAAAGTAAAGCCCAACGCGCCGGCGCACGACACAGGGCCGCATCCTGCAGCAAGGCAGCCAGCCCTTTGGAAATACGCACAGACACACTGGAAACGGGCTGCTGCGCCTGGGGCTCTTGCAAGGAAACAGGAGAGGGAAGCGGCGCATGGGACGCTTCATACTCCAACCCGATTTGCTGCCCTTGCCGCCCTAAATCCGGGCTTGCTTCTGCCCAACAAAGCTCCTCCGGCGACCAGCCCTCGGCCAAAGCGCGTAATGCCTGCTCGCGCCAGGCCAGATAACCGCCGTTCACCATCAGAGTCATCATGACTGTTGGCTCCTGCTGCCAGAAAGAAGCAAGGTCGTCACACAAGGAGGATTCATAGCAAGCTCAGTTGCTGCGGATTGCTCGAGAGCATGCGTCGCAGCTTGTCTGACGCGGCTTCAGCAAGGCCGGGACGGTAATCCTGGACCACTACAAACGGCTGCAATGTCTTGATGGAACACCGCAAGCGAATCAAGTCCTGATATCGGATCGCCCGCATCTGACGAAGCTCGACCAGGCGCTTGGCATTGCGTATGCCTATACCCGGAACACGCGCAATCAGACGCTCGGGCGCCCGATTCAGATCTACCGGAAAAACCGCTCGATTGGACAAGGCCCAAGACAGCTTGGGATCAATATCCAAGGGTAAATCGCCCTTATCCTGAAACAGCTCCTCGGCCCGGAAACCGTAGCTACGCAGCAGGAAATCGGCCTGATACAGACGATGCTCCCGCAAGAGCGGCGGCGGCTGGGCTGGCAGCGCCGACGAACTGTCCGGGATGGGGCTGAATGCCGAGTAATACACCCGCTTGAGCTTGTAGGCTCCGTACAAGGTCTGCGCCGTTTGCAAGATATTGCGGTCATCCGCTGCATCCGCACCGACAATCATTTGTGTACTTTGCCCGGCAGGCACTTTAGGCCGCTTCTCCTCCTGAGCCTGTTCCTGGGACAGACGAATGACGCCCATGGCGCGCTTGATCGTATGCCCACTTTTCTCGGGCGCAAGACGGCTCAGGCCAGCGTCTGTGGGAAGCTCGATGTTGACGCTGAGGCGGTCTGCATAAAGACCAGCCAACGTAATCAGCTGGGGATCTGCATCAGGAATGGTTTTAAGGTGGATATAGCCGCGAAAATGGTGATCTTCGCGCAAGGAGCGCGCCACCTCGACCAGGCTCTCCATGGTGTAGTCCGAACTTCGTATGATGCCCGAGCTCAGAAACAGACCATCTATATAGTTACGCCGATAAAAATCCAGCGTCAGATCAACCACTTCGGCAGGCCGAAAACGCGCGCGTGGCACGTTGCTGGAGCGCCGGTTCACGCAATACAGGCAGTCATACTGACAAAAATTGGTCAGCAGTATTTTGAGCAGCGAAACGCAGCGCCCGTCAGGCGTGAAGCTATGACAGATGCCCGCCCCCGTACTGGCCCCAAGACCCGTACGCCCACGGGAATCCCGTTTGGGCGCGGCACTGCTGGCGCAAGAGGCATCGTACTTTGCCGCGTCGGCCAGAATTTCGAGTTTGCGCGATAGCTCCATGGTCGAAATACTGTATATAAAAACAGCATTATACAGTTTTCGCTCAAGGCGTCACTTATCCAGAAAACGTTCAAAGAGGGCAAGCGGCCTGGCCTGTCCGGCAAAGGACAAGCCAGGCAAACCAGCTCAAGCTAAAGGATCACGCGTCCAAAAGCTTGATCAAGGCCTCTTGATGATTGGATCGAGCCTCCAGCAACTGCCGCCCTTCTTCGGTCAACATGGCTATCAGGGGAGCGGGGAAAGGGGAAGGAGTCTGCGTCGTTTGCGGGATGGCTTGGACTAATCCCAGCGACTGTAATTGTTCAAAAACTGCTTGTTTCTTGTGCCAGGGGGTTTGGCGTAAGCGCACGAGCTCAAGAGTGTTCCAGATTGTGGGGTTGAGCTGCGGAATAGTGATGGAGCGCTGAAGTTGCGTCATACAAGGCCCTTAATTAAGACCACCCATACCGACGTTGTGTGCCCATAAGGGAGGTCAGCCAGAAAGCATCCCTATACCGTACAACATAACGATGTACAGAATATTTCAAGGAGTTCTGACAGACATCGTCGCAGCGCTCCTCCAAGACTCCAATAAGCAATAACCCGCGCTTGCGCCCTGGCAAACCCGGAAAAATCAGTCCGGGCCCGTTTTTTCTGCTCATTTTTTTTGATGCAAAATTGTTCCGAAAAGCAGCAAAAACACAACAAACGATCCGGCTCCAATCAACCCCAGATTCGCGCTTAAACCGTAGGCATCCACAGTCTGCCCGCCCAGCCAGGAGCCAAGCGCTATGCCGATATTGAACACAGCCACGTACAACGCCGTAGCCACCTCAACAGCATTGGCAGCGGCCTTCATCATCCAGCTCATCAGCCCTACCGACACCCCGCCATACGCCAGGCCCCAAAGCAGCAAAATCGCACCTCCACTCAGCGGTGATCTACCCACTGTCAAGAAAAGCAAAGCAGTGATGCTTAGACCCAACGCTATCGCCATCAAGCTGGCTTCAGTGCGTTTGGCCGCCGACATCCCGATCAGGAAATTGCCCACAATCCCGGCCACTCCATAAGCAAACAACAAGGCTCCTATCCATTGAGCACCTATGCCGGAAACAGACAGCAAAAGAGGACGCACAAAGGTAAATGCGCTGAAATGCCCCGCGACCAGAATCAGGGTCAAGAGCAAACCAAACCATAACTGCCGATTGCCAAACTGCTCGGCGAACTGACGCCATGTGGTCGAGCGCGACACGGACAGGGGCGGAATCACGGCCAGATGGAAGATCAACACCAAAGCGCTCAGCAGCGCCATGCCGCCAAACGCCCAGCGCCATCCAGCCAGTTCACCCATCAATGCGCCCAATGGCACGCCCAACACAGAAGCGGCGGCAACCCCACCGAAGATGATCGAGGTTGCCAAACCTACAGACTGAGCCGGAACCAGACGGGATGCCAAGCCACCTGCAATGGCCCAGATGCCTCCCATACAAAAACCAACCAGAACACGGGCGGCCAGCATCCAGGCGATGCTGGGGGCCAGGGCGGACGCTATATTGGCCATCACCAGCAAGGCCTGCAAACCACACAGAATGCGTCGTCTGTCCACGCCACCAGAGGCCAGCACCACCAGAGGCGCAAACAGGGCCGCCAACAAGGCAGGCAAGGAAATCAGCAAAGCAGCCGTCCCCGTGGAGGTCTGCAAACTGTCTGCAATAGGAGTCAGTAAACCTACGGGCAGCATTTCCGTCGTGACCACAGAAAAAGTGGCTAGGCCAACGGCGATAACGGCCAGCCAGGACTGCCGCTTGCTGGGCTGCCCGGTCATGGATAGAGAAGAGGTATTCATCGCTACATGCTCAAAGAAAGAAGTCTAGACAGCGCAGGAGCGGGCTACTACGGGTGCGCGCAAACTTTGATAGCTGCACAAGGCAAGCAAGACGATCAGGGCAGCGGCATAGAGCGCAGCCACAAAGCCGGAGCTGGCTCCGCCCTGATCCACCATCCGCCCCGAAACGGCAGCCCCCATAGCCACACCAATATTCAGACCAGCCAGCAGCCAGGTCATGCCCTCGGTTAATTGCTGCTCCGGCACCACACGCTCGACCAGCGACATGGCCACAATCATAGTGGGGGCGAAAAACAGACCAGCCAGCAAAACCGCCCCTGCCAGCTGTGCCACGCTGGCCACCAGCAATAAAGGCAAGGTCGTAGCGGCGGTAGCCAAACCGCCCAACAGCAGCAGGCGATGCAAAGGGATGTTCAGCTTCAAACCACCAAACACCAGACCTGCTGCGCAAGAACCCAGGGCGTAAGCCGACAGCACCAGGCTGGCCGCCCCCGGCTGCCCCATTTGCTGGGCAAAGGCCACGCTGACAATATCCACGGTGCCCACGATCACGCCCATGGCGACCATCAGCAATGCCAGCAAACGCACACTATTCAGACGCAGGACCGAAGGGCGGCTGCCCTGCTCCTGCGCTTGGATCGGCGGCTCAGTCCCCTTTTGCAACAACAGAGCCGACACACCGGCAATCAGCAGTAGCGCGGCAGCCAGCACACCGGCTTGTGGAAACACCAGGACCGCCAAACCCACCGACAAAGGCGGCCCGGCAATAAAGGTGACTTCATCCAGCACGGTTTCCAGCGAATACGCTGTTTGCAAGCGATCCTGCCCACGATAAATCGCCGTCCAGCGAGCACGCACCATGGCCGACATGCTAGGCATGAAACCGGCCAGCACCGCGCCTGCAAACAAGGTCCAGTCAGGCGCCTGCCACCATGTCGCCCCAAACAAGAGCAACAAGCCCAGAACACTAATGGCTGTTGCTAGCGGCAGAACACGGCTTTGCCCACGCCGGTCCACCCAACGGGACACTTGTGGCGATAGCAGCGCATAGCTCAATACAAAGGAGGCGGACACCGCCCCCGCCAAGGCATAGCTGCCCCGCAGTTGCGACAGCATGGTGATGATTCCTATCCCTATCATGGGCAGCGGAATCCGGGCCAGCAGCCCGGCCAGGGCGAATCCCCGTGTGCCAGGCGCGGCAAAAAGTTCTCGATAAGGCTGAGCCATTACATTCTCCGTGAGCGCCCGCTTGCCACGACACGGTGATGCGTCGACAATACATACAGGGCGTATGTTTAAAATGATATATACATACTCCGTGCATGTAAATATACATTCAGTTCGTATGTAAGGAGAAACTATGGCACGCCGTACCCGCGCCGAGATGGAAGAAACCCGCGCCACCCTGCTCGCCACCGCTCGCACGTTCTTTGCGGAACGTGGCTATGCCGACACATCCATGGACGAGTTGACGGCGCAAGCGGGCCTGACACGTGGTGCGCTCTACCATCATTTCGGTGACAAAAAGGGTTTGCTGGCGGCGGTGGTCGACCAGATCGATGCAGAAATGGACGAGCGCCTGCAGGCTATTTCCAACAATGCCGAGGACGCATGGGACGGGTTTGTACGCCGCTGCCATGCCTATCTGGAAATGGCGCTGGAACCGGAAATGCAGCGCATTGTCTTGTGTGATGCCAAGGCCGTGCTGGGGGGCGCATCACCCGAATCGCATCAGTATTGCGTGGGTTCCATGGAAGGCTTGATTCAGGCACTGATGGATCAAGGTCGGATTGAACAGGCAGATCCCCACGCCCTGGCTTCCCTGATTTACGGCAGTCTGGCCGAAGCCGCCTTCTGGATTGCGCAGGGAGAGGATGGGGATGCCCGCTTGGTAAAAGGGCTGGCTGCACTGGATTTATTACTGCGCGGCTTGCTGATCAAGTCCTGAACGGGCGATGCTGAAAAAGCCAGTGTCCAGGCAAAGAGCGGGCCTGAGATCATCTGCTTCTAGCGGCAGGCAGATCAACAGATCGAATTCTTGTTTACGCGACCTCTTGAGCCGCCAGAAATATACGGTCCTGGCATCTGTGGCGGTAATGATCCTCTCCTAAAACCAGAACATTCAGGCAGCCAAGCAAAGCTCATACAAACGACAGACATAAAAAAACCCGCATTGAATGTTGTGCTGACGCTGCTATTACAAGCAGACCAGAAACACTCAGGCGGGTTTTCTATCTATAGCGCCGGGAAGCCCAAGCTTCCCGTTTGACGTCTTACACAGCGACCAAAGAGATCTCTGCGATACGCTTGCGCCACTCGGCAGGGCCAGTGTTGTGCACGGACACGCCTTGCGAGTCCACAGCCACGGTCACGGGCATGTCCTGAACTTCGAACTCGTAAATGGCTTCCATACCCAGGTCCTCGAAAGCCACCACTTTCGCATTGCGAATGGCCTTGGAAACCAGGTACGCGGAACCGCCCACAGCCATCAGGTAAGCCGATTTGTGAGCACGAATCGCTTCAATCGCGGTTGGGCCACGCTCGGCCTTGCCGATCATGGAGATCAGGCCAGTTTTGGCCAGCATCATCTCGGTGAACTTGTCCATGCGAGTGGCGGTGGTCGGGCCTGCTGGACCAACGGCCTCGTCGCGCACAGGATCAACCGGGCCCACGTAGTAAATCACGCGGTTGGTGAAGTCCACAGGCAGGGACTCGCCTTTTTCCAGCATGTCCTGAATACGCTTGTGAGCGGCGTCACGGCCAGTCAACATCTTGCCCGACAGCAGCAAGGTCTGACCTGGCGTCCAGGAAGCCACTTCTTCAGGAGTCAGCTCGTCCAGGTTCACCTGGCGGGACTTGTTGTAGTCCGGCGCCCAGTGAATGTCAGGCCAGGCCGACAGCGGCGGAGGTGCCAGCTCGGCGGGGCCGTTGCCGTCCAGCGAGAAATGTACGTGACGGGTTGCCGCACAGTTGGGAATCATGGCCACAGGCTTGGAAGCGGCATGAGTCGGGAAGGTATTGATCTTCACGTCCAGCACGGTCGTCAAACCGCCCAGCCCTTGAGCGCCAATACCCAGAGCATTGACCTTCTCATATAGTTCGATACGCAGCTCTTCCAGCTTGCTTTGCGGGCCGCGTTGCAGCAGCTCGTACATATCGATATCTTCCATCAGGGCTTCCTTGGCCATCAGCATGGCTTTTTCAGCCGTACCGCCCACGCCAATACCCAGCATGCCCGGAGGACACCAGCCAGCGCCCATCGTAGGAACGGTTTTGAGCACCCAATCCACCAGAGAATCGCTGGGGTTGAGCATCACGAACTTGCTCTTGTTTTCCGAACCACCGCCCTTGGCGGCCACTTGAATGTGAACCTGATCCCCAGCGACCAGTTCCACATTCACAATACAGGGTGTGTTATCGCGCGTGTTTTTACGGGTGAACAAGGGATCATTCAGGATCGAGGCGCGCAGTGGATTATCCGGATTCAGATAACCGCGACGCACCCCCTCGTCACAGAGCTCCTGCAAGGAGCGCTTGGAATCAAAGCGCACACCCATACCCACTTTCAGGAATACGTTCACCACCCCGGTGTCCTGACAGATGGGGCGATGGCCCTCGGCACACATGCGCGAGTTGGTCAGGATCTGAGCGATGGCATCTTTGGCCGCCGGGTTCTGTTCGCGCTCATAAGCGCGGGCCAGATGTTCCAGATAGTCGGTGGGATGGTAGTAACTGATGAACTGCACCGCATCAGCGATGGACTGAATCAGATCGTCTTCTTTGATCGTGGTCATGGTGGCGTCTATATAAAAAACGGGATGAACAAGGGGAAACTATTTGCCCTGCCAGACAGGTTCGCGCTTCTCGGCAAAAGCCGTCGCGCCTTCCTTGGCGTCTGCAGAGGTAAAAATGCCGGCGATACGGGGGCGCTGCAGATCGAACAGATCCGACTGACGCCAGTCGCGCGACTGGGAAATAATGCTCTTGGCGGTTTGCACGGCCAAAGGACCGTTGGCGGCGATCTGCTCGGCCAGTGCCAGCGCCTGCTCGGTAGTTTTGCCGGGTTCGGCCAGACGGCTGACCAGACCCAGTTCGGCCATGCGGGCTGCAGGGTACATACCACCGGTCAGCACCATTTCCATGGCCATGTGGTAAGGAATACGGCTAGGCAAGCGCACCATGCCGCCCGATCCGGGGACAATGCCGCGTTTCACTTCAGGCAGGCCAAAGTTGGCGCTGTCGGCCGCAACAATCAGGTCGCAGGACAGGGCAATTTCAAAACCACCGGCCAGGCAGTAGCCTTCCACGGCGGCAATCAATGGCTTGGCAGGCGGGCGCTCGCAAATACCAGCGAAACCGCGGTCGCCTACATAGGGGCGCTGGCCAGTCTTGGCAAAGGCTTTCAAATCCATACCGGCGCAGAAGGTATTGTTGGCCCCTGTCAGCACGCCTACGGCAATGCTGGGGTCGGCATCGAACTCATCCAGAGCCTGGGCCAGCGCCTGCGCGGTTTCCAGGTTGATGGCATTGCGTGCCTCGGGACGGTTCAAAGTAATCAACAACACCTTGCCGATACGTTCAAGCGTGACAAGTTCACTCATGGACCTAGCCTCCTTTAGACTGCCGCCCGAGATTCTGTTTCAAGATCAGGTCAGCAAATAAGCAGTATTTGGACAAACGCATATGATACGTCTAAAAACAACTTGCCCGCCCGGTACACAGCGGCCTTGCCCATGGCCCGGACGGCCAAAATAGCCCATTACGGGCGCTTTTCTGCTGCAAGGGCGCAGTTCACGCTAAAATAGAAAAATTTTGCAGATTCTCGCTTTACTGGCCATTGCTCATGCTCACCTTTCAGCAAATCATACTTACGCTCCAGCAATACTGGGACAAGCACGGATGCGCTCTGCTTCAGCCCTACGATATGGAAGTCGGTGCCGGAACCTCTCATACGGCAACCTTTTTGCGGGCCATCGGCCCTGAACCGTGGCGCGCTGCCTATGTGCAGCCTTCGCGCCGCCCCAAAGACGGGCGTTACGGGGACAACCCCAACCGCCTGCAACACTACTACCAGTTTCAGGTCGTGCTCAAGCCCGCACCTGAAAACATTCTGGACTTGTATATCGGCTCGCTGGAAGCCTTGGGCATCAACCCCAAAGCGCACGACATCCGTTTTGTTGAAGACGACTGGGAAAACCCGACACTGGGCGCCTGGGGTCTGGGCTGGGAAGTCTGGCTCAATGGTATGGAAGTCACCCAGTTCACCTACTTCCAGCAAGTAGGCGGTCTGGACTGTACCCCTACCACGGGCGAAATCACCTATGGTCTGGAACGTCTGGCCATGTACTTGCAAGGCGTGGAAAGCGTCTACGATCTGGTCTGGACCGAAGGTCACAACGGCCAGCGTATTTATTACCGCGACGTGTTCCACCAGAACGAAGTGGAGCAATCCACCTACAACTTCGAGCACGCCAGCACCGATGTACTGTTTGCGCATTTCAACGACTACGAAGCCGAAGCCAAACGCATCATTGACGTGCCGCTGGCCCTGCCCGCTTACGAGCAAACGCTGAAAGCTGCCCACACCTTCAATATGCTGGATGCCCGCGGCGCCATCAGTGTGACCGAGCGCGCTGCCTATATTGGCCGTATCCGCAATCTGTCCCGCGCTGTCGCACAGGCTTACTACGACTCCCGCGAACGCCTAGGTTTCCCCATGCTGAGCAACAAATCCTCGGAGGCCAAGTAATGAATGCCTCCACGACACAGCCTTTGCTGATTGAACTGTTCACCGAAGAACTGCCCCCCAAAGCGCTGCAACAGCTGGGGCAAGCCTTTAGCGAAGGTCTGCAAAAAGTATTGGGCGAGCAAGCCCTGCTGGCCCCGAACTGTGAAGTGCGCGCCTATGCTACGCCTCGCCGTCTGGCGGCCTGGTTCAGCGCTGCGTACCAGCAAGCCGAAGACCAGCCTTATACCGAAAAGCTGATGCCCGCCCATATTGGCCTGGATGCCAATGGTGAGATCGCTCCGGCACTAGCCAAGCGCCTGGCTGCCAAAGGCCTGGAGCATCTGAAGGCCAGCGACCTGCTGCGCGAATCCGATGGCAAGCAGGATTACCTGTACGCCAGCGGCATTGCCACTGGCGCCGCCCTGAAAGACGGGCTGCAAGAAGCTCTGGAATGGTCCATTACGCACCTGCCCATCCCTAAAGTGATGCGCTATCAGTTGGCCGATGGTGTCAGCAGCGTGCGCTTTGTACGCCCTGCTCACGGCCTGGTCGCCCTGTGGGGGTCGGACATCGTTCCCGTCAGCGCCCTGGGCCTGCAAGCCGGTCGCCAGACACACGGTCACCGCTTCATGTGCGATGTCCCCTTCGACATCCGTGATGCCGACAGCTGGGCCGCACAAGTTCAGGAGCAAGGCTGGGTGGTTCCTTCCTTCGAAGTTCGTCGCGAGCAGATTCGCACCGACCTGGAAGCTGAAGCCCAACACCTGAACTCCACCTTGGGCAACGATCCCGAAGTGGAAGCCCTGCTGAACGAAGTCACCGCTCTGGTCGAATACCCTACCGTGTACGTGGGCCAGTTTGACGAGCAATTCCTGCAAGTGCCTTCCGAATGTCTGATTCTGACCATGCGTCTGAATCAAAAGTATTTCCCGCTGTTTGACCCCGCCACACAAAAGCTGACCAATCGCTTCCTGATCGTCAGCAATATGAAGGTGGACGATCCCAGCAACATCATCGAAGGTAACGAGCGTGTGGTGCGCCCCCGTCTGGCGGACGCTCAGTTCTTCTTTGAAACCGATCGCAAGCAAACTCTGGCCGAGCGTGTTCCTACGCTGGCCGGCAGCGTGTACCACAACAAGCTGGGTTCGCAGCTGGACCGCATCGAGCGCCTGCAGTCCGTGGCTGGCTACATTGCCAAGCAACTGGGCGCGAATGAAGAGCACGCCCGTCGTGCCGCTTTGCTGGCCAAGGCGGACTTGAACTCCAATATGGTGGGCGAGTTCCCCGAGCTGCAAGGCGTGATGGGCGCTTACTACGCCCAAGGCGATGGCGAGCCCGAGGACATCGTGCTGGCTATTCGCGAGCAATACCGTCACCGTCTGGACCAGCCTGTCACAGAAGCCAGCCTGACCCAAGCCATTCTGTTCCTGGCCGAGCGCGCCGAGGTGCTGGTCGGTATCTGGGGCATTGGTCTGGCTCCTACAGGTGAACGCGACCCTTACGCCCTGCGCCGTGCCGCATTGGGCCTGATCAGCGCCTACGAACAGCTGCAAGCCGGTTCCCAATTGAAGGCCAACAGCCTGAATCTGGATACGCTGCTGAACACCACCGCTTCCTTCTTCAAGGACGGGGTTCTGGCCGATGACACGGTCGATGCGGTTCAGACCTTCATCTACGAGCGCTACCGCAATCAGCTCAGCAACGATTACGAGCGCAGCGTGGTCGATGCCGTGCTGGCCCTGCGTCCACCGCTGGAACAGGTTCACGCCCGCATTCAGGCTTGCGCCTCTTTTGCCCAACGCCCTGAAGCCGAGAGCCTGGCTGCCGCCAACAAGCGCGTCAGCAATCTGCTCAAGAAAGCCGAAGGCGAACTGGCAACACTGGACGACCAACTGCTGGTCGAGCCCGCCGAGCGTGAGCTGGCTACCAAGATTCAGGAATTGCAGCCCGTTGCCCAGGCCCAGTTTGAAGCCGGTGAATTTGATGCTTCCCTGGCCACGCTGGCCCAGGCCCGTGGTGCCGTGGACAACTTCTTCCAGGACGTCATGGTCATGGCCGAAGACCCTGCCATCCGTGCCAATCGCCTGGCCTTGCTGGCCAAGCTGCATGCACTGATGAACCAGGTTGCGGATCTTTCCAGGCTGGCTAACTAGTGAAACTTGCCATCATTGATCGGGACGGTGTCATCAACCATGACAGCGATGCCTTTATCAAAAGCCCACAAGAGTGGGAGGCCATCCCAGGCAGTCTGGAGGCCTTGGCTCGCCTGACCGAAAACGGCTGGAAGGTGGTCATTGCCACCAACCAGTCCGGTCTGGCGCGTGGTTTGTTTTCCATGACCACGCTCAATGCCATCCATGCCAAGATGCGCCGTGAACTGGCCTTGCTGGGTGGCTTTATCGACGCCATCTTTATTTGTCCGCACGGCCCGGATGATGGTTGCACCTGTCGCAAACCGGCCCCTGGCATGTTTCGCGACATTGCGCATCGCTATGAAGTGAACCTGCAAACCGTACCCTCGGTAGGCGACTCCTTGCGCGATCTGCAAGCGGCCAGTGAAGCCGGTTGTGCCCCCTGGCTGGTTCAAACCGGCAAAGGCATGCGTACCCTAGAGAAAGGCGGCTTGCCCGAAGGCACGCGCGTCGAGGCCGATCTGGCCGCTGTTGTCGACAAATGGCTCCACGGAAACTGATATGGGCATTATCCGCGCTTCACTCTATCAACTCTTTTTGTTGATTACCGTTATCCCCTACGCCTTTGCCTGCCTGATTATTGCGCCGCTGCCCCTGGATATGCGCTATCGCTTTACCACTGGCTGGCCACGTCTGGCTGTCTGGGGTGCGCGCACGATCCTGGGCATACGCTGGCAGACCAAGGGCTGGGAAAACCTGCCCGATGGCAAGGCCATCATCCTGTCCAAGCACCAGTCGGCCTGGGAAACGCTGTTCTTTCCTTCTTACATGCCGCGTCAGGTGTGCTTTGTGTACAAGCGTGAACTGCACAAAGTCCCTTTCTTTGGTTGGGGGCTGGCTTTGCTGCGCATGATTCCTATTGATCGTGCCAAAGGCCGGGATGCCTTTGAACAGGTGATCAAGATCGGGCAGCAGCGCATTGACGAAGGCCGCTGGCCCTTGTTGTTTCCCGAAGGCACCCGTACCGCCCCAGGCTCTACCGGCCGCTACAAGATGGGTGGCGCCTTGCTGGCCAGCCGTACTGGCACGCCCATTATTCCCGTAGCGCATAATGCGGGCGAATGCTGGCGTCGCAATGCCTTTATCAAGACGCCGGGCTTGGTTACTATCTCCTTTGGTCCTCCCATTGATCCTGCCGGGCTGACCCCTGAAGAAGTAAACCAACGCGTACAGACATGGATTGAAACCGAAATGCGCGTCTTGAATCCGGAACGCTATGACGGTCCCCCCACAACTGGCTCTGTTTCCTGACACGGCCTTTCCCCACCCGGCGAAGCGGCAAGAAAAGCCGCCCGCCGGTTCTGCTCTGCCCCCCAAAAGTGCCCTGACTGTCCGGCCCGAAAGCTTGCCGGAAGGTGTGCAATGGCAGCAGGTGGAGCTGGATGGCCACACCATTGGCTATCAGCTCAAACGCTCCCGCCGCCGGACTCTGGGGTTGACCATTAACGACAGTGGCCTGACCGTTGCCCTGCCCTCCTGGGTCAAGATCAGTCAGGCAGAACAAGTGCTGCACAGCAAAAGCGCCTGGATACTGCGCAAGCTGCGCGAATACCAGCAGCGTCGTGAACAACTGGCCTTGCAAAGCCTGCAATGGGTCGATGGCGACACCCTGCCCTTTATGGGGGTGCCCATCCGCCTTAGCCTGAACCCGCAGATTCAGCAGGTACATTTCGACGGACGAGCCGGTCAGGTTCAAGGAGGTCAACGCCTGTCACTCCCCCTGCCCGTCGAGGCCGAACCACAACGTGTTCAGGAACTGACTCAGGCCTGGCTGCAAAAACAAGCCAAACAGTGGTTTGAGCAGCGGCTGCAACATTATTTGAACCTGTCGGGCTTGAGTGCCAGCAAATTGCGGCTGGCGGCCCCCGCCAAACGCTGGGGTTCCTGCAACAGTGACGGCACGATTATGCTGAACTGGCGCCTGATACACTTTCACCCATCCATCATTGATTACGTCGTCGCTCACGAGGTCGCGCATCTGCAAGAGATGAATCACGGCCCACGTTTCTGGGCCTTGGTCGAAACGCTCTACCCTGATTTTGTCAATGCGCGCAATCAGTTACGACAATATGATCCAGGCACCCTGCCCCTGCTTTAAGGCAGGTTGAACTCTAGGAGCTCTACCTTATGCGTATCCTGCACACCATGCTGCGTGTCGGCAATCTGGACCGTTCTCTGGCCTTTTACACCGAAGTGCTGGGCATGAAATTGCTGCGCCAGTCCGACTACCCGGACGGCCGCTTCACCCTGGCTTTTGTTGGCTATCAGGACGAGTCCGAAGCCGCCGTATTGGAGCTGACCCACAACTGGGACACCCCCTCCTACGATCTGGGCGACGGCTATGGCCACATTGCACTGGAAGTGCCTGATGCCTACAAAGCCTGTGAGGACATCAAGGCTCGTGGCGGCAAAGTCGTACGCGAAGCAGGACCGATGAAGCACGGCACCACCGTGATCGCCTTTGTGGAAGACCCGGACGGCTACAAGATTGAACTGATCCAGGCCAAAGGGCGCGTGGATTAAAGCAAACAGAACCGGCCTTAATTGGCCGGTTTTTTTTATGCACCCCTAATTATTCAACTTGGCACAAAGGTGTCCGAATCATATTTTGCGACTATTTGTGCCGCTACCCTTACATACCGTAGCCGCTAAAACCCGCCTGGATTCTGCGACAATCTAGCTTGGCTTTTCCCTGCCCTGTTTACTGCCAACACTATGCTCAATACTCTTTGGCTGTTTTTCTTCCTGATTGCCGCCGTCAGCGGGTTTTACCAGTGGCTGGTCGGGGGAAATAGCGAAATTTTTGCGCAGATGGTGCGCAGCCTGTTCGATATGGCCGCCCTGTCCGTGCAACTGATGCTGCTGCTTTTTGGCACGCTCACCCTGTGGTTGGGTTTCTTGAAAATTGCCGAGAAGGCCGGGCTGATCGATATCCTGGCTCGCTGGCTGGGCCCACTATTTAGCCGCTTGATGCCGGGTGTGCCTGCCGGTCACCCTGCTCTGGGGCTGATCACGCTGAACCTCGCGGCCAATGGCTTGGGTCTGGACAATGCCGCCACGCCCATCGGCTTGCGGGCCATGAAATCGCTGCAAACGCTGAACCCGCATCCGGACACGGCCACCAACGCCCAGATCCTGTTTCTGGTGCTGAATGCCTCGTCCCTGACGCTGATACCCATCAGCATCTTCATGTACCGGGCTCAGCAAGGTGCGCCCGATCCTACGATGGTGTTCCTGCCTATTTTGCTGGCCACCACCGCCTCTTCCCTGGCGGGCTTGCTCAGCGTTGCCCTGGTTCAGCGCCTGCGTTTATTTGATCCCGTTCTGATGCTGTGGTTTGGCGTTTTTGCGCTGATCCTGGGCTCTTTCATGGCCTTGCTGGCTACGCTCAGTGCAGCAGCCATCCAGTCGCTGTCCTCTCTGATGGGCAACCTGACCTTGCTGTCCATCATCTGGCTTTTCCTGCTGATGGGCTGGCGGCGCAAGATTCCTCTGTATGAAGCCTTTGTAGAAGGCGCGAAAGAAGGCTTTAGTGTTGCCAGGGATCTGTTGCCCTATCTGGTTGCCATGCTGTGCGCTGTGGGCGTGCTACGCAGCTCTGGTGCTCTGGATATCGTGCTGGACGTAATCCGCTGGCTGGTGAACCTGACCGGACTGGATACGCGTTTTATTGATGCCTTGCCTACCGCTCTAGTCAAACCCTTTTCAGCCGGTGCCGCTCGTGCCCTGTTGATTGAAACCATGCAGCATCACGGCGTGGACAGCTTCCCGGCCCTGCTGGGTGCGACCGTGCAGGGCAGCACAGAGACAACTTTCTATGTGCTGGCGGTCTACTTTGGTGCGGTCGGCATCCAACGTGCCCGCCACGCGGTTTCCTGCGCCTTGATTGCTGATCTGGCAGGCGTGCTGGCCTCGATTGCGGTTTGTTATTGGTTCTTTGGCTAGAAGTCAGGGCTCTGCATGAGGGCAGGAAACTCTGCCACTGCAGACTCAGCCAGGAATGGCCGATCATTCTGTATAGCCTCAACGGTGTCCCTCATAAAAAAACACCCCAAAACGGAATCTATATCCTGTTTTGGGGTGTCGTTCATTATGGAGTTTTGTCTATCAGACGGCTTGGATAACGCCCTTATCCATCAGGTGATCGGCCAAGGCAATGTACTGCTCCAGGGACAAATCAGCCGGACGGCTGGTAGGTGCAATTTCCAGCGCCTCCCAGTCGATATGAGCCGTCCAGTCACCCAGGCCACCGCGCAACATCTTGCGTTTTTGCGAGAAGGCCCGCGCCACAACCTGGCTGAACACACGCGCATCACGCGCCTGGGGACGATCTGCCGCCAAAGGCACCATACGCACGACTGCCGACACAACACGCGGTGGTGGGTTGAATGCCTCGGGCGGCACTTCAAACAACTTCACCATGCGATAGCGCGACTGCAACATCACCGACAGGCGGCTGTAGTCTGAAGAGCCGGGTTTGGCGACCATGCGATCAATCACTTCGCGTTGCAGCATGAAGTGCTGATCCACCACGGCATCGGCATAGTCCAGCAAATGAAAGAGCAAGGGGCTGGAGATGTTGTACGGCAGATTACCCACAATACGCAGATTCGGGCCTAAAGCACCGAAGTCCACGCTCAAGGCATCGGCCTCAATAATTTCCAGTTTGCTGGGCGAATAGTGATTACGCAGACGGGCTGCCAGATCACGGTCAATCTCGACCACACGCAAACGCTCCAGCGCCTGCGTCAGCGGTCGGGTCAGGGCCGAGAGGCCCGGACCAATTTCCACCATATTATCGACAGGCCGAGGGCCAATCGCACGGATGATCTGGTCGATGATGGCCTCATCTTCCAGAAAGTTCTGTCCAAAGCGCTTACGCGCCTGATGCTGGGCCATACTTATCCTTAGCGACGGCGGGTGCTGGACTCGGGGTCCAAACGGTTATCAATGTAAGCGCGGCCACGCAGGCTGTTCAGCCAATCTTCAAAGGCAGGCTCGGCACGCTGCTGGAACAGAGCCTGACGGGCCTGCATGCGCTTGTACTCACCTTCCATATTGCGGGTACGGCGCTCGATCACCTGGATCAGGTGCCAGCCAAACTGGGACTCCACCACGGCGGTATCGTTGCCGGGTTGCAGCTTGTCCATGGCTTGCTCGAACGGAGGCACAGTCTCGCCAGGCGAGAGCCAACCCAAATCACCACCTTGTGGTGCGCTGCTGTCTTCCGAGTACCGCTTGGCCAGATCCTCGAAGGACTCGCCATTGCGCAAACGCACTTGCAGTTGCTCAATACGCTGACGAGCCTGTTCGGAAGTCATAACCTTGGACAGCTTGACCAGAATATGGCGAGCATGAGTCTGCGTCACCATCATGGGACCGGACTGCGCCGATGCCGCACTGGGCACAGGCGAAGTATTGCCAGGCGCAGCACCGCCTCGCTCCAGCACCTTCAGAATATGGAAACCTTGACCACTGCGAATCAGGTCGGAAACCTGGCCGGGGGCCAGGTTATGGACAGCTTGTGCAAATAAGTCAGGCCAGTCGGACAAGGAACGAGTTCCCAACGCACCACCGCTCAGGGCCTCTTGACCATCCGAGTTGGAGGCAGCCAAACCGGCAAAGTCTGCGCCGGAACGAACCTGGGCCAGCAGGCCCTCTGCTTTGGTCCGCAAACGCGCTTCTTCGCTGGAGTTCGCGCCTTCAGGCACTCGCACCAGGATCTGCGCCAGACTGACAGGTGCATTTTGCGCCTGTGCCGCCGATTGCCCCAAATTGCCCAAACCTGCGCCACCTTGAGAGCGCAGGTAAATATCAATGTCGGCGTCCGTAATATTGATGCTGCTGTCGACCGCACGCATGCGCAACTGATCCAGCAGGATTTCCTGCTTCAGATTGGCACGGTACTGCTCCCAGCTAATGCCATTCTTTTCAATCTCGGCTCGCAACTGGGCTTCGGTCATATTGTTGCGCGAAGCAATCATGCGCACACCTTCATCCACTTGCTGTGGACCGACTGAAATCCCCATGGCGCGAGCTTCCTGCTGCTCCAGGCGCTCATTGATCAGCCGTTGCAAAACCTGTTTGCGCAAGATGTCATGATCAGGAGCAGGAATTTTCTGCTGCTTTAACTGTTCCAGCACCTGTGCGGCTTCCAGATCAACCTGACGCAGGGTAATCACCTCGTCATTGACCACGGCAGCAATGCCATCCACAAACTGGGAGGAAGCAGCGGGTGCCGCCTTGGCTGCAGCGGGCTTGGACTGCGCCTGAGCCATTTGAGCCGTGCCCAGCCCCATGACGGCCATCAAAGCCAATGACAGGGTACGGTTTTTCAAGCTGAAACGCATATTATTCATACCTCTCATGAATCATTTTTTCCTGTACGGGATTGGTGACGGGTTCATAGCCAATCACACGGTCACGCAGCATTTTGATAGGGTCGTTGCCAATTCCGCCCAAACCGGATAGCTCCAGCTGGAAGAACAGGGCCTTATTGGTTTCCCTGGCCGAAACCGCATAGCGTTGCATCACCACACGAGCCGCCCAACAACAGTCGCCTTTATACTCCAGCCCCAGCACCGTTTGCGTGCCACGGCTTTCCTGGATGGAATAATCGTAACGTCCCACAGCGTACACCTTGTTGCTCAACGGCCATTGGCCCGTCATGGAGACGTATTCCTTACCACGATGATCTTCGTCAACGGGCGTAAAGTTTGGATCAACAACCTGACGGGGGTCACGTTCATAACGATAGTTCAAACCCAGTGTTGCCAGGCGTTTAGGACGCCAACGAATACCGGAGGCCAGACGGTTGCGGCGTTTTTCGTCCGGGTTGAATTGCGCATCGAAGTTGACCGAGAACGTATTGGTCAAAGCCGCACTGGCACCGACCAGATAATCGGAACGAGTGCTGGTACGCGCTTTTTCATCGCCCAGTGTTACGGTTTGCTTATCAAAATACAAGCGCTGAGCGGCCTGCAGAACCAGACGCTCGAAGCCCGTGTCCGCATCCAGCCAGCGGGACGTCAGGCCGACGGTGACCTGGTTCGCATTGGAGATACGGTCCCAACCACCGGAGAAGATATTTTCGCTGAAAGCCTGGGCAAAGTTGAAACTGGCCAGACTGGTGTCGTACAAGGGCAGCGAGGACTGGTCGCGATAAGGCACGTACAGATAGTAAACACGCGGCTCCAGGGTTTGAATGGAGTCGTTGCCAAACAAGGTGGTGTCACGCTCGAAGGTCATGCCGGTATCCAGGGACAGGATAGGCAAAACACGACTTTGCGTACGGGCCCGGTCCGCGAAACGCGCCATATTAGGATCACCCACATACCAGTCTGTCTGGTATTGGCTCATATGCAAGCCAGCTTTGGGCGTGATGTACCAACCTGGGCGAACGATGGGGTAAGCCACCGTTGTGTAGGACGAGAAACGAGTACCATCTGGAGCCAGACGGGTACTGCGCATATTATCGAATTCGCTCAGGTTGCCACTATAAAAGGGCATGCGGAAACGCGTCGCGTAGTTATCGCTGACCACATCAAAGCCACCCCAGTTATAACGGGATGCGCCCAAATACCATTCTGGCAATTTGTCGTACTGCGGCTGACGATACCAGGACGAGGAGTCCTGCAAAGTCTGATAGCGCGTCGCACTGACGTGAGAGCGGAAATACTTGGAACCGCCCCAACCCAGAGTCACCGTACTGGCCAGATCCTGAATGGTGGAATCGTTCAATCCAAAGCTGCTGAAGTCACGGAAATAATCATCATCCGAGACACGGCGGATATCCGCATTCAAATAGAAACTGGCAGGCAGGCTCTGACGATACTGCCCCATGAACAGCCAGCGTTTATAACCCAGCTCCTTGTCATCAGGCAGATAGTTACCGGTCAACTCTCCGGAGAAGCTGTCACCCAGATAACGGAATTCCCCCCCCAACATGGCGCCGCGTTTAGCCATGAAGCGGGGCGTCAGGGTGGCGTCGTAATTAGGGGCCAGATTCAGGTAATACGGCACGCTCAGGTCTACACCACCCCGCGTCGTCATGCCGTAAGTAGGCAAAAGGAAACCGGACTTGCGCTCTTTACGGAGCGGAAAGGTCAGGTAAGGGGAATACAACAGGGGCATACCCTTGAAGTACAAGACGCCATTACGCGCCACCCCTTCGTTTTCCTTGGAATACAGATCAACCTTGGGCGACTGGATATACCAGGCAGGTTCAGGACATGGACAACCCGAGTAATTCACATCGGATAGCCGCATATGGTTGGAACTGAGAATATCAGCCTGCGTCGCGGTACCGCTACCGCCGGTGGCCCCCAGCCAGAACTCCGGGGACGACATGCGCCCTGTATCCGCGTCCAGGTTGTAATCAAACTCCGGGCTGCGCACCAGGGCCCCATCACGCATGATCAAGCCGTTGCCACGTACTTCCACCTGGCCGGTTTTTTCCTGATAGTCGATCCGGTCGCCTTTGACGACAGAATCAATGCGCCGGACCTGGGCACCGCCTTCCAGACGCAAGGTGCCATCTTCCAGTGTTTTCATCTGGTCGCCTATCAGATAGACGGCCATATCCTCTTCCTGGAGCTTGCGCACTTGCAAACCGGGGGACGTCTTTAAAGACGGACGCACGGACGACTGAGCCTGGGCGACCCCCATGCCTGTCATCATCAACACGATATACCACGCCGCAACTCGCACTAAGACTGCGCCTCCAGTTGTGTCCTGCATTTATGTCCTGCATTTGTTCCACCAGAGACGAAAAACCCTGGCGACCCGGTATTATAGTTAAGCCTGCCGTTTAGCGGCACTGCTAAACACTAATCCGTTACGATCTTCTGCTTCCCTTTATCTATGTCTGCTTCTATTTCTGCCGCTACCGACCCTCGTTTGCAACAAGCGATCACTTGGCTGAACACCCTGAAGTCCCGTTTTGGGCTGGATCTGGACAGCCTGCAAGCGGCCTCCAGCGACGCCAGCTTTCGCCGTTACTTTCGCCTGCAAGCCCAGGATCGAACCGTCGTTTTGATGGATGCGCCTCCGGCCACAGAAGACTGCAAGCCCTTCGTACACGTTACCGAGCTGCTGGCACCGACGGGCATCCACGTGCCCGAAATCCTGGCAGCAGACACTGAACAAGGCTTTTTGCTGCTCAGCGATCTGGGCCAGGACAATTTTCAGACCGCGCTGAAAAACCCCATGCCGCAAAGCGAGCTGGACAAACTGTACCGCAGTACACTGTTGACCTTGGTGAAATTGCAACAAGCCGACACCACGGGCTTGCCTCCCTACAACGAACAGCGTTTGCTGGAAGAGCTGCAGGTGTTCCCCGAGTGGTACATCCAAAAACATCGCCAGTTCGAACTGAGCGAAAAAGATCAGGAGATGTTGCGCAAAACCTTTGCCGAGCTGGTTCAAGCCAATGTGCAAAGCGCTACTGTACTCGTGCACCGGGATTTCCACAGCCCTAATTTGATGATGCCCCTGCCCGGCCAAAGCGAGCCCGGTGTTATCGACTACCAGGACGCCCTGGCTGGCCCCATCACCTATGACATTGCCTCCCTGGTGATGGACGCGCGTGTTACCTGGACGGAAGAGCAGCAACTGGACTGGGCAATTCGCTACTGGCAAGCCGCCATGGAAGCCGGCCTGGATGTGCCTGCCGACTTTGCCGTGTTCCACCAGCAATACGAATGGATGGGCCTGCAACGCAATCTGCGCATTCTGGGTGTGTTTGCCCGCCTCTCTCTGCGTGACGGCAAACATCATTATCTGGACCATATGCCCCGCCTGCTGGGCTATGTACATCAGGTGGCCAGCCGCTACGAGTGTTTTAACGGTTTGCTGCGCCTGCTGAACCGCCTGGAAGGTCGCCAAACTGTTTTGGGCATGACGGTCTGATGCGCGCCATGATTCTGGCGGCCGGTCGAGGTGAGCGCATGCGCCCCTTGACCGACACCTGCCCCAAACCCCTGATTCCGGCAGGTGGTCGGCCTCTCATCGTCTGGCACTTGCGCGCGCTGGCCAAAGCCGGCTTTCGAGAAGTCATCATCAATCACGCCTGGCTGGGTGAGCAGATTGAATCCACTCTGGGTGATGGCAGCCAATGGGGCCTGCGCCTGAGCTACTCGCCTGAATCATCTGCCCTGGAAACTGCCGGTGGTATTGCCAAGGCACTGGATTTTTTCCAGGACCAGCCTTTCCTGTTAATGAATGGCGATATCTGGTCCGATTGGGATCCTGCCCAAGCCTTTGCCATGGCCGAACGTTTGCAAGCTGGCCCGGAGCAGGCCTGGTTGATCCTGACCCCCAACCCGCCCCACCACCCCGAAGGTGACTTTGGCATGCAAGAAGGACAATTGCACCTATGTGCCAAAACCCTTGCGGGTGCCCGCAGCGCCACCTTGAGCGGCATAGGGGTCTACAAACCCGAACTCTTTGCCCATCTGCCCAAAGATCAGCCTGCCAAAGCCGCCCCCCTGCTGCATGCCGCCATCGAGCGCCGGCAGGTGCTGGGCAGTCTGCATGAAGGTTTCTGGATGGATGTCGGTACCCCCGAACGATTAGCCCAGTTAAACCAACACTTGGAATCGTTAGCACCCTCACAGTAAACTGATATTTTCCAGGCTAGCTGGCAGACGTTTCCAAGCACAACAAAGGGCAACAAAGCCAGCCATCCCGCCTCCGTAGCCCCAATGACGTCTATGCTAATGGGTTTTGTAATCGGGACTTGATTTGCTTTGAGTCCCTTGTCTGACAGGAACGTCTGTTCTCATGCTTGGTTCCTCCAAACGCACCGTATTCAAACCCACCGCCTACGGCTCCAGCCGTCGAAAACGCCGTATTCCACGCTGGTTTGTCCTGCTTTTGACAGGTATTGCCCTAGGTGCTGGTGGCCTGCTGTTCTTGCAAAAAAGTTATGGCCCTACGCGCCTGACCGTGGAGCAGTCGGAACAACTGCACTATGACCTCAACAGCGCCAATGCTGACAAGCAACGTCTGCAAGCTCAGTTGAACCAGACCAGTCGCGATCTTGAAGATGTCAGCCAGAAGGAAGACAAGCTGGGCAAACAGACCAGCGATCTGCAGGCCATGGTCACCAAGCTGGAAAAGGATATCGCGCTATTTGCCGATGCCATGCCTCCTGACCCGCGCGGCACCTCCCCTGGCATTCGCGCTGCCGAGTTCTCGGTTACGGACGGCCAACTGAACCACTTTGTGCTGCTAATGCAGGACAAGGGCAAGGACGCCGAATTCACCGGCACCATGGAGTTGGTTGCTGCTGGCCGCTACAGCAATGGTCGCAGCGGCAATGTGGACCTGCCCAGCCAGCCTGTCAGCGTAGGCCGTTACGCCTACATCAATGGCTCCGCAGAGCTGCCCGCCGGCTTTACGCCCCGTCAGGTCACGATCCGCATCAAGCCGGATGGCGCGAACCGCGTCGTTGCCACGCGCACCATCTACGTGACGCCCTCCCGATAAGCGCTGACCTGTCACGCACAGGCTGATAGTCACAAGAAAGCCCTTCAGGCCCTTGGCTTCATCGCCAAAATCCTGAAGGGCTTTTTTTAGCCGACGATCCAGCCAGACTCTTAAGCCACGTGCTGCAAAAAGTCTTTCAAACGTTGGCTAGGTGGATTGCTCAGCAACTCCGCAGGTGGACCATCGTGCGCCACCCTGCCCTGATCAATAAAGATCAGACGGCTACCCACACGACGCGCAAAATCCATCTCGTGTGTCACCACCACCATGGTCATGCCCTCTTCCGCCAGCAACTGCATGACCTTGAGCACTTCCTGACGCAGTTCCGGGTCCAGTGCGGAGGTAGGCTCATCAAACAGCATCAGCTTGGGTTTGATCGCCAGGGCACGAGCAATGGCGACCCGCTGCTGCTGGCCACCGGACAGCTCGTTAGGATAATGATTCATACGCTCGGCCAGGCCGACCTTGGCCAGCAACTCCGTCGCTTCCTCGCGTGCCTGAGAGCGGCTGGTTCCACGCGTATGGATGGGCCCGAACATGACGTTTTCCAACGCGCTCATCTGCGGAAACAGATTGAACTGCTGGAACACCATCCCTGCTTCCCGGCGCAAGTCGCGCACCTGAGCGGGCGTGCCATTGACGCTCAAACCATTGACCACGATATCGCCAGCCTGAATGTCTTCCAGCTTGTTGATGCAGCGCAGGAAGGTGGATTTCCCCGATCCGGACGGGCCAACCACCACAACCACTTCGCCTTTATCAATATTCAGACTGATATCGTCGAGCACGATATTGTCGCCAAAGCGCTTGGTTACCTTCTTGAACTCGACAATACTCATACAATCCTCATGCGATGTTCAATAAACTTCAGAGTCAGGGCAATCAGGCTGGTCAGGATCAGGTAGATCACCGCCACCGCTCCCCAAATCTCCACCGAACGGAAGTTGTTCGCAATAATTTCCTGGCCCTGACGAGTCAGCTCAGCAACCCCAATCACAATAAATAGCGAAGAATCCTTCAAGCTGATGATGCACTGGTTACCCATGGCGGGAATCATGCGGCGAAACGCCACCGGTCCAATAATGTGGCGCAAGATCTTGTGAAATGGCAGGCCCATGGCCTCTCCGGCCTCTTTCAGGCCCTTGGGCACAGATTGCAAGGCACCACGCACAATCTCGGAAATATAGGCCCCGGAGTTGATCATCAAGGTAAAGATCGCCGCGGTCAGCCCGTCAATTCGGATACTGGCCAGCATGGGCAGTGCGAAGTAGATGAACATCACCTGCACCACGATAGGCGTGCCGCGTATGAACAGCACGTAAAGCTGGCATAGGAAAGAGAGCACATACAACAGATAGCGTCTGAAAAAGCCCAATAGCGACAGAGCGATCAGCGCCTGTATGGAGCTCCAGATCCAGGCTGGCACAAAGCTCAGCCAATTGCTCATCAGCCAGGACAGGCCCTTGAGCGCAAAGCCCAGTGCAAACACGCCCAACACGAACAAGGCGGCTCGGCGCCAGGTGACCGGTACCCGAATATAGGTGGTAATCACCCCGGTCAGAAAACCCAATATAGCGCCACCCACCAACCCCAAAAGGGTAATGAGCAGCGTCATTTTTGTACCTTCCAGCAGGCTGGGTAAAGCCCCCCAGATAGCGTCCCATTCAAAAGTCACAGTGCTACCTTTGTCTTTGAATAAACGCCCACAACAGAGCGTCAAAAAATAAAAGCGGTGATCCCGTTACGACACGCGATCACCGCTTGGCATGCGCTTGGCTTTACGCCTGTTTATTCAGGCTGTTTACCAAACCATTTCTGGTAGATTTTGTCGTAGGTGCCATCAGCACGAATATCTTTCAAAGCCTGATTCACGACCGGAACCAGTTCGCTGTCCTTGGGAAAGGCAATACCGTAGAAGTCACCACTTTTCACGGCACCAGTGACCTTCACACGATCCTTACCGCCAGTCTGGGCGTAGTACTGCACGTTAGGCGTATCGTGCACCACCGCGTCCACACGGCCAGTTGCCAGCTCCAGGAAGGCATTGTCGATATTGGGGAACAGCTTGAGCTTGGCAGTAGGAACCGAGCGCTGCATGAAGTCCACCGTGGCGGTGCCGATCTTCACCGCCACAGTCTTGCCTTCCAGATCGGAGGCAGTCTTGATGGCCGAGTTATCGGTGTTGACCAGAATGGCCAGACCGCTTTCGTAGTAAGGATCGGAGAAATCGATCACTTGCTTGCGGTCATCACGAATGGTGATCCCGGCCAGCGCAGCATCCAGATTGCGAGTTTGCAGGCCCGGAATAATGCCGTTGAAGTCCATGGGCTGGAAGCGGTAATTCAGATTGGCCTTCTTGGCGACCGCATCCCACAGGTCGATGTCAAAACCGGTGTATTTACCGTTTTGCTTGAACTCAAAAGGCACAAACGCCGTATCGGTTGCGACCACCAGCTCTTTGCCTTGTTGTGCCAGAGCCTGCCCAGCGGGCAAAGCCAAAGCCAAGGCCAAACCGGCCATCAGGGTTTTCATTTTCTTATTGAACATCCGTTACTCCTCTGTAGGGACTGACCAAAAACCAGCCAGTTCGATGTTTTACCCAAGTCAGCGCAGGCTCATGACCTGCCCCAGCGTTGATCTATCCTACCCGAAGCAGCACAACTGTTTGTATTTAATAGTTTTAAAAAAAGAAAAACCTCGGGAAATCCCGAGGTTTTTTCATACAGCGAGTCGTATCAACACTCAAATTCAGAACGCAGGAACAATAGAACCTTTGTACTTGTCAGCGATGAATTTCTTCACGTCTTCGCTATGCAGAGCCTGGATCAGCTTGGCCACGCGTGGGTCATCCTTGGACTTGGCAGCTACAGCGATCAAGTTGGCGTAAGGGGAGTCTGCACCTTCGATAGCCAAAGCATCCTTGGTGGGGTTCAGACCGGCTTCCAGCGCGTAGTTGGTGTTGATCAGGGCGATATCCACATCAGCCAGAACGCGAGGCAAGGTAGCGGCTTCCAGCTCCTTGAACTTCAGCTTCTTGGGGTTCTGGTCCACATCACGCGAGGTTGCCAGAATGTTGGAGGGATCTTTCAGAGTCAGAACACCGGCTTTTTGCAGCAGCAGCAAGGCACGGGCACCGTTGGAAGGATCGTTAGGGATCGCCACCAGCGCGCCTTCTTTCAGCTCATCCAGGCTCTTGATCTTGGTGGAGTAAGCACCGAAGGGCTCAACGTGAACCACAGCCACCGACACCAGATCGGTTTTGTGTTCTTTGTTGAACGTATCCAGGTAAGGTTTGTGCTGGAAGAAGTTGGCATCGATATGGCCGTCAGCCACTTGCTGGTTGGGCTGCACATAATCGGTGAACACCTTGATATCCAGGTTCACACCTTCCTTGGCCAAAGCAGGCTTCACAAACTCCAGCAGCTCGGCATGCGGCACGGGGGTAGCAGCAACCGACAGGGTCTCGGCAGCTTGGGCCACACTGGCCAGCAGAGCCGACACGGACAAGGCCAGAACGGGAACAAATTTCTTCAAAGACATGAGCGACTCCAGTTTCAGAAAGGCAAGACTATGACGATAGCTGCCAGGACTTATTTTCGGCTCAAGCGAGCCACCATGGCGTCTCCAAACACCTGCAGGAGTTGCACCAGCACCACCAGGATAGTCACGGTCACCACCATGACATCCGTTTGATATCGTTGATAACCAAAGCGCAAGGCCAGGTCACCCAGGCCACCGCCGCCGATCACACCGGACATGGCCGAATACCCCACCAGGGCAATGGCGGTCACAATCAGGGCCGCCACTATGCCAGTCGTCGCCTCAGGCAGCAAAGCCAGCAAGACGGTCTGACGGGAGTTCGCTCCCATGGCACGGCAGGCCTCATTCACACCGGGGTCCAGTTCACGCAGGACGTTTTCCACCAAACGGGCAAAAAACGGCGCGGCGCTCAGGACCAAGGGTGGAATAGCGCCCTGCACGCCCAACGACGTACCGGCCAGAATGCGCGTCAAAGGAATAATGACGATCAGGAGAATCAGGAACGGCACGGACCGCAAGATATTCACGATCAGGGACAAGCTCTGGTAGATCCAGGCATTGTCCAGCATCTGCTTGCGGCTGGTCAGAAACAGCAGTACGCCTAATGGCAAACCAATAATTGCGGTAAAGCCCAGCGAAATACCCGTCATCAACAAGGTATCAATCGTGGCTTCACCAATCAGCGCCCAATCCAGGTTGCTAAAGTTCATGGTCGCAATACCTCAAATTGGACATTCAATTCAGTCAGCAAGGCATCCAGCCCTGCTTTAGCCTGCACATCGCCTTCCACGGCCACGACCAGTTGTCCGTAAGGCTCGGTCTTGATGCGGCCAATGGCCCCCTGCAAGATGCTGACATTCAGCCCCAGCTGGCTGGTAATGCGGCTGATCAAAGGCTCCGTTGTCGCCACACCGCGCACGCTCAAGCGCATGACACTACCGGGCACACCTTCTGCCAAGGCATGCCAGTCGTCAGCGTTCACGCCGCTTTCACTGAGCAAGGACTGCGTAGTGGGATGATGCGGGTGCAGGAACACATCCAGCACTTCACCACACTCCACGATCTTGCCGGCATCAATCACGGCAACCCGATCACAGACAGAGCGAATCACGTCCATGCCGTGCGTAATCAGGACAATCGTCAGCCCCAATTCCTGATTGATCTCACGCAGCAAACGCAAGATCGACTGGGTGGTTTCTGGATCCAGTGCCGAGGTCGCTTCGTCGCACAGCAAAAGCTGCGGCCGATTAGCCAGGGCACGGGCAATACCGACGCGCTGCTGTTGTCCGCCCGACAACTGACGGGGATACTTATTGGCATGGTCCTTCAAGCCCACCAGCTCCAGCACTTCCAGAGCGCGAGCGTGACGTTGGGCGCGATCCACCCCTGCCAGGCGCAGAGGAAAACAGACATTATCCAGAACCGTGCGGGAATGGAGCAGATTGAAATGCTGGAACACCATGCCCACGCCTTGTCGGAACGCGCGCAACTGCGCACCCGAAAAGCGTGTGATGTCCTGATCCTGCACCCAGACCTGGCCTGAACTAGGTTGCTCAAGCAGATTGAGCATGCGGATCAGCGTACTTTTCCCAGCACCCGAGCGACCAATAATACCGAAGACCTCTCCTCGGTGAATCTGCAAGGAAACGTCGTTCAAAGCATGAACGGTCTTGCCTGCCAAAGAATAGGTTTTTGAGATGTGTTCAAGACGAATCAAGATGAACTCAGCCTAGTTAGTCAGTCGAGTTATAAAAGCCTGAGCTGTAAGCGAAATTTACCATAAAGCAAATTTGACTATGACCAGATAGATATAACCCAAGGAAATATTGAAACCATACTGAGGGCTGCACTGTATAGCAAGATTTCCGACCGGCCAATGCGCGGATGTGACCTTGGCTGTGCAAGGCAAGCGCCCAAAGAAAAAGGCCGCTAAGAGCGGCCTTGTTTCTACGTTTCAGTTTAGTGGTGGGTCGTGCGCGACTCGAACGCGCGACCAACGGATTAAAAGTCCGCTGCTCTACCGACTGAGCTAACGACCCCCGACTGAAAGATGAAATTATGGCCTGATTCGAAGGAGCCGTCAAGCACTAAATGCAAAATAATTGGAAAAAAGGCGTTTTTCTTTAAAAAACCTGAAAACAGCGTCTTGCCAAGGCCCCGCCCCTGCCCTTTTCCCTGTTTCAGAAACAAAATCGGAACATCTATCCAGGAGTATTTACTGCTGAAAATAGAAAATGCCTCCCGAGACTGAGGTCAGACCCCAATGCCGGGAGGCATTCAAAGACGATCAGGTTCGTCTAGCGCTTAACGGGCACGAGAAATACGGACCTCGGCACCACGGCGTTTGACCTCCAGCCCTTCGGACGGCAGGATCTTCAATCCTTCCAGACCCTTGATGTAGCTCGAACCCTGCATCTGCATGACGCGAATCTTGTTGCGCATCACAACCGGGCTGTGCTCGGGCATGCCAAACATCCAGACCTCATCCAGCAAACGAGCCGAGTTGAACTCGGATGTATGCTTGACCACTGGTCCCAGACACAGCATATGGCCTTCGCGGCCAAAGACCGGCAAGCGATCCAGACCCACAGTCATTTTCAGGATGGTGCCGCCTTCATAGCGCCAGCCTGTGCTCAGATCCCACCAGGCATCGCCCTCAGGCAGATAGACCTCAACATCCTGACCAGGCTGCAAGACAGGAGCCACCAGCAAGGCAGGACCCAACAAATACTGGGTATCCCACAAGCGAGCCTGGGCATCTGCCGGGAAGCTTTGAGCCATGGAGCGCTGTACCGGCAAGCCAGTACGCACGGCGTCTTCAATAATGCCCAATACATAAGGCACCAGACGGAAACGCCACTCCAGCCAATGAGCAACCTGAGCCTGGGTTTCTTCGTCAAACGCATCAGGACGCAAGGCAGGAATACCTTGCAGGCTGAAGTTTGCCGAGAAAACCGACATGGCCAACCAACGCAGATACAACTCTGGCGTCATTTCGCTAGTCGATGCAGCCGCATTGCCCCAGCCATGAATCTGGATAGGCACGCCGCTATTACCGGTAGCCAAGGCGGACTTCAAGGATTGCGTCAGACCTGCCCAGGTATTTTCCACCTGCGGGCCCAACTGCCAGGCAAAGCGCTGGGAAGATGGGCTCAGGTCGCGGCTGGCAACCACGCCTTCTTGCGGTGTCTTGTGACCGGCAACAGCATCAAACAGGGCCTGACGTGCCAACACAGGGTAAATTGCACGCAACAGGGCGCCAGACTCGCCACCACGGCTGGTGATGGCATCCGGAATATCAAAACGGGC
Source organism: Alcaligenes sp. 13f (assembly GCF_020496585.1). NCBI lineage: Bacteria > Pseudomonadati > Pseudomonadota > Betaproteobacteria > Burkholderiales > Alcaligenaceae > Alcaligenes > Alcaligenes sp. 13f. Next base: position 40,860 of record NZ_JAHKKC010000008.1, read on the forward strand.
ATTGCACAGCACGGCACCCAGACCATCGTCGACCATCTGACGCTGGCGCTCGGTCCACATGCGGAACACGTCTTTGTGGGTCAGGTCCAGCAAACCGTAGTCGCGACCACCGCTTAGCTCATCGCCAGGGAAGACATAGGCGCAGCCGTCGTCATCATTGATAAGCAACCAACCGCGATCTTCCCACTCTTCGAACAAGCTGGTGCCCGCCAGTACGCAAGGACGAGTCCAGGCGGCCAGCTGCAACTGATCATTCTGCAAGGCAGAGAAAGCGTCGCGAGGGTCAGCCATGCGGGCGGCATCCCACTCCAGCGTAGGCTTGTCCTGCTGAAAATCGTAAGGCTCCGGTGGCGGCAAGACGGCCACATCCAGCGCAATGCCCTGCTCGCGGCACTGATTGGCCAGCTCACGCAAGGACGTTACATCCTGCGCCTGAGCGCCATCCAGCCACAAGCCCATAGGCGTGACACCGGGCTGACCAGCACGGCCCGTCAAGGCGGAGTACTGGTTGATGATTTCGCTGGGATCACCCAGGAACAGGAAGAAATCCAGGTCGGCAGCGTGTACACGAGCGCGGTACGCATCCAGATCTTGCTGACCCAGATCATGTTCAACCCGCTCGAAGGTATTGATGTATAAACCCCAGCCTTGGGTGCTCCAGAGCAAAGGCAGGCTGCGGTCGTCCGGACGATCGGTATCAACCGTTTCCTCTCGGCGGTCCAGTTCGCCCAGGGTTTCGCCCAAACCATACAGGGCGTCTTCCTCGGCCAGGGCCAGAACCAGTTGCCAGCAACTATTGGGCTCCTGCTCGAGCATCAATGGCTGATCGCCACTGCTCAAGAGCAGTTGCTCGCCACGCCGGACTTCAAAGCGCCACGGATTGGCCTTAATGTGCAGGGCAAGCTCGCCCTGCTCAATCCGCCAGCCCGAATCGGCTGCTTCCAGTTGAAATTCGCTGACCGCCTCATGGCGGGCCAGCAGCATATCGCCCAAAGCTTTGGCACGGGTACTGAGCTTTTCATTATCGAGCCGGGTAGCCGGCATACAGCGGAAACGAAAAACACCCGGCGCATGAGCTTCGATGCGCAGCGCAAAATCGGTTTCGACAAAAGCGAAATCGGCCTGGGCCGGTTTCGTCGTCAACAAACTCAGATGATTAAACAATTGTGTCACGTCGTCAGAGTGGAGCGAACGGCACGATGCTGATCGCAGGGTCACGCTCAAGATTACTTAACAAGGCCACTATTTTGACGTATTTGCGCTACAAAGGAAAATGTTGCTTCAAATTTCGCCGAAATAATTCGAAAAAAGGGCCTTAGCGAGGTATTAAGGCTTGCTCCAAACGCCGCTCCAAAGGAATGGGTTCCTCCAGACAATAAGCGGCAAACAAACGGGCTGCCAGCAGGCTCCAACTCAAACCACGTGAGCCGTAAGCCGCAGCCATAAACAAACCGGGCAGGCCCGGCACAAAACCCATCACGGGCAAATGATCACTTAAAGCACAGCGCCAACCGGCCCATCCCTGTTCGGGTGTTGCCACCGCCACAGCGGGATGAGCCAGCATGGCAGAAACTTTTTCTATATTTTGCTGATGACCCTGGCAACTGACCTGGGCAGCCTCACCCAAACGTTCGTAGGTGCTACCAATGACTTGCCCCTGCGAGCCTACAGGCAGGATATAGCCCTGACCGCTTAAAGTCACTTCGCCACGAGTCAAAGCCTGTTCGGCAGGCAAGTATGTCACCTGCCCGGCCAGACGCTGCATGGCCGCCAGCCGTGGCAGGGGATGCTGGGCCAAGAACTCGTCGGGCAGCAAACTCAGGCTTTGGGCTGCCGCAGCTATCACTACACGATTGCTGCTTTCCAGGCGCTCCCCCTGCTGATTGCAGACCTCCCACACTTCCGGCTCCGGGCCGGCTCGCAAGGACACCTGCTCTGGCAGACATTGAATCAAGGGGTGATCCAGCAGATGAGCCACCAGTGCACCGGGATTCACTACCATGCCTTGCGGAAAATACAGGCCACCGCCTTGCAGCGGCACCCCAGCCAAGGCCGAGCCCTGCTCACGATCCAGCCATTGCACCCAATCCTGGTCCAAGGCCAAACGCTCCAGCGCCTGCTGAATTTCGGCATCACTATTGCCCGCCTGCCCAAACACCAAGGTTCCGACTCGACGCGGGCGAGCCGCTTCCGGCAAGTCTTTCCAGCCCTGCCAGGCATGCAGAACAGCATTACGGCTCAAGCGGGCCAAGGGGGCATCATCCAGGGCGAACACGGGGGAGATGGCAGCCAGACGGTGACCTTGATGCGTCGCATCCAGGCCCTGGCTCAGTGCCGGATCACCAACCAGAACGGGCACACCTTTGCGGGCCAACTCCCAGGCACAGGTCGCCCCCGCCAAACCGGCACCAATCACTACCGCCCGCCCTTGCTGTGGTGGCAAATTGCTGCGTCGTCCCAGGTGGGGACGCAAGCGAGCGCGAATGGTGCACCACTTCCCCCCGGCACCGGGGACTTTTTCCACTTCAAAACCTACCGAGGCCAGATCACGTCGCACCTGCCCGGCACAGCACCAGGAAGCCGCTGTCGCCCCCGGCGCAGCCAGACGCACCAGTTGCCCCAGGACCGACCGCGACCACATGGAAGGATTGCCACGGGGCGCAAAGCCATCCAGGTAAAACGCGTCCGCATGGCAGTGCAACTCGCGCATCATGGTTTCGGCTTGCCCAAAGGCCAAGGTCAGTGTGACTTGTCCCCTATCCAGCTCCAGCCTGTGTATGCCCGGCACCAGTATGGGCCAGGCTGCCAGCAGTTCCTGGGCTTGGGTCTGCAACTCCTCGGGCAAGCGGGCGTACAGAATCGCCAAATCTGACTGGCGGAAAGGATGGGCCTCAACCGACACGAAATGCAGCCGCTGGCTGCGCTCCGGGTCCTGACGCCAGGCCTGCCAGGTAGCCAGAAAGCTGGCCCCCAGTCCAAAGCCGGTTTCACAAATCGTAAATTGGGATCGCCCCCGCCAACGCTCGGGCAGACCATTACCGTGCAGAAACACCCGTCGTGCCTGCCCCAAAGGGCCATCTGCCGGGTGATAGCTATCCTGATACACCGCGCTGACAGGCACACCATGCTCATTGAATTCCAGAACGGCCGGGACCAGGGGCTCAAACGCAGAGGCAGCCATTAATTTTCCTGCCCATAACAACACTCACACACGCTCTAACCCCTTAAACTGGCCTTAATCAAACTGACACCAACAAACACGTACAATGAAAAGTCTCAGCTTCAGACTTTTCTTTTTTAAAACCGGATTGCCATGCCATTGTCACGTTTACCGCTCAGCGCCTGCCTGGACGCTGCTGTTACCGCAGCCCATGCCGCCGCCGCTATTTTACAAGCCTATGCGTCGGACCGTAGCTCTCTGGTGATCAGCAACAAAATGCACAACGATCTGGTGTCGCAAGCCGATCACGAAGCCGAGCAGGCCTGCATCAGTGTGCTGATGGAGCGCACCCCGGACATTGATATCGTGGCCGAGGAAAGCGGCGGCGTGAATACAGGCCGTCCCACCTGGTATATCGACCCGCTGGATGGCACGACCAACTTCCTGCACGGCATCCCCCACTATGCCGTCTCAGTAGCACTGATTGCTCCTGCCGGCACCCAAATGGATAACGGCCTACTGACCCAGGACACCCCGGTCATTGCCGTGGTCTACGACCCCAATCGCGAAGAGCTGTTTACCGCCATGTACGGTGTGGGCGCCTGGTTGAATGGCAGCCGTATTCAGACATCCTCATCGAAAAAACTGGCGGACTCGGTATTGGCCACAGGCTTTCCCTTCCGCGACTTCTCTTTTTCCGACCAATACATGCCCAGCCTGAACGCCTCCATTACAGGCAGCCGTGGTGTGCGCCGCATGGGTGCCGCCGCGCTGGATCTGGCCTGGGTGGCTTGTGGCCGTTACGACGGTTACTGGGAAATGGGCCTGGCCCCTTGGGACGTTGCCGCTGGCACCTTGCTGGTGCGTGAAGCCAAGGGTGTGTGTCAGGACCTGTATCAGGAAGAGCCCTGGCCCGTCAGCGGTCACGTCTACGCAGGCAATGCCCACATTGCCGATGAGTTGCTGGGCATGGTGCGTCCGTCGCTGACACAGCGTCCGACCAAACCCAAGCCTTAACGCCTTATTCGGGGCCAGTTGCCAAACCTCCTGCTCTGATCTTCATCGCCCGATAAAAAAGCGAGCCATTTAAAACGGCTCGCTTTTTTCATACAAATCAGGTTGCAGGCCAGGTTTAGCGATTTGCTGAGTAATCGTCCCCCCAAACCGCCAAATCAAGCCTGCGCTTCAGGCTTGACTTGCTCATCCCGCAGGACGCGGCGCAAGATCTTGCCCACATTGCTCTTGGGCAGTTCATCACGGAACTCAATAATGCGGGGACGCTTGTACGCCGTCAGACGCTCTTTGCACCATTGCTTGATATCGGCTTCAGTCAAGGACGGATTACGTTTGACCACGAACAGCTTGATGCTTTCACCACTGTGCTCGCTGGGCACCCCCACCGCCGCCACTTCCAGCACATCAGGATGCGCCGCCACCACGTCTTCAATTTCATTCGGATAAACGTTGAAGCCCGACACCAGAATCATGTCTTTCTTGCGATCCACTAGACGAATACGTCCCTGCTGATCCATGACACCGATATCACCTGTCTTCAAGAAACCATTAGGCGTAAAGACATTGGCGGTTTCCTCCGGCTGGTTCCAGTAAGCCGACATAACCTGCGGCCCTTTGACGGCCAGCTCGCCTTGTTCGCCCATGGCAACCGGTTGCCCCTGTTCGTCCAGCAAGAGCACATCGGTTGAAGGCAAGGGAAATCCAATCGTGCCACTGTAATCGCGTGAATCCGTCGAGTTCACCGCCACCACCGGGGAGGTTTCCGACAGACCATAACCTTCAATCAAAGGGCAGCCCGTCACAGCCAGCCAACGCTCGGCCACGGCTTTTTGCAAGGCGGCACCACCGGCCAGACACAGTTTGAGCTGCGCAAACGGCAAGGTACGGAATTTTTCGTGATTCGCCAGCGCATTGAACAAGGTATTCACCGCTGGAACAACTTCAGGCGGATTGCGTTTCCAGGCCTTGTAAACCGAATTGAGATCGCGCGGATTCATCACCAGCACCATATGCATACCTGCATACATGGCAAACAGACCGCAAACCGTCAGCGCAAAGATGTGATACAGCGGCAAGGCCACCATCATGGTGTAAGCCGGACCTTTAAAGTCGCCCAAAGCGGGAAAGCCCACGGCCTCCACCTGCAAGACGTTTGCCATCAAATTGCGCTGGCTCAACATGGCGCCTTTAGGGCGGCCCGTTGTACCGCCCGTGTATTGCAACAGCGCCAAATCATCCGGTTTGGCGGGCTGACGGCTCAGGCTCAATTTGCTGCCCTGCTCCAGCACGGCCTTCAGACTGTGCGAACCCGGCAAAGAATAAGACGGCACCATGCGTTTCAAATAACGCACGGCGAAATTCACCACGCTGCCCTTGAGCCCCATCAGATCACCCACGGTACTCAACACCACGTGGGCAGGCTTCACATTGTCAGGAACTTGCTGCAGCACATGCGCAAAGGTTTCCAGAATCACAATGACCTGAGCCTGGCTATCGGCCAGTTGGAACTCCAGTTCGCGTTCGGTGTATTGCGGGTTGGTATTGACGCCCACCATGCCCGCCCGCATGGTGCCCAGCAAGCAAATCAGGAAGGGCAAACCATTGGGCAGCATCAACATCACACGGCTGCCACGCTCCAGACCCTGTGCCTGTAACCAAGCCGCGAAGGCATCCGCGCTGCGGTCCAGATGTTCATAGGAAATGTCATGCCCCATAAAGGTCAGCGCAGTCCTGTCCTTATGCTTTTTCATGGCGGCATCCAGACAATCGATCAAGGTCTGCTCGGCGCCTAACTGAATCTCATGGGGCACGGAGGCCGGATAATGCTCGAGCCAAGGTTTTTGCTGAGTATCCAAGGGCTTGTCACCTAATACGTGTTTATTTATGGTTAACTCTACTCTACTTTATTGTTCAAACCCAAGGACAAGCCCGCATCATGAAGCTGTTTGAACCCATTTCCGCCTGGTCGCATGAAATTGCGGCTATCCGGCGCGATCTCCACACCTACCCCGAACTGGCTTTCGAGGAAACCCGGACGGCCGATCAAGTCGCGTCCTGGCTGGAGAAATGGGATATTCCGGTACATCGTGGCCTGGGCGTGACAGGCGTTGTCGGTATCCTGAAGGGTACGGGCGGCGAAGGTCCATCCGTGGGGCTGCGCGCCGATATGGACGCCCTGCCCATGCAGGAGATGAACGAGTTCGAACACAAAAGCCGTCACGACGGCAAGATGCATGCCTGTGGACACGATGGACATACCGCCATGCTGCTGGGTGCAGCGCGCTACCTGTCCGAGCACCGTGATTTTGCGGGCACCATCTATCTGATTTTTCAGCCTGCCGAAGAAGGTTTTGGCGGCGCACGCGAAATGATCAAGGATGGCTTGTTCACGCTGTTCCCCATGCAAGCTGTATTCGGCCTGCATAACTGGCCCGGCATGCCTGCCGGCACCTTCGGGGTTTTGCCAGGCGGCATGATGGCCTCCAGCAATACCTTTGAAATTCGCATTGAAGGCAAAGGCGCCCATGGAGGCATGCCCCATCTGGGCGTGGACCCCATCATGGCGGCCGTGCAACTGGCGCAAAGTCTGCAAACCATTGTCAGCCGCAATGTGGACCCCCTTGAACCCGTGGTGCTGAGCATTACCCAGATTCATGCCGGCTCTGCCGATAACGTTATTCCCAACGAAGCCGTCATGCGCGGCACGGTACGCACCTTCTCCACCGAAGCCCTGGACCTGGTCGAGGCCCGCATGCGCGAACTGTGCGAGCAAAGCTGTGCCGCCCAGGGTTGCAAGGCCGAGTTCGACTTTGACCGCCGCTACCCTCCCACCATCAATAATCCGGAGCAAGCGGCCTTTTGCGCGCAAGTCATCAAGGAGCTGGTTGGCCCCGACAAGCTGCGTCAGGACATCCGCCCTTCCATGGGTGCCGAAGATTTCTCCTTCATGTTGCAAGAAGTCCCCGGCTGCTATGTCTGGCTAGGCAATGGCGATGGCGACCACCGCAGCCAGGGCCACGGCATGGGTCCATGCATGCTGCACAACGGCAGCTACGACTTCAACGACGCCCTGATTCCTATTGGCGCCAGCTACTGGGCCAAACTGGCTCTGGACTGGCTGGCACAACACCGTTGATGCTTTAACAAATGTTTCATAGCGGGGCCAAAGCTTGCCGTTACAATGGCAGGTTCTATTGTTGACGGCGTGCGCTCCGCGCGACGGGCATCTGTCCCACCACCCTTTCTTCCAATACGGGAGTATTTGTGACTACTTCAAGCAACATCTCTTCGCTCCCGGACGGAGCCCCCACCCTGCGCGTCATGCCCATGCCCACAGACGCCAATATTCACGGTGACGTGTTTGGTGGCTGGATCATGTCCCAGGTGGACATTGCCGGAGCGATTCCTGCAACACGACGCGCCCAAGGCCGGGTTGCCACCATTTCCGTGAATGCCTTCACCTTCAAGCAGCCCGTGTTTGTGGGTGATTTGCTCAGTTTCTACACAGAAATCATCAAAACAGGCCGCACCTCCATTACGGTTTCGGTGGAAGTGTATGCAGAACGCAAACGCCTGCAACTTGAAACGGTCAAGGTAACGGAAGCCACGCTTACCTATGTGGCTACCGATGACGAGCGCCGCAGCCGCCCGCTGCCCCCTCTCTAAGTATTCGTGACAGGCAGGCCTATGCAGGAAAACCTGGTACCCCCTACTTCGCCCAGTGACACTCCCAAGCCACGCCGCCTGGAGCCCGAGGATGCGCAGCAGGCACTGTATCGCCTGAAAAACATCCTCAAGCGCCAGGAAGTGGTGGAATCGCTGGCCCAGCGCCAGTTCGAGGACGACGACCGCTCCAACCTGCTTGAGGGCTTGATCCATCGCCAGCATGAAAGCGAGATCAAGGCCATCCTGAACGATCTGCACCCGGCCGACATTGCCTTCATTCTGGAGTCCTTGCCCGAGCTGGAGCGCCAGGCCATCTGGCAATTGGTGGATGCCGAGCACGACGCCGACGTGCTGCTGGAAGTAGCGGACTGGGCACGTGAATCGCTGATTCGTTCCATGGACGCCGCGGACCTGATCGCGGCCGCCGGCAATATGGATGCCGACGAAATTGCCGATCTGGTCCCTGACCTGCCGCCCGATGTGGTGGCAGCCGTGCAGCGCGGCCTGACGGACGAGGAGCGTGCACAGTTGATCGAAGCCATGGGCTACCCCGAAGACACCGTGGGCGCCATCATGGACTTTGACATGGTGCGCGTGCGCGAGGATGTCACCCTGGAAGTGGTCCTGCGTTACCTGCGTCGTTTGCAGGAACTGCCAGACCACACTGACCAGATTTTCGTGGTGGACCGGGCCGATAAACTGCAAGGCACACTGTCCCTGACCCGCATGTTAGTCAGCGAGCCTGAAACCCTGGTGTCCTCTGTCATGTCAACCGATTATCTGACGCTGAATCCACTGGATTCGGACTCGGATGCGGCCGGGGCCTTTGAGCGTTATGACCTGGTGTCTGCTCCTGTGGTGGACGATATTGGCCGCCTGATTGGCCGAGTCACCATTGACGAAGTAGTGGACGTGCTGCAAGAGGACTCGGAAGAACAGGCCCTGTCTCGTGCCGGTCTGCAAGAGGACGATATTTTCTCGCCCATCCGTACGGCTATCCGCAACCGGGCTCCCTGGCTGCTGATCAACCTCTGTACAGCGGCAACGGCTTCCTTCATTGCCTCGCGCTTTGAGGATACCGTCAGCCACATCGTGATCCTGGCTTTCCTGATGTCGATTGTGGCCGGTATTGGTGGCAACTCCGGCAACCAGACCATGACCATGATCATTCGTGCCATTGCCACCGGCCGAGTCACAGGTTCCAACGTCCTGCCATTGATCAAGCGCGAACTGCTGGTGACCTTTCTGGTTGGTGTCTGTGGCAGCGCGGTAACGGCATTCTTTGCCTGGTTTATCTCCGACTCGATCGCCATTGCTGCCGTGATGATGGCCGCCATGATCGGCAATATGTTGATTGGCGCGGCGCTGGGCGTGATGATCCCGATTCTGCGTGATCGCTTTGGCAATGACCCTGCTGTGGGCTCCTCGGTATTGCTGACCTTTGCGACGGACTCACTGGGTTTCTTGCTGTTTCTGGGGCTGGCAACAGTTTTCTTGCTGTAAATCACCTGCAGGCATGATTAAAAAAACCGGCTTCTGGCCGGTTTTTTATTTCTGCATCAAAGGGAATCAATCGACTCTTTTAATCTTTTGGCCCCAGAGGGCCTGAAAATCCGGCCACTGGAACATCTAAATATCGGACTGCTGAACGTTGAATTTCAGTATGTGTGCTTCATCTTATTAAGCACAAGCTCTTTACCCTTTCCCGAAGGGAAAAACTTGATAGCCCCCCAAAAAAGTTACCTCAGACTCAAACACGCGCACCAAACTGTCCTTCCAAACAACTAAGATCGTGAGGACGACAGTCGGGCCTCTTCCAAGAACACTTCCAGACTCTCCTGTGTCCCCACGGCCTGAGCTCTTTGCAAAGACTCGGTCTGCGCTGTGTGCTCAAAAAAATCCAGTACGCCATTGGTCACTCGCGGCGCAATGCCTGCCAGCTCCAGCTGACGACGCACTTGCAGAACCTCGTCTCGGCGGCGCACGCCGTGCACCAGATGGCTGCGCAGGCAGGACTCCATGAAGTCCTGCAAGCCCCGCTGATTCAAATCCTCCAGGACTTCATACAGCTCGGCCCGCAAACCCATGCGCTCGGCCAGCATCAAGTTTTCAATTCCCAAGGCCTCCAGCCCCTTGGTCATCAAACTGCGCAGCAGCTTCAAGCGCATTGCATCCCCCGCCTGTCCCGGCAAGATACGCACAGAAGCGCCCTGAGCCTGCCAAAACGCCGCAGCCCTGCCTGACCCTTGCCCTGCCGCCAACAAAGCCGTCTGAGCGCCTGTAGAGGGCACAGAGCCCATAATCGCCAGGTCAGCCAGCTCGATTCCGTGCTCTTGCGCCAAAACGTCCATGCTCTCCATGTCCTGGGGCTCGGCCGTACACAAATCCATGTACAGCGCTTTCACAGACAAATGCGGCATGACGGCCTTGGCCACTATGTATGCCTGTGTTCCCGTCACTGCCGACAACACGCCGTCAAGACTCCGCCAATCCGTATCCGCCTGCAAGCACAGTTGCGCTCCCAATTGCTGCGCCAGTTCGCTGGCTGCAGCACTTTCCCGGCGCACCAGGATAAACGGCACCTGCACACCAGCCAACTTCAAGGCAGCACCATAAAAACGCGCGACTTCGCCCGCCCCGATCAGGGCAACACGATGTAATAAGGGAGATGTTGTCATAGAAAAACACACAGAAGAAACGATCAGCCGCAGCCGGTAGCACCAAGCTGCGTCCCGTAGCTTACAGGGAAAAACGGCCCTGCATGAGCGGGATATAACCATTCACAGATCAGTTCGCAGCAACAAAGCTGGCATCCAAGAAAAAACCCCATGCGCCAGGGGCTCATGGGGTTTGATCTCGCAGCCTGCAGGCTGGGCAGCTTGAGTCAGAATCAGTTCAAGCGGCCATGGCACTGCTTGTATTTCTTGCCGCTGCCGCATGGGCAAGGATCGTTACGGCCTACGCGTGGCACTTCGCCCTTGGCCGCTTCGTCCAGACCGGGATCTTCACCGCTCAAGGCAGCATCGTAGTCCGAATGATGGAAACGGACATTGGAGTTGGCAGGAACCTCAACCGCGGCTTCCTCGACCTGCTCCGGAGTCTGAATACGCACGGTCATCAGCACTTTGACCACTTCATCACGCACACGGTCCAGCATGTCGGAGAACAGCTCGAAAGCTTCGCGCTTGTATTCCTGTTTGGGGTCTTTCTGGGCATAACCGCGCAGATGAATCCCCTGACGCAGATGATCCAGAGCCTGCAAATGGCCACGCCATTGCGTATCAATGGACTGCAGGAGTACAGAACGCTCGAAATTGCCCCAGTTAGGCTGACCAACCAGATCAATCTTGGCTTGCAGCAGACGCTGGGATTCTTCGATAACGCGATCATGCAAGTCATCGTCGGTCAGATTGGATTCTTTCTCCAGCATTTCAGCCAAAGGCAGCTCAATCTGGAAGGTGCTCTGCAAAGCGGTGGTCAGGCCGGGGATATCCCATTGCTCTTCCATGGTGTCTTGCGGCACGTATTCACGGAACAGACGGCTGACGGCGGCTTCGCGCAGGCTGCTGATGGTGTCGGAAATATCAGCCGACTCCAGCACTTCATTACGCTGGGCGTAGATCACCTTGCGCTGATCGTTGGCCACGTCGTCATACTGCAGCAGCTGTTTACGAATATCGAAGTTGCGGGCCTCGACCTTGCGCTGAGCGGATTCGATGGAACGAGTCACCATGCGGGCTTCGATAGGCTCGCCTTCAGGCAAACGCAGACGCTCCATGATGGCGCGCACACGATCACCGGCGAAGATGCGCATCAGCGAATCTTCCAGCGACAGGTAGAAACGCGAGGAACCTGGGTCACCCTGACGACCGGCACGACCACGCAGCTGGTTGTCAATACGGCGGGATTCGTGACGCTCGGTACCAATAATGCGCAAACCACCAGCCTGTTTGACCTGCTGGTTCAGGGGTTCCCAAGCAGCACGAATAGCCTGGATCTTGGCTTCTTTTTGCTCGGCACTCAGGGACTCGTCTTCACGCACCTGAGAAATTGCACGTTCGATGCTGCCACCCAAGACAATGTCCGTACCACGACCGGCCATATTGGTGGCGATGGTCACGTGACCAGGCATACCAGCTTCAGCCACGATGTCGGCTTCACGGGCGTGTTGTTTGGCGTTCAGCACCTCGTGCTTGACGCCAGCGGCATTCAGGCGTGTGGAGATCAGCTCGGAGTTTTCAATGCTGGTGGTACCCACCAGTACAGGCTGACCACGCTCGTGGCAGTCCTGAATGTCTTTCAGAATGGCATTGAACTTTTCGTCATCGGTTTTGAAGACCTGGTCGTTTTGGTCCTTACGGGCCAGCGGACGATTCGGTGGAATGATGACGGTTTCAAGACTATAGATTTCCTGGAACTCATAGGCTTCGGTATCGGCCGTACCCGTCATGCCCGACAGCTTGTCGTACATACGGAAGTAGTTCTGGAAAGTAATCGAAGCCAGCGTCTGGTTTTCGTTCTGGATGCGAACGCCTTCCTTGGCTTCCACAGCCTGGTGCAAGCCATCCGACCAGCGGCGACCAGCCATCAAACGGCCGGTAAATTCGTCCACAATCACCACTTCGCCGTCCTGGACCACGTATTGCTGATCGCGGAAGAACAGGTTGTGGGCGCGCAGGGCGACCATCAGGTGGTGCATCAGGGAAATGTGGCGTGGCTCGTACAGCGACTCGCCTTCGGGAAGCAAACCGATTTCGGTCAGGATCTGCTCGGCACGTTCGTGACCGGCTTCGGAAATATGAACCTGCTGGCCCTTTTCATCGACCCAGAAGTCGCCTTCGGGCTCGGGCTCGTGTGGACGAGGCTCTTGCGTCATGCGGGTCAGCATGGGCGGAACCACGTTCATGCGCACGTACAGCTCGGTATTATCTTCGGCCTGGCCGGAGATGATCAGCGGTGTACGGGCTTCGTCGATCAGGATGGAGTCAACTTCGTCGACAATCGCGTAGGACAAACCGCGCTGGCGGCGATCCTCGGCGCGGTATTCCATATTGTCGCGCAGGTAGTCAAAACCAAATTCGTTGTTGGTACCGTAGGTAATGTCAGCCTGATAGGCAGCAATCTTCTCGGCATTGTCTTGCTGGGGAACTACGACGCCCACGCTCAGACCCAGGAAGTTGTACAGACGCCCCATCCAGTTCGCATCGCGTCGAGCCAGGTAATCGTTGACGGTCACCACGTGCACGCCTTTGCCGGACAGTGCATTCAGGTACACGGCCAAGGTCGCGGTCAGGGTTTTACCCTCACCCGTACGCATTTCGGAAATCTTGCCGTTGTGCAAGGCAATGGCACCGAGCATCTGCACGTCAAAGTGGCGCATGCCAAATACACGGACACCCGCCTCGCGCACTACAGCAAAAGCCTCGGGCAGGAGCGAGTTAAGCGAGGCGCCATCCTGAACACGTTGGCGCAGCTCCTGCGTCTTGGCTGCCAAGGCCTCGTCGCTCAGGCCCTGAATAGTAGGCTCAAGAGCATTAATCTGGGCGACCTGCTTACGGTACTGTTTGAGCAATCGGTCGTTACGACTGCCAATAAGCTTTTTCAGCAATGAAACCATTCTTGTGTCGTCAATGTAGGCGAGGCCGCAAGGGCTTGAATCTGTGCCTCGAGCCTATCTCTGGTTAAAAGGGATGCGCAAGCAAACAATCAGTTTAACGCACATGCTGCAAGACGGAACTACTTGTCCGAATCCAATTGCGCGACTTGCTGCTCTACGTACTCACGCGCCGGCAGAAAAAGCTTGGGATCCAGGGCATGTCCGGCCATGCGCACTTCAAAGTGCAGGTGCGAGCCTGTGGACTGCCCGGTAGATCCGACACGGGCGATCAACTGCCCTTTTTCTACTACGTCGCCTAATTTAACAACGATTGATGAGGCATGGGCGTATCGCGTGCTCATGCCATTGCCGTGATTGATTTCCACCAGCTTGCCGTAGCCTGTCATATAGCGGGCTTCGGATACCACCCCTCCGGATGCGGCATAGATAGGCGTCCCCTTGGGTGCTGGAAAGTCCAAACCTTCGTGCAAGGCATGACGGCCCGAAATCGGGTGACGACGCCAGCCAAAGGAAGAAGCTACCTCGTCATAGTCCACCGGACGGTAATTGGGCAGACGGGCTTCGTTGCCGGTACGCTCGGTCAGCACGGAATCCAGCATCTGAAACCAGTCCTGTTGCTCGGACATCTGTTTGGCCAGATTATCCAGCTGCTCGCCCAGGCGGTCGGCGTTCCAGACCAGGTCGGCTCCATCCATGCTGTCCATGACGGCCAGATCCTGCACGGGCATGGCACCGGCCAGCTCCGGATCGGTGTACTCAATGCCGGCCGCCTTGGCCACGCGCTTGCTGACACCGTCCATCTCGATCAGTTTGGCCTGCAAACCGCCGACTTTTTCGGCCAGGCGGGTCACGTTGTCCTGCATGGCAGCGGCCTGGCTCTGGGCCATATCCGCGTCCAGCGACACGCCACCGCGTTCACCCCAGTGCGACTGCACCAGAGCTCCCGCCGCTGCGGAAACACCCAGCGATACCAGAGCCACCAGGGCGATCACCGTACGGCGCACCCCTTTGGCTTTGGCATCTAAGGACGTATAGTCTTTATGTTGATCCACTATCGTATAACCTCGAACATGACCTGGAAGCCCCCTTTTTCCTCATCCGCGCCAAAACGCAGTAGCGGGCAAAGCCACGCTTTGGGTTGGCTGGCCAGCGACCAGCAAGGTTCCCAGGTACTGGAAATGGCCCGGCAGCTGATGGCGGCGCAGACCCATGTAAGCAAAGCCTTGCCACCTGCTTTGGGCAAGGCTTGTAAAGTAGCCCGTATAGACAGACAGCAATTGACGCTGGCAGTTCCCAGCGCCGCACATGCGGCCAAGCTGCGTCAGCTGTTGCCCACTGTCACACGGCAGATGAATGCCGCTGGCTGGAACATTAGCGAGGCGCTGGTGCACGTGCAAGCCCATTTGTTTGCAGCTGTGACAGAAAAGCCCGCACGCCAGGTACAAGTCCTGGACGAACGGGCCTTGGAATCATTTGAAAAGCTGCATGACTCATTGCCGCAAGGTCCCTTGGCGCAAGCCATCGAACGCTTGTTGCGTCATCATCGCGGCTAAGCAAAGCACCAGGATCGGGCCCCTAAGCAAGTATCAAGCGAATTTCCACTCGCTGGAAAAAGCGTGGGGTGCACTGGCAGCCGACTCGAAAGTCACCAGCTCCCAACTATCCTGGGCGGCCAGCAAGGCACGCGCCAGCTGGTTATTCAAACCATGGCCGGATTTGCACGCCACATAGCGTGCAATCAGGGGGTGGCCAATCAGGTACAAGTCGCCAATAGCATCCAGAATCTTGTGCTTGACGAACTCGTCCTCATAACGCAGACCGTCGCTGTTCAGGACGCGGTACTCGTCCATGACGATGGCATTGTCCAAACTGCCGCCACGGGCCAGACCGGCGGCACGCAAAGCTTCCACTTCACTGGCGAACCCGAAGGTGCGCGCACGTGAAATAGTCTTCACGTACGAGTCATGCGCAAAATCCACCTCGGCAAAATTGGCCGTTGCATCAATGGCCGGGTGGTGAAAATCGATAGAAAACTGAAGGGCAAAGCCTTCGTAGGGCTCCAGACGGGCCCACTTGATGTCCTGCCCCTCGCCTTCAGAGACTTCGATGGGTTTGAGGACACGCAAAAACTTCTTGGCGGCTTCCTGCTCCTGCAAGCCCGCCGAACGCAACAAATACACGAATGTGCCGGCGCTGCCATCCATGATGGGCACTTCTTCAGCCGTCAGGTCCACGTGCAGATTATCAATGCCCAGGCCAGCGATGGCCGACATCAAATGCTCGACGGTTGAAACCCGAACATTATCCTTGATCAGCACCGAAGCCATACGCGTACCACCGACCTTGTCTGCCTGTGCGGGCAAATCCACGATTTCGGGCAGATCGATACGGTGAAACACAATACCCGTGTCAGGCGCAGCGGGGCGCAGTGTCAGTTCGACACGACGACCAGAGTGCAAGCCGACTCCTTTGGTACTGATGACATTCTTGATGGTGCGCTGACGAAGCATGGCTGTTCTTGTATTTGTAAAGTGTTGTTCGCAAAGACTATTGTAACCGTAATACGGGTTATCCACTATACGCTTTCTAAAAACATAAGCAATTGTCAAGCGTCAAACACCACGACACAACAAAGCACTTACGCCCCCTGAGCGCGAACGCCCAGGGGGAGTCGTGGGAGAAATCAAATTGGCGACTCGGGTAATCGCCGAACCTGATTTTTAATCAGCCTGCTTGCGCAAGAACGCCGGAATGTCGAAGTGATCCATACCGGCAGTCTCCAGTGCACGCACCTGAGCCGAAGCCTGGCTGCGTGGATTGCGGATGACGGCAGGCACGTCGGCATTGGCGTAATCCGCACCGATGACAGGCATGTTGTCCGTACCTGTACGTAACACTTCTTCGTTGTTTTGTACCAACTGTGGGCGCGCTTGCTTGCGACCCAGGCCAGTAGCAACAACAGTCACACGCAGGCTGTCGCCCATGGACTCATCGTAAGCGGTACCAAAGATAACGGTGGCGTCTTCTGCAGCGTAGCCACGGATGGTGTCCATGATTTCGCGCGTTTCGCGCATCTTCAGGGACGACGAAGAGGTGATGTTCACCAGCATGCCGCGGGCACCGTGCAGGTCCACACCTTCCAGCAATGGGCAAGCGATGGCGCGCTCAGCCGCTTCACGAGCTCGGTTCGAGCCGGAAGCCACAGCGGTACCCATCATGGCCTGGCCTTGCTCGCCCATGATGGTTTTCACGTCTTCGAAGTCGACGTTCACGTTACCTTCAACATTGATGATCTCGGCAATACCGGCGCAGGCATTGTGCAAGACATCGTCAGCTGCCTTGAAGCAATCGGATTGTGTTGCGTCCTCATCCATCAAGTCGTACAGGTTTTCATTCAATACAACGATCAGGGAGTGAACGTGCTTGCTCAGCTCCTCGATCCCTTCTTCGGCCATGCGCAGACGGCGATTGCCTTCAAAGGAGAAAGGTTTGGTGACGACACCCACGGTCAAAATGCCCAATTCCTTGGCCACTTCAGCCACAACGGGGCTGGCACCCGTACCGGTGCCACCGCCCATACCGGCTGTAATAAACACCATGTTGGCGCCGTTCAAGGCTGCGCGAATTTCTTCGCGAGCGGTTTCAGCGGCTGCACGGCCTTGGTCAGGCTTGGCACCGGCGCCCAGGCCGCTGCGGCCCAGACGAATCTGGATAGGTGCATCGCTGCTGGCCAGCGCCTGCGAATCAGTATTGGCGCAAATGAAATCAACGCCCTGAACACCAGAGTTGATCATATGCGTCACAGCGTTACCGCCTGCGCCGCCCACGCCCACGACCTTGATGACCGTGCCGCTACCGCTGGTATCTAACATTTCAAAGTTCATCATGATTGACTCCCACTCAAACACTTAATTAGTCAAGTTTCTACGTACTTCCCCGATACAACTGAAATTTGGAATCAGCTCAAAACATCTGCCAACCAAGGGGTTCGCACCCGGTTTGAACTGCCTCCTGGACCGCCCTTTCAGGCTGCCCGACCTGAGCGTCTTGCAACGCCCTTAATTCATGAACCATTCCTTCATACGGGCCATCAGACCTTTGACGCTGCCTTTTTGCTGAGCCACCTTGCGGCCACGAGCGCTTTGCAGGCGTGCTTCAGTCAACAAGCCCATCACGGTCGAAAAGCGTGGGTTGCGCATGACATCAGCCAAGCTACCTTCATAGCTGGGCACAGCAATACGCACAGGTTTCAGGAACACGTCCTCGGCCAGCTCCACGATGCCCGGCAACATGGCCGTACCACCAGTCAACACCACGCCCGAGGACAGCAAGTCTTCGTAGCCCGATTCGCGCAGGCTTTGCTGCACAAAGGTAAACAGCTCTTCCACACGCGGCTCGATCACGGCACCCAGGGCCTGGCGCTTGACCTGGCGGTTGGGACGATCCCCCAGACCGGGCACTTCAATCATTTCTTCCGGATGGGCCAGCGATTGCTTGGCCACACCAAAACGCAGCTTGATCTCTTCCGCATCCGGCGTAGGGGTGCGCAACATGGCAGCAATGTCGCTGGTGATCTGGTCGCCCGCGATCGGGATCACGTCGGTATGACGAATCGCACCGCCGGTGTAGATGGCGATATCGGTCGTACCGCCGCCAATGTCTACCAGCACCACGCCCAGCTCTTTCTCGTCCGCCGTCAGGCAAGACAGGCTGGAGGCCAGAGGCTGCAAAATCAGGTCCTGTACTTCCAGACCACAACGACGCACACACTTGACGATGTTCTGCGCCGCGCTGACGGCACCGGTCACAATGTGCACCCGCACTTCCAGACGCAGACCGCTCATGCCTATGGGTTCGCGAATATCTTCTTGCGAATCCACGATGAACTCCTGCGTGAGCACGTGCAGCACTTGCTGGTCGGTGGGGATATTCACGGCCTTGGCCGTTTCAATCACGCGTGCCACATCGGTCGCCGTGACTTCCTTGTCTTTCACCGCCACCATGCCACTGGAGTTGAAGCTGGTGATGTGGCTGCCTGCAATTCCGGTGTAGACCTCACGGATCTTGCAATCGGCCATCAACTCCGCCTCTTCCAAAGCGCGCTGGATGGAATTGACTGTCGTCTCGATATTGACGACCACCCCTTTGCGCATGCCCTGGGATTCATGCTGTCCCAGACCAAGCACTTCAAACCGGCCTTCCGGCAGCACTTCGGCCACCACCGCAACCACTTTGCTGGTGCCGATGTCCAATGCAACGATCAGGTCTTTGATGTCACGAGTCATATGTTCTTTACTTCACAGGGGTAGATGAAACCGGAGCCAGCGTTATCGCAAAGCCATTCGGGTAACGTAAGTCGGCACTTTGCAAAGCACGGTCGCCAAGCCGTTGCATCAAGGCAGGCCAAGCCTGCACAAATCGTTCAACACGTACTGCAAAGGGCAATGCACCTTTACGACCGTGCGGGTCGGCAATATCAGCAGCCGGGTCACGCCCCAGGCTTAGCTGCATGCCGTTGGACAACACCACATCCCAGGCGTAGCGCGGGCTCAGCGTCACTTCACTGACCTGTACATCCAGCGGCCCAAACCAGCGTGCCAACTCGGCATACCGTTGCACCACCAGACGCTCCGAATTCGGAGGACCGCTTAGCTGGGGTAAATCCACGTCATCAGGCACCACGGCTTTATTGGCCGAAAATGATTCACCCCAGGTGTTGATCATTTCGTCTTCGTTCCAATAGGCCAGCGGCTGCTGTTCTTCAATCCGTACCGACAAGCTATTGGGCCAAACGCGGCGGATCTGCGCGCGACGTACCCAAGGAGCCGTTTCAATCAGAGCGCGGGACTTGTCCAGATCTACTGTGAAGAAGTTGCCTTGCAGGCGACCGGCAATCGTGGCTTTCACCCCTTCAGGAGTCACATAAGCTAGACGCTCGCCTTGCGAGGACTCGATCTGAATGCGTTCGATATTGAAGTACGGACGACGCACAGCCCAAACCACAACACTGATCACCAATGCCGATACCGCTAGCAAAGCCAGCGTATTGGCGATCAGGTTGGTCAGACGTGCATCGGAAAACATGAGTCAGGCTCCCCGTTCTATAGGCTGCGAGCAATGGCCTGCACCTTGCAGCGCGCCGTTGCCAAAATGTTCACGCACAACTGGGCGTAGCTGGTGCCCTCTGCTTTGGCTGCCATGGGCACCAAAGAGTGGCTGGTCATGCCCGGAGAGGTATTCATCTCCAGCAGCCAGGGGCGGTTTTGCTCGTCCAGCATGAAATCGGCACGGCCCCAGCCTTCGCAGCCCAGTGCATTGAACGCACGGACGGACAAATCCTGGATATGTGCCGTCAACTCAGGCGACAGATCTGCAGGACAGAAGTACTGGGTTTCGTCCGAGTAATACTTGTGTTCGAAGTCGTAATTGCCTTGTGGGGCCACAATATCGATCACGGGCAAGGCACGTGCCTGGGCGCCCACGCCGATGATGGGTACAGTCAATTCGCGACCACGAATGAATTGCTCAGCCAGCACGACCGTGTCGTAATGCATGGCGGTTTCAAAGGCGGCAACAGCCTCCTCGGCGCGATCCACACGCACCACCCCCACGGTGGAACCTTCATGGGGCGGCTTCATGATCAGGGGCACACCCAGACGTTCAACCGCAGCGGCAACCTGGCTGACATGATCCAGCTGCGCAAAACCGGGAGTGGGCAAACCCAGATGCTGCCAGATGTGCTTGGTCATGATCTTGTCCATGGCCAGGCCGGAGGCCATCACACCGCTGCCGGTGTAAGGAATGCCCATCCACTCCAAAGCACCCTGCAAGGTGCCGTCTTCGCCGTAACGACCATGCAAAGCAATAAACACGCGGTCAAAACCGGCCTGAGCCAGTTCGGTCAGTCCTTTCTCGCCCATATCGAACAAATGCGCATCCACGCCCATGCTGCACAGCGCTTCATGCACGCCTGCGCCAGACATCAAGGACACTTCACGTTCGGCGGACTTGCCGCCGTACAACACGCCGACCCGACCAAAATCCGCTGTCATGCCATTTCTCCCAATTGAGCAGGGATCCGGCTGATGGACCCTGCACCCATTACCAACACCACATCGCCGTCACGGACAAAGTCCAGAACGGCTTGTGCCATATCGCTGATTTCGGCCACGAAAATGGGTTCGACCTTGCCGAGCACACGCACTGCGCGACTCAAGGCACGGCCATCGGCGGCCACAAGGGGAGCCTCACCGGCGGGATAGACCTCTCCAAGGAGGACCGCATCGGCCTGGCTAAGTACCTGCACGAAATCTTCAAAGCAATCACGGGTGCGTGTGTAGCGGTGCGGCTGGAATGCCAGCACGATGCGGCGATCAGGCCAAGCACCACGTGCGGCCGCCAAGGTAGCAGCCATTTCGACAGGATGGTGACCATAATCGTCAACAACAGTAAACGTGCCACCACCTTGCGCCTGGGAAACCGGGAAGTCACCCACCATGGAGAAGCGGCGCCCCACGCCGGTGAACTCTTTCAGGCCACGGGCAATGACCTCGTCACTGACACCCAGCTCAGTGGCAACCGCAATGGCAGCCAAGGCATTGAGTACATTGTGCTTTCCGGGCAGATTCAGGCACACGGACAGCAGGGGAAGATCGCCTGTGGCCCCTTTGCGCTGCACATCAAAACACATGGTGGTGCCACGGCTTTCGATGTTGATCGCGCGGACCTGGGCATCGGTATCAATGCCGTAAGTCGTGACAGGACGCGATACAAAAGGAATGATTTCGCGCACATTCGCATCGTCGTTGCACACGATGGCGCTACCGTAAAACGGCAGGCGGTGCGTGAAGTCGATAAAGGCGCTTTTCAGTCGGGCAACGTCATGACCATAGGTGTCCATATGGTCGACGTCGATATTGGTGATGATGGCCATCACCGGCAACAGGTTCAGGAAAGAAGCATCAGACTCATCCGCTTCCACCACGATGTAATCGCCCTGCCCCAAGCGGGCATTGGCACCGGCCGAATTCAGGCGACCACCGATCACAAAGGTGGGGTCCAGATCAGCCGCGCCCAGCAGGCTCGCTACCAGGCTGGTGGTGGTGGTCTTGCCGTGCGTACCAGCCACGGCAATGCCGCGCTTCAAGCGCATCAGCTCGGCCAGCATCAGGGCACGTGGCACCACCGGAATGCGGGCGGCACGCGCGGCCAGCACTTCGGGGTTGTCACCCGCAATGGCGGTGGAGGTGACGATCGCGCCCATGCCAGCGACGTTTTCGGCTTTATGACCGATCACGATACGAGCACCCAGCTGCTCCAGGCGACGAGTCACCGCCGTTTCCTGAATATCCGAGCCACTGATGGCAAAGCCCAGGTTCAGCATGACTTCGGCAATGCCGCTCATGCCCGAGCCGCCAATCCCTACAAAATGAATATGTTGAATGCGGTGTTTCATCCCACCCTCCTTGCCGCCTGCTGACATGCTTCGGCAATCTGCTGCGTGGCATTCAACTGTGCATGTTCTTGCGCGTGGCTGGCCACACGACTTAACTCTTCACGGTTCAGTCCTTGCAACCACTGCGCAAGCCACTGAGCCGTCAACTCCGATTGTTTCTTGAGCCACGCACCCGAGCATTCGCTCAGGTAGCGGGCGTTGGCTGTCTGGTGATCGTCAATCGCGTGTGGCAGAGGCACGAACAGAGCCGCTACGCCGATTGCAGCCACTTCAGCTACCGTCATGGCACCGGCGCGACAAATCAGCACATCGGCCTCTTTCATGGCCTGCGCCATATCGCCAATAAAGGCCTTGCAGTCGGCCTGCACCTGATTGTCTGCGTAACTTTGCTGCAAGCTTTCCAGATGCTGCTGGCCGGACTGATGGGTTACATGCGGACGCTGCTCGGCAGGGATCAGCGCCATGGCCTCAGGCACCACTTTGTTCAGCGCCGCAGCCCCCAGGCTGCCGCCCACCACCAGAATGCGTAGCGGTCCGCTGCGTTTGGCATAACGCTCGGCAGCCGAACCTTGGCCTACGAAAGCATCGCGCACCGGGTTGCCCACAGTTACTGCACCAGGCAAGGCACCGGGGAAGCCGGTCAACACACTGGTCGCCATTTTGGCCAGGTAGCGATTCGCCGTACCGGCCACCGCATTTTGCTCGTGCACTACCAGCGGGCGGCGCGACACAAAAGACATCAGGCCACCGGGGAAAGCCACGTAGCCGCCCATACCCAGCACCACATCCGGCTTGGCTTCCTGCAGGCAGCGATGCGCCTGCCAGCAGGCACGGATCAAAGTAAAGGGTAAAGAGAGCAATGCCTTCACGCCTTTGCCTCGTAGTCCGGAAAATCGCAGAGGCAGCATTTTAATCCCATGCTGTGGGACCAAGCTACCTTCCATGCGCTCGGGATGACCCAGCCACAACACTTGCCAGCCGCGTTGCTGCATGGCTTCAGCCACGGCCAGCCCGGGCATGATGTGCCCACCTGTACCGCCTGCCATGATCAGGATGGTTGGAGTGCTCATGTGCGCTTACCTCGCATCATTTGCCGATTCTCAAAATCCACCCGCAGCAACAAGGCAAAAGCCACCAGATTCATCACAATGCCCGAACCACCGTAACTGACCAAAGGCAAGGTCAGACCCTTGGTAGGCAACAAACCCAGCACCACACCAATATTGATAAAAGCCTGCACGCCGAACCACAGCGCCACACCTTGAGCGACGACACCGCTGAACAAGCGATCCATGGCGCAGGCCTGACGACCAATATTGAAGCTGCGCCATACGACAAAGCCAAAGGTCAGGATCAGGGCGGCCACGCCAACAAAGCCCAGCTCTTCACCAATTACCGCGACGATGAAGTCGGTGTGGGCTTCAGGCAGGTAATGCAGTTTTTCCACGCTGGAACCCAGACCCACGCCAAACCATTCGCCTCGGCCCAAAGCAATCAGCGAGTGCGACAACTGATAGGCACTGCCATAAGCATTGTCAGGATTCCAGGGGTCCAGATACACGAACAAACGTTCACGACGCCAGGGCGAGAGCCAGATCAGCAAAAGGAAGCTGCTGACCATAATGCCCAGCAAGGCAGAGAACAACTTGCCGTTAATTCCGCCGATGAACAAAATGCCTACCGCAATGGCCACGATGACCATGAAGGCGCCCAAGTCAGGCTCCATCAACAGCAACACACCAACCAGACCCAGGGCCACCGCCATAGGCAGGAAACCCCGAATAAAGGTATGCAGGTGCTGCTGCTTGCGCACGGTGTAATCAGCGGCATACAGAACCATGGCTACTTTCATCAGCTCCGAAGGCTGGAAGTTGATGATGCCCAAAGGCAACCAGCGGCGTGCACCGTTTACTTCACGGCCAATGCCGGGAACCAGCACCACCAGCAGCAAGAAAATAGCCAGAGCAAACAGAGGCACGGCCAACTTCTGCCACACTCGCAGCGGCACGGTAGCGGTAAACATGGCCAGCACCACACCCACCACAATGAACAAGGCGTGGCGAATTACAAAGTAGTAACGACCGTAGCTTTCATAGCGCGGTCCGTCTGCCAAAGCGATCGAGGCCGAATACACCATCAGCAAACCAAACAGGGTCAGCATCAGTGTGGCGGCCAGCAAGGGGCGATCAAACGCAGGCAATGCCGTGCGTCCGGGACGTACGGCATTGACACCCGAGGTCAGCTCAGCAAACAGACTCATGCCGGCTCTCCTCTATCCAGTGCCATCTCGGTCACGGCGGCGACAAAACACATGCCGCGATGGTGATAGCTTTTGAACATATCCATGCTGGCGCAGGCCGGAGACAGCAAGACCACATCGCCCGAACGCGCCTGCTCGGCAGCAGCTTGCACAGCAGCTTCCAGACCCTCGCAGAAACGATGACGGACATCATGAGCGTCCAGAACAGAGGCAATCAGCTTGGCGTCCTGCCCAATCAAAAACACTTCGGCCACATTCGAGGCAGCCGCAACGGCCAGCGGCTCAAAATCCTGGCCTTTGCCCAAACCACCGGCAATCAGCCAGACACGCTGATCAAACCCGCGCAAGGCGGCAACAGTCGCGCCGACATTAGTACCTTTGCTGTCATCCAGATATTGAACACCGTCCATAACACGCACCAGTTCGACACGGTGCGGCTCCCCTTGATAGGTGCGCAGACCATTGAGCAACTCAGCCCAACCCAGACCCAGACAACGAGCCAGCAACAAGGCTGCTTGGGCATTCAAGGCGTTGTGGCGCCCCTTGATCTGCAAAGCCTCAACCGGCATCAGGCGTTTCAAGCCACCTTTACCGCGCACGGCAGGCTCAGCCGATGCATTACGTTTTTTCAGGCCTGTGGCCGGCAGCTCAAAATCGGTAGGCTCATTGGTCACCAACCACTGCATGCCGCCATCCGTCAGCAAGCCCATATCGCCCAGCAAAGCGGGCTGGTCCAAACCGAAGCTGCGCACCGACTCTTGGCTGGCATCGGGAATCATGGCCATAACGGCTGGATCATCACGATTGACCAAGGCCACATCACACATGCTGTACATGTGCTGCTTGGACTCGACGTAAGCGTCCATACCGCCGTGCCAGTCCAGATGATCCTGCGAAATATTCAGTACAACGCCAGCATCCGCCTGCAAGCTAAAAGTGCTATCCAGCTGGAAGCTGGACAACTCCAGCACCCAGACCTGCGGCAAGGCATTGTTTTCCAGAGCGTCGCACAGGGCGGTCAGCGCAGCAGGGCTGATATTGCCCACGGCCAGTGCAGAAACACCTGCCTGCTCCAGCAAGTGGCGCGTCATGGCCGTGACGGTAGTCTTGCCATTGGTGCCGGTAATGGCCACCACACGGCTTTCATGGCCTTGATCAGCCAGATCTTTCAAGGCACGGGCAAATAGCTCGATCTCGCCAATGACTTCGATTCCACGATCTCGTGCCTGGCTTAAAAAGGCGGCCAGAGCAGGATCCAGGGGCGACAAGCCGGGGCTGATCACCAGGGTCTGCACGTCGTTCAGGCTATCGGCCTGCAGGGCGTTTTGCCCCAGACGCGTATCCAGAGCCGAGCTGCTCAGGGCCTGAAGCTTGTCCAGACCCTGCACGTTTTCGCGCGTATCCGCCAAACGAATGCTGGCCCCCTGGGCCAAAGACCAGCGAGCCGCAGCAAAGCCTGTCTCGCCTAACCCCAGGATAAGCATGAGACCGTCTTTACGGATCGAAGGAAAACTCAACGCATTCATCGCAATTTCAATGTAGACAGACCGACCATGACCAGCATCATGGTGATGATCCAGAAGCGAACCACCACCTGTGTTTCTTTCCAGCCGCCAACTTCAAAGTGATGGTGCAGCGGCGCCATACGGAACATTCGTCTGCCCTGCCCGTAGCGTTTCTTGGTGTACTTGAACCAGGTCACCTGCAGCATCACCGACAAGGTTTCCACCACAAACACGCCACCCATAATGAACAGCACGATTTCCTGGCGAACGATCACCGCAATCGTGCCCAGCGCACCGCCCAGGGCCAGCGCACCCACATCACCCATGAACACTTGGGCGGGATAGGCGTTGAACCACAAAAAGGCCAGACCCGCACCGGCAATGGCCGCACAGATCACCATCAACTCGCCCGCGCCGGGGATATAGGGGAACAAGAGATATTTGGAGTAGTCGACCCGGCCAACCACGTAGGCAAAAATACCTAGGGCAGCGCCCACCAGCACGGTAGGCATGATGGCCAGACCGTCCAGGCCGTCCGTCAGGTTGACGGCGTTGCTGGAGCCAACAATCACTGCCCAGGTCAGTACCACAAAGCCCAGCACACCCAGCGGGTAGCTGACGGACTTGAAGAACGGCACGATCAGGTCAGCCTGCGTAGGCAGGGGCATGGTGAAGCCGCTCAGGACCCACTCTTTGAACAAGGGCCACAGCTCAGTATTGGCAGGCACCGAAACGGCAAAGCTCAGGTACACGGCCGCAACGATACCGATCAAGGCTTGCCAGAAAAATTTCTGACGCGAGGACATGCCTTCTGGGTCACGATTGACGACTTTCTTGTAGTCGTCTGCCCAACCAATCCAGCCAAAACCAAAAGTCACCAGCAGAACAACCCACACAAAACGGTTGGTCCAGTCTGCCCACAACAAGGTACTGATACCGATAGAAATCAGGATCAGAACACCGCCCATGGTGGGCGTGCCGTTCTTTTGCAAATGCGATTCCGGGCCGTAAGCGCGTACCGCCTGACCAATCTTCAGTTCGGTCAGCTTGCGAATCACCCAGGGTCCTGCCAACAAGCCAATTGCCAGCGCGGTGGCGCTGGCCAAAATAGCACGCAGGGTGATGTACTCAAACACCCCAAAGGCGCGAATATGATCGTCCGATAGCCAACGTGCCAGTTCAAGAAGCATGAGTGGCCCCTTCGTTATGGGAGAAGTGGTTTTCCAGGGCGGCAACCACACGCTCCATACGAGCGCTGCGCGAACCCTTGATCAACACATGAGACGGCTCCAGCGCCAGCAGGTAAGCCACCATGTCTTCCAAAGTCTCGAATTGATGCGCGCGCGCACCAAAAGCCTGGGCAGCATGGCTGGCATCGCCACCCAAGGTCAGCAATTCATCCATGCCACGCTCTTTGGCGTAGGCACCCACTTCAGCGTGCAATTCGGAGCTGTTATCACCGATCTCGGCCATATTGCCCAGCACCAACACCTTGCGGCCTTTCAGCTGTGCCAGCACATCAATGGCAGCACGTACCGAATCCGGGTTGGCGTTGTAGGTGTCGTCAATCAACTGGTAACCGGAAGACAGCTGCTTGGGCTGCATACGGCCCGTGACAGGACGGAAGCTTTCCAAACCCTGCACAACCGCGCTCAACGGCGCACCGGCGGCATGAGCGCAAGCGGCAGCGGCCAAGGCATTGCGCAGGTTGTGGATACCGGGGCTGTTCAAGGTCAGGGCAGCAGACTGGCCTGCCACATGCAACACAAAACGGGTTTGAGCTGGCTCGACAAACATATCGGCCGCAAAGACCGTTTCCTGACCGCTCAGGCCAAAACGCAATACGGGACGCTGACCAGCCTGCTCAGCCCACATGGCGCTGAAGGCATCATCATCAGGAATCACCAGCGCACCATCTTGTGGCAGCGCGTCAATCACGGCACCGTTTTCACGAGCCACTGCTTCCACACTGTGCATGAACTCCTGGTGTTCACGCTGTGCGTTATTGATCAGGGCAATCGTGGGGCGAGCCATGGACGCCAGCACGGCAATCTCACCGGGGTGGTTCATGCCCATTTCCAGAACGGCGGCTTTGTGCTCGGAGCTCAAACGCAAGATGGACAGAGGTACGCCCAGATCGTTGTTCAAATTACCGCGAGTTGCCAGGCTTTCTGCTTCGCCCAACCAGGCGCGCAAGATCGCGGCAATCATTTCCTTGGTCGTGGTCTTGCCATTGCTGCCGGTCACGCCGATGACAGGGATGTCAAAGCGCGAGCGCCACTCGGTCGCCAAGGTCATCAGCGCACGACGCGTATCGCCCAACACAATCTGAGGCAACTCGACTTCGGCATCACGCTGAGCCACGAGGGCCGCCACAGCACCCTGCTCTTTCGCTTTTTCCAGATAGCGATGACCATCGAACTGCTCGCCGCTCAGGGCCAGGAACACATCACCTTTGCTCAGGCTGCGGGAATCGGTGCTCAAACGCACGCCACGCAACCACAGCAAGGCGGCTTTGGCCCAGTCGGAATCGTCAAACACAGAGCGCTCGCCCTGCACTTCCTGATAGGTTTCGTGACCCTTACCGGCCAGCAAAACAATATCTTCAGGGCTGGCAGCCCAGATCGAAGACAGGATGGCGCGAGCCCGATCCATCTGCACGGCCGGCGCTTCAGGCATACCAGCCACGATCTGACGAATGATTTCGGCAGGATCTTCAAAACGAGGGTTGTCGGTCGTGACCAGAACGCTGTCAGCCAGACGGGCCGCCACTTCACCCATAATGGGGCGCTTGGCCGTGTCGCGGTTACCGCCGCAACCAAATACGCAAATCAGCTTGCCGCCACGTACGCTGGCCACTTCACGCAAGGCTTGCAGGGCGCGTTCCAGCGCATCGGCAGTATGAGCGTAATCCACCACGACCAAAGGCAAGGGCTGACGACCTGCGGTGCTCTTGGGCGTCACAATTTGCAAACGGCCAGGCACGGACTCCAGCTTGTCCATGATGCGCGCGATCTTGGACACAGGCCAACCCACTTCTTGCAGTACACCCGCCACCAACAGAAGGTTGGCCACGTTATGCTCGCCCAGCAAATGGGTCAAAATTTGTGCGGTGCCGTGAGCGGTCACCAGATTGAATACCTGGCCGTCGGCACCGGTATGCACGTCCTGAGCCAGCAAATCTACCTCGGGCTGGCTCATGGAGTAGGAAATCACACGGGCGGCCAGACCGGCCTGCATCAATTCACGGCCCGTTTCATCGTCAGCGTTCACGACGGCGCTACGCAGACCAGGCCAACTGAACAGGCGCAGCTTGGCCTGTTTGTACTCTTCCATGCTGTGGTGATAGTCCAGATGATCATGCGTCAGGTTCGTGAACCCGGCAATATCAATACGGACACCATCCAGACGGCCTTGTTCCAGACCAATGGACGAGGCTTCCAGGGCCACGGCATTGCCGCCTTGGGCGCGAATAGCAGCCAGGCTACGGTGTACGGTCAGCACGTCCGGCGTGGTCAGGACGCCACCCAGATTGGAGCCATCGGGCAAGGTCACGCCCAGCGTACCGATCGTGCCGCAAGGCACTTGGGAATGATTCAAGGCCGACGCCACCCACTGCACGGTGGACGTCTTGCCATTGGTGCCGGTCACCGCCACGACAGTCATGGCCTCGGAAGGACGGCCCCACCATTCGTGGGCCACTTCACCCAGCAAGGCACCCAGATTGGGAACTTGCAAGACAGGCACACCGGGATCAACCGCCTGATCGCCCTGCTCGCGCACAATCGCTACTGCACCTTGCTGCACAGCCTGAACTTCGTACTCACGACCATCACCCTGATGGCCGCGGCAGGCGAAAAACGCATCACCCGCCTTGATCTGGCGGGAATCCAAACACAGATTAGCCGTGGGCGCTACATGCTGCGCCAGCCACTCCAATATTGCTGCGGCGTTCATCGTACATTCTCCGCACCGGGGCCAACGGCCACCAGCGAATCTATGGGCGCATCAGGCTGGACACCTAGGCGTCGCAAGCTCCGGGCCACAATTTCTGAAAAAATCGGCGCGGCAATACGCCCACCGTAATAATTGGAACTATGTGGTTCGTCGATCGTGACGGCCACCACAATGCGAGGGTCGGAGACAGGCGCGAAGCCGACAAAAGAGCCGCGATACAAGGACTTGCTGTAGCGACCATCCACAATCTTGCGGGCCGTACCGCTCTTACCAGCGACGCGATAGCCTTGCACCTGAGCCAGACGGGCACCGGCGGGACCCGCCGCGGCTTCCAGCATGGCGCGAACTTCCGCGGCCACTTTAGGGGTGTAAACCTGAACGCTGGCGGGCTTGCCTTCGCGCTTGAGCAAAGTCATGGAAACCATGTCGCCATTACGCGCAAACGCCGTGTAGGCGTGGGCAATTTGCAGCAGGGAAACCGACAGGCCATAGCCATACGACATGGTGGCGCGCTCGATGGGACGCCAACGCTCCCAGGGGCGCAGTCTCCCACTGGCAATACCGGGAAAATCGGCCTGCGGAGAACGGCCAAAACCCAGCTCGGTAAACTTGTTCCACATTTCCTGCGAAGTCAGGCGCTCGGAAATCATGGTCATGCCAATATTGCTGGACCGACGCAAAATACCGGCAGCATCCAGCATGCCATTGTTGCGACTAACGTCACTGATCACGCTACCTTGGTAGCGGTACTGACCATTGCCCGTGTTGAACTGGGTGGCGGTGGTGATGCGGTTGATATCCAGCGCCAGAGCCACGGTAAACGGCTTCATGATGGAACCGGGCTCAAAGGTGTCGGTCAAGGCACGGTTACGCAGGGCCGGACCCTTACGATCGTCCCGGTCGTTGGGGTTGTAGGTAGGCAAGTTCACCAGGGCCAGAATCTCCCCGGTTTTCACGTCCATGACCACGGCCGCAGCGGCATTGGCCTTGACGTCTTCCATACCTTTTTTCAAGGCGGTGTACGCGTCGAACTGCAAGCCGGCATCAATGGACAAGTGCAAATCCTGACCGTGGGTAGGCGGGATGATGGCGCGCACG
Source organism: Alcaligenes sp. 13f (assembly GCF_020496585.1). Taxonomy (NCBI): domain Bacteria; kingdom Pseudomonadati; phylum Pseudomonadota; class Betaproteobacteria; order Burkholderiales; family Alcaligenaceae; genus Alcaligenes; species Alcaligenes sp. 13f. The sequence continues at coordinate 71,592 of NZ_JAHKKC010000008.1, forward strand.
TCCTCCACCACACGTCCCAGACGGTCACGAATTACGCGGCGCGAACCGGGCGTGCCGGACAAGGCAGAGTTGAAGGCAAGCTCAATGCCCTCGATGCCCTGGTCTTCAATATTCGTAAAGCCCACAATGTGCGCCATGACATCCCCTTCGGGATAGAAACGACGCATTTCTTCTTGTTGGTGGATACCAGGGATTTTCAGTTCAGCGATTTGAGCCGCCACATCCACATCCACCTGACGCTTGATGTAGACGAAGTTACGATCTTCAACGGACAGACGACGCTCGATATCGGACTGCCCCATGCCAAGGAGCTTGGCCAACTGACCGATCTGCTCGGGTTTGGCATTCCGAGCATCATCAGGAATAGCCCAGATGGCTTTGACAGGCACACTGGAGGCCAGCACCACAGAACCCGTACGATCAAAAACCTTGCCACGCATGGGCGGCAGCACCTGGGTGCGCTCGTAACGGCGCTCGCCTTGCTGCTGCAAAAATTCGGTAGACAGGCCCTGCAAATACAAAGCCTTGACGATCAGGGCGCCAAAACCCAGAAACAAGAGGACCAGCACCAAACGCGAGCGCCAGAATGGAATCTGGACGCTCAGGACGGGATTTTCGTGATAGCCGAATCGTTTCATGGCCGCCCTCCGGACTGCACCTGGGTCGAGCTCAGCTCACCCCCTTGCAAATAGAGAGTGCGCTCGGGAGAGCTCAACACCAGGCCCAATTCGTTGCGACCAATATCGTCCACGCGAGCGTTACGGGCCAGCTCGGCCCGTTCCAGTTGCAGACGACGCCAGTCCGTATCCAGTTCACCGGCTTTGGTGACCAGACGATCGGTTTGCACAAACAGCTCGCGCGCCTGATAGCGCGCCGTCACCAAAGAGATGGCCGAAAGCATCAACACCAAAGAGAGGGTGATGACCAGGCGCATCATCGGCGGCCTCGCTTGCCGGCGGGCTGTCGGCTATAGGCGGCCTGTTGCAGCAGACGCTCGCTGGCGCTGCGCATCCAGTCCTGGGGGATGGGGGTGTCGGTGCGTTGCACCACACGTAATACCGCCGAGCGGGCTCGGGGGTTGTCGCTGGACTCCTCGTCGGTGGGCAAGATTCTGCCCAAAGACTGCACCAGAGGCTGGGGCAAGTCTTTTTCTAGGATAGGTAGACGTGACTGTTCCTGCGCGGGACGCGCAGCTGCGTTCATGAACTGTTTGACCATGCGGTCCTCCAGTGAATGAAATGCAATCACCGCAAGCCTGCCCCGAGTCGCCAATCGACTCAGAATTGACGGAAGCGCGTGCGCGAGCTCTTCGAGCTCACGATTGAGGTAAATCCGTATAGCCTGGAAGGTCCTGGTTGCCGGATGTTGACCCTTTTCGCGCGTGCGGACGACACCGGCGACGAGCTCGGCGAGATCACGCGTTGTATGTAGCGGGCGGGATTGGCGGCGATCAACAATCGCCTTTGCAATCTGGAAAGCAAACCGTTCTTCGCCATATTCTGCAATGACCTCCTTTAAAACTTCTACGCTGACCTCAGCCAGCCACTGTTCAGCGGTCAAACCACCGCTGGTATCCATGCGCATGTCCAACGGACCTTCGCGCATAAAAGAGAAACCTCGTTCTGCGTCGTCGATTTGTGGCGAGGAAATGCCCAAATCCATCATGACGCCTTGCAATGGCCCCACATCCAGCTCGTCCAGAGCCTGGGCCAAATCACCAAAACCACTATGTACAACCGTCACACGGCTATCTTGTGCTGCCAGCTCCTGGGCCACGGCGATCGCTTGCGGATCCTTGTCGATCACGATCAGGCGCCCCTGGGGACTCAAGTGCGACAACAACAGACGGCTGTGACCGCCACGACCAAAAGTGCAATCGACGTACACACCATCGGCCAAACCCTGGATTTCGGGGTTTTGCGCCCAGCGCCGGGCCTCAAAGGACGGATCCACGAGGGCCGCCACCGTAGGCTCCAGCAGCACGGATCGATGTACCAGCGTCATGACTTACTCAGAAAGAAAAAGTGTCGAATACGTCTGTGGAGTTTTCAGCCAGATCCTGGGCCTGTCGGCGTTCCAGTTCCTGCGCATTCCACAACTCAAAATGGGTGGCCATACCCAGCAGCATGGCGTCGCGCTCCAACCCCACTGCGGTGCGCAGTTCGGGAGCGATCAATATCCGACCAGCGGAGTCCAGATCAACGTCCTGAGCACTACCCAGCAGCAGGCGTTGCAAGAAACGGGCACTCATGGGGAAGCGGGCAATTTGTTCGCGCTTTTCTTCCCACACACTGCGCGGATACACCAGCAAACAGCCGTCGGGATGGCGAGTGAGGGTCAAGCGGCCTTGTTCCTGCTGCAAAAGCGCGTCACGGTGCCGAGTCGGAATGGACATCCGACCCTTAGCATCCAGTGTGAGTGCGCTGCTGCCTTGGAACACTATTTTCCCCCACTTTTTTACACTATTTCCTACTTTTCCCCACTCTACGGGGGAAAGCCTTTGCGGTCAAGGCAGTGGTTGCAATTTTTTCAATCACAACAAGCACTTAGCGCACTATCCTAGAAGTGGCTAAAAAAAAATACTGTGTGAAATCAAGAAATTGCAGGGCGCATTAAAAGTGATTTGTTATAAAAATGCGCGCAAGCGACTCTTGCCAAGGATTCAACATCCTTAACAATTGCTTTCAAATGTACGAAATCGGTGCAATTGGTGGCGAACGCCGGGAGAAGTGTGAGACAGGCCTATAGGCCGGATTCTGTATGCCAGCGGGAACCCGCTGGCCGGCAATCATTCCTCTGGACCGACCATTACTGGCCGGTTCTAGCTACCTACCCGCATACTAAGACGAGCCGCCTCTCGGGCTAAAAGCCTGCGTATGCCTATTTGGTATTGCTCCGGGTAGAGGTTACCGCGTTTCACCCCACAGCACTTTGCACCGAAGTACAAGAAAACACGGAAGTCGCCGTATCTGTGCCTGCTTGCGCAAGCCCTTGCTGTGGTCTCGTCTCTGTGGCCCTGGTCCTCGGCTCGTCTGGCGTGATGCCACACTTGCCGGACGGCTGTTAGCCGCTACCCTGCTCTATGGAGTCCGGACCTTCCTCGATACTTGCGTACCGCGACTGCCCAGCCTGCCTCACAGATGCATTGTAACCTGCGACAATAGAGAAATTCGCAGGACGCGCTGATTTATCTGGAGTCTTATGTCCACCAATCTGATTTCCCTGACCGATGCCCAATTGGCATTCGGCCACCATGCTTTGCTGGACCATGCCGATCTGGTCATTCAAAGCAACGAACGTATCGGTCTGATCGGGCGCAATGGTGCTGGCAAATCGTCGCTTTTGAAAATTCTGGATCAACGTCAAGCTCCCGACGATGGTCAGGTCAAACGACTGGGCGGGCTGAAAGTAGCCACCGTCGAACAAGAACCGGAGCTGGATCCGAATCTGAGCATTTACGATTTGCTGTGTGGCGATTTCACCGAAGCCGAAGACTGGCAACGCCCTGCCCGCGTCAACGCCCTGATCGACAAGCTGGGCTTGAATCCGGATGCACTGGCTGGCAGCTTGTCGGGCGGACAGCGTAAACGCGTCGCCCTGGCCAATGCCCTGGTGAACGAACCCGACCTGCTCTTGCTGGACGAACCCACCAACCACCTGGACTTTGACGGCATTCTTTGGCTGGAACAATTGCTGCTGGATTTCCGTGGCAGCGCGGTCATCATTACCCACGACCGCCGTTTCCTGGATGTGATAGCAACGCGGATTGTCGAGCTGGATCGCGGCAAGTTGTTCAGTTTCCCCGGTAACTTCAGCCAATGGCAGGAACGCAAGGCTGAATACCTGGAAGCGGAAAAGCAGCAGAATGCCAAATTCGACAAATTTCTGGCCCAGGAAGAAGTCTGGATTCGCAAAGGCGTGCAAGCCCGCCGCACCCGAGATGAAGGTCGTGTTCGCCGCCTGGAACAATTGCGCCGTGATCGTGCCGAGCGACGCGAGCGCTCGGGCGACGTCAAATTCGCCATTTCCGAAGGCCAGCGCTCCGGCAAGCTGGTCGCTGAATTGCAAGATGTCACACACGGCTACGACGACCGCATCCTGATCAAGGATTTCTCCACCGTGCTGATGCGCGGAGACCGTATTGGCCTGATCGGCCACAACGGCGCCGGCAAAACCACACTGCTACGCATCATGCTGGGTTTGCAAGAGCCTAATTCTGGCACTGTACGCCACGGTACCAAACTGAACATTGGCTACTTTGACCAGATGCGCAGTCGCCTGGACGAAAACGCCACTCTGGCGGACACCATCAGCCCCGGCAGTGAGTGGGTGGAAATTGGCAATCAGCGCAAGCACATCATGAGCTACCTGGAAGACTTCCTGTTCCCGGCAGCCCGCGCTCACTCCCCGGTACGCAGTCTGTCTGGCGGTGAACGTGCCCGACTGGCGCTGGCCCGCATGTTTGCCCAACCTACTAATGTATTAGTACTGGACGAACCGACCAACGATCTGGATATCGAAACTCTGGAGCTGCTGGAAGATCTGATTCAGGATTACACGGGCACCGTGCTGCTGGTCAGCCACGACCGTACCTTCCTGGACAACGTGGTCACCCAGGTGATTGCGGCCGAAGGCGACGGCCATTGGGGCGAGTATGTGGGTGGCTACGACGAGTGGCTGGCACAACGCCCGCAAGCCAAAGCCGAGACACCGGCAGCCAGCACTCCAACTCCCGCCGCCACTGAAAAGCCTGCTGCAGAGCGCAACAACAAGGCTAACAAGCCTGGCCGTCTGGCCCCGTGGGAAGAAAAGGAACTGGACGCGCTGCCCGAGAAAATTGCAGCCATAGAAAGCCAGCAAGCCGAACTGGCGGAACAGCTGAGCGCACCGGATCTGTATAAAGATGGCTCTGCTCGAGCTGACGAGATCAACCAACAACTGGATCAGCTCAACACTGACCTGGAGCAGTTATTTGAGCGTTGGGAAAAGTTGGAAGAAAAGCGCTTGGCCAGCTAAAGGGAGACAGAGGAATCAGGGATTCAGCCCGGTAAAGCCGAACTGATCCTCCGGTTCCTCCTCAATCCGGGCAATGCGCTGACAATCGACCATGATCGGTTCGAGTACCGTGCAACAACACGGCAGAACCTCGCCTGGGCCGACATACGCTAAAGGCTGCTCTTTATAAGCAACCTTTCCATACACAAGAGGAATACGGCAGGAGCCGCAATAGCCGCTCCTGCATTGATACTCAACCTGATGGCCGGTTCGTTCCAAACCTTCCAACAAAGTTTCGCCGTCCCGCAACTGAAAGTCATGATCAGTTGTCCGGACTTGACTCATAACTCGATACCGTCGAAGTCGCCAGCCGACACGGCCGAGTCGATCTGACCGACCAGGTAAGAGCTCAGTTCCACCTCTTGAGGTGCCACCTGCACGGTGTCCGAGGACAGCCAGGTGTTGATCCAGGGAATGGGGTTGTGTTTGACGGACTCAAACGCAGGCTTCAGGCCCACGGCACCCATACGGATATTGGTGATGTATTCCACGTACTGTCCCAGAATGTCCTTGTTCAGACCAATCATGGAACCGTCACGGAACAGATAATCCGCCCACTGTTTCTCCTGCTCGGCCGCGTCTTTGAACATATCAAAGCAGACCGGCTCCAGTTCGCGGGCAATCTGAGCGAACTCGGGATCATCGCTACCGGAACGCAGGATATTGATGATGTGTTGCGTACCAGTCAGGTGCAACGCTTCATCACGCGCAATCAAGCGAATGATCTTGGCATTACCTTCCATCAACTTGCGCTCGGCAAAAGCGAAGGAGCAGGCAAAGCTGACGTAAAAGCGGATGGCCTCAAGAATATTGACGCTCATCATGCACAGGTACAGCTTCTTCTTCAGCTCGTAGACGCTTAGCGTGCGGGTTTCACCGTTGATCTCATGCTCGCCCGCGCCCAGTTGGGCATACAGCATGGTGTCGCTGATCAGATCGTCGTAGTACGAAGAAATATCGGCCGCACGCAGCTGAATGTTTTCGTTACGCACGATGTCGTCAAAAATAACGGACGGATCATTGGCAATATTGCGAATGATGTGCGTGTACGAGCGCGAGTGAATTGTCTCGGAGAAAGCCCAGGTTTCAATCCAGGTTTCCAGCTCCGGAATCGATACCAGAGGCAGGAAGGCCACGTTGGGGCTGCGGCCCTGAATGGAATCCAGCAAGGTCTGATATTTCAGGTTGCTGATGAAAATATGCTTTTCGTGGTCAGGCAGGTTCTGGTAGTCGATCCGATCCTGGGTGATGTCCACTTCTTCCGGACGCCAGAAGAAGGACAACTGCTTTTCAATCAGCTTTTCAAAAATCGGATATTTTTGCTGATCGTAGCGAGCCACGTTCACCGGCTGCCCAAAGAACATGGGTTCTTTGAGCTGGTCGTTATCCGTTTTAGAAAAAGTACTATAGGTAGTCATGATGCTCTTTACCCTTGCTTAGATCTTGCACGCGCCGCCTGCGCAACCGTCGTCCTCTACTTCGCCATGCGAATCATCGGCACCGTCGCGGGTGTTGTGGTAGTACAAGGTCTTCACACCGTATTTGTAGGCCAGCAGCAAGTCCTTGAGCAGTTGCTTCATCGGTACGCGACCACCCTCGAACCGCTGTGGGTCATAGTTGGTGTTCGCAGAGATCGACTGGTCAACGAACTTCTGCATCACGCCAACCAACTTCAGGTAGTCGTCGTTACCAGGCATTTGCCACAGCAACTCGTACTGATCCTTATATTTTTCAAATTCAGGCACCACCTGACGCAAGATGCCGTCCTTGGACTGCTTGACGGACACCAGGCCACGCGGAGGCTCAATACCATTGGTGGCATTGGCAATCTGGCTGGAGGTTTCCGAAGGCATCAAGGCGGTCAGGGTGGAGTTGCGCAGACCGTGCTTGACGATGTCAGCACGCAGGGCTTCCCAGTCCAGGTGCAGCGGCTCGTTGCAAATACCGTCTACATCTTTCTTGTAGGTGTCGGTAGGCAGCAGTCCCTTGGCATAGGTTGTTTCGTCAAAGGCGTCGCAAGGACCGTATTCACGCGACAATTGCACCGAAGCCTTCAACAGGTAGTACTGGATGGCTTCAAACGTGCGGTGGGTCAGGCCCAAGGCAGCGGGATCGGAGTAACGGGTGCCGTTCTTGGCCAGGTAGTAAGCGTAGTTGATGACGCCAACGCCCAGGGAGCGACGCTTGTTGGTAGCATTCAGCGCGGCCTTGACCGGGTAGTCCTGGTAATCCAGCAGAGCATCCAGAGCACGAACAATCAGTTCAGCCAGACCGTCCAGCTCGTCCAGGGACTCCAGAGCACCCAGATTGAAAGCCGACAGCGTGCACAGCGCGATTTCACCTTCGGGATCGTTCAGATCGTTCAAAGGCTTGGTGGGCAGGGCAATTTCCATGCACAGGTTGGACTGGCGCACGGGAGCGCGGTCGGCCTGGAATGGGCTGTGCGTGTTGCAGTGGTCCACGTTCTGAATGTAGATACGGCCGGTGCTGGCACGCTCTTGCATCAGCAGGGAGAACAGCTCCACAGCAGGCAGGCTGCGCTTGCGGATGGCGGGATCTTGTTCGTACATCTCGTACAGACGCTCGAACTCGTCCTGGTCGGCAAAGAAGGCTTCGTACAGACCGGGCACGTCATGAGGCGAGAACAGCGTGATATGGCTGCCCTTGATCAAGCGTTGGTACAGCAAGCGGTTGATCTGAACACCGTAGTCCAGGTGACGGATACGGTTTTCTTCCACACCACGGTTGTTCTTCAGAACCAGCAGTGTTTCCACTTCCAGGTGCCACATGGGGTAGAACAAGGTTGCCGCACCACCACGCACACCGCCTTGCGAGCAGGACTTCACAGCGGCCTGGAACATCTTGAAGAAAGGCAGGCAGCCGGTGTGCTGAGCCTCACCACCGCGAATTTCGCTACCGACGGCGCGAATGCGACCACCGTTGATACCGATACCGGCGCGCTGCGATACGTAACGGACAATGGCGCTGGTCGTGGCATTGATGCTGTCCAGGCTGTCGTCACATTCGATCAGCACGCAAGAGCTGAACTGACGAGTGGGTGTGCGCACGCCAGCCATGATGGGCGTGGGCAAGGAAATCTTGAATTGCGATACCGCGTCGTAAAAGCGCTTGATAAAGCCCAGGCGAGTGTCGGCAGGGTAACGGGCGAACAGGCACATGGCCACCAGCATGTACAGGAACTGGGGGCTTTCGTAAATGCGCTTGGTCACGCGGTTTTGAATCAGGTACTTGCCTTCCAGCTGCTTGACGGCACCGTAGGAGAAGTTCATGTCACGCCAGTGATCCAGATGGGCATCCAGCTCATCGAACTCGGCGCGCGTGTAGTCTTGCAGCAGATGCGGATCGTAGCGACCTTCCTTGGTTTGCAAGGTCACGTGATCGAACAGGCTTGGAGGTTCAAACTGACCAAAAGCGATTTTGCGCAAATGGAAAATCGCCAGACGGGCAGCCAGATATTGGTAGTCAGGCGTATCTTCGGAGATCAGATCCGCAGCCGACTTGATGATCGTTTCGTGGATGTCGCTAGTGCGAATGCCGTTATAGAACTGAATGTGAGAGCGCAGCTCTACTTGAGAGACGGACACATTACTCAGACCTTCAGCGGCCCAATCAACCACTCGGTGAATCTTGTCGAGGTTAATAGGTTCTGTACGGCCATCTCTTTTAGTGACCATTAACTGTTCGGTTGATTGCATTTCAGTCTCGGAAATCGGTGAAGATTGACGGAAGACGCGGCTTTTGCAGCCGCCAGCGTCAGTTGATGCACACCATATATAGTGTGATATTGACGTCATTCTACTACATATAGCGGATTGAGCGAATAGCGGTTTTTGGACTGCAGAGCAGATTCGGCACATAAAAATGCAACCAAACTTTGCTCTGCTAACAATTTCCTATTGCGTCTGGAACTCTTGCACGCAGCGCAGCAAAGCCTCGCCATAGGCCTCTCTTTTGCGTACGCCTATGCCTGTAATCGGCTCCAGATCAGCCTCTGAACTAGGGCAACGAATAGCCACTTCGCGCAAAGTGGCATCATGGAAAATGACATAGGCCGGCACACCATGTTCGCGTGCGGTAGCCGCACGCCAGGCGCGCAAAGCCTCGAACCGCCTCTGTTGGTCGGGTTCCAGAGCAGGTCCGGCAGGCGCCTGACCTTTTACTCGGTGAGCAGCCGGTCCGCGTGTTACGGTTTCGCGCCGCAACATCAAGGTCCGCTCCCCTTTGAGCACTTCACGGCTGGCCTCGGTCAGCAACAAGGTGCCGTAGCCTTCCGGATCAACGGTAACCAGACTGTGTGCCAGCAACTGGCGCAGCACCCCGCGCCAGGCTTGATCGGTCAAATCCTTGCCCACACCAAAGACGGTAAGCTTGTCGTGCTCATGCTCTTTGACACGATCCGTCAGCTTGCCCAGCAAAATGTCGATCAGGTGCCCGGCCCCGAAGCGCTGACCGCGCTCACGCCACAATCTATAGATGGTGGAGAGCATTTTCTGCGCCGCCACTGTGCCATCCCAGGCTTCTGGCGCTTCCAGGCAGGTGTCGCAGTTACCGCAAGGTTCGATCTGCTGATCGAAATACGCTAACAAACGCTGACGACGGCAGGAAATGGTTTCGCACAGGCCCAACATGGCATCCAGCGCGTGACCCTGCTGGCGTCGGTGTGCCGCATCGCCTTGCGACTGGTTAATCATGCGGTGCAATTGCACCACGTCCTGCAGGCCATAGGCCAGCCAGGCCGTGGCCACTTCGCCATCGCGCCCTGCCCGCCCGGTTTCCTGGTAATACCCTTCCACCGATTTGGGCAGGTCAATGTGGGCCACAAAACGCACATCCGGCTTATTGACGCCCATGCCAAAAGCAATGGTCGCCACCATGACTACTCCTTCCTCGCGCAGAAAGCGGGCCTGATTGATGGCGCGCTGCTGCGCATCCAACCCTGCATGGTAGGGCAAGGCATGAATACCGTTCTTGCACAGAAACTCGGCCGTGTCTTCCACGCGCGAGCGCGACAGACAATACACAATCCCCGCATCTCCGGAGTGCTCTTCCTGAATGAAGCTCAAGAGCTGCTTGCGCACCTCGTTCTTTTCAATGATGCGGTAGCAAATATTGGGACGATCAAAACTGGCAACAAAATGCCGGGCCTCTTCCAGCTTCAGGCGCTGGGCAATTTCTACCCGCGTCAACTGAGTGGCGGTAGCCGTCAAGGCAACCCGTGGCACACCTGGCCAACGCTGGGCCAGCAAATCCAACCCCAGATATTCAGGGCGAAAATCGTGCCCCCATTGCGATACGCAGTGGGCTTCGTCAATGGCAAACAGGGAAATCTGGCCGCGTGCCAGCAAATCCAGGCAGCGGTCTGTCAGCAAACGTTCGGGAGCCACATAGAGCAGATCCAACTGCCCCGTCAGAAATTCGCGCTCGACCTCGCGGGCGGTTTGCCAATCCTGGGTGGAATTCAGATACGCCGCGTTAACGCCCAACTCGTTGAGGGCGTCCACCTGATCCTGCATCAAGGCAATCAGGGGGGACACAACCACGCCGGTGCCGGGTCGCACCAAAGCAGGAATCTGGTAACAGAGCGACTTGCCGCCGCCGGTGGGCATCAAGACCAGGGCGTCGCCGCCTTGGATCAGGGTCTCGATAATCTCGTGCTGAGAACCACGAAAACTGTCATAACCAAAAACTTCCTGAAGAACCTCAAGTGCTGACTGGGCCATGCCGCCTGCTTAAAAAATCGGAATAGAAAAACGCAGCGCGATGTTCGACTGACGACTTTCCAGATGACGGCGAGCTTGCAAACCCACCCTAAGGTGGGGACTGTACCAGAACTGCTGCGTGACCCCAAGGTAGCGGTTCTCCCCCCCGGCAACTACCTGCTGCACCTCGTACTGAGTCTTCACTTCACCCCAGCGGCGCAGGGGCACGGACAGGCCGACAATCTGCCGACTGCTAGCCGCATCCACCTTCATGCCCTGGTAACGGCTCAAATCCAGAAAATTGTCCTGGTAGCGTTCACCCTGCCACTGCAGATGCAAATCATCCAGCACATCCAGGCCATAGGCTGCCTGATAACGCCAACCTTGCCCCACCGCATGGGAAGCTTTGGCCACGCTGGCCTGCCACACGCCAAAGTCCGGCGATCGATAGGTTGCACCCAGACCGGTCAGCCCAAAATCACGAGCGCTTTCCATCTGAGTATCAATACTGGTACGACTGGTGACATCGGTGCTGAGCATCAAGCTGCCGGCCGAAGAGCCATACACCAGATCCCCGTTATCCTGCTTGCCCGTCATATCCAGCGCGCCAACAGCCAGGGCATAACGCCATGGCCCGGCCGGGCCCTGCTCGAACTGCTGAGTGATATTGATACCGCCCAGTTCCACGGGCCGCGCCCAGTCCGGTGCGGTAACCGTGTCATTGCCCAGGGTCAGCTGCAGCCCGTCTTCATTCACATAGCGCCAGTTGCGCTCGCCAAACTGCCAGACCTGGTCGGGCGCACTGCTCAACCAGCGGGCACTCCAAATTGGAGAGGACTGCTGACTATATTGGATGGAGCGCGCCAGACTGGCGGTGCTGGCACCGCTCAGACTGAAATCGGAAAATGTGTAATCCATGGAGGCCGCTGGACTGAGCAAGTCCTGATCTCCTTGGCGATGCCACTGCGTAGCATCAAAAAATGGCTCCACAGGCGGGAGCTCCTGGGCCGGAATGGCCTGTGCCTCATCCACGCCATACACGCGGGTAGCAGACAAATTCTCCAGCCCAACACGATTTTGAGCGGTGGCCAATGGAACAGCGAACAGCATGGCAAGACCGACCAACAGCCCGCCTGCCAAGCCTCGCTGGCAAGCTTTTGTACGCATGATTTATGTCACAAAAAGAGTTTAGCGCCGGGCATCCAGCATCACTTCGCCGCTCGCATCCAGGGAGCGTTTGATGGCGGAGTATTTTTCCAGCACAGCAGACTTATAGACTACACCAATCAGACGACCCGAGCCGTCACCATTCAATACGGGCAGACGCTCTCCAGCAAAGCTCACAAAGTGTTCCTGAGCCTCGTCCAGACTCATGTTCGGGTAGAGCGTCTTGACGAAATCCATGCGCAGAATATCGCCCACCACACGCTCCTGGGCAGCGTTGTCGTCCAACAACATTCGAGTCAGGTCAGGCTGAGCAATCACACCTTGATAAACCTGTTCTTCGTTCACCACATACAAATAACGCACGGGGTAGTCCAGAAACATCTGCAAGGCATCGCGCATCTGGGTGGTGGTGCTGACGACGGTATCAGCCGGACGTACCAGCTCGGCCAAGGTGGTGTGACGCAACTTGTGGCGCAGCAAGGCATCCCGCTCGCGCACCAGGGTGACTTCATACATGGCGACCTCGGCCACACCACGGGACACAAAATAAGCCATGACACAGGCCACAATCAAGGGCAGCACCAACTGATAGCTCAATGTCATTTCAAACAGCATCAGTATGGCCATGAAGGGAGCGCTGGTGGCGGCCCCCAGAAACGCGCCCATGCCCACCAGGGTGAACAAGTACAACGGTAAATCCAGACCCGGCAAGATCAGCAAAGTCAGTTGACCAAACAAGGTGCCAAAGGCCGCGCCCACAAAGATGGCGGGGGTAAACACACCGCCGACAGCGCCCGAACCAACTGTCAGCCCTGTGGCCAGAACCTTGAACGCCAGGATAAGCAGCACGCTGTACCAGGCCCAGTCGCTGTGCAGCATGGAGGACACTACGCTAAAGCCATTACCGGCCACGCGCGGCATGACAATCAGCAAAAGTCCCAGCAACAAACCACCCAAAGCCAAGCGCAAAGGCAAACCCAGGCCAGTACGCTTGAACAGGGTGCGGAACAGATTCAACAATTTCAGGAAAGCGGGTGCAGCCAGACCAATCAGCACCCCCAGGACCAGAAAGGGCAAGATGTCCCAACCTGCAACGGCCTGAACGTTCGTCATTTCGTAAGGGGCGTGATAACCACCCAGCATACGCATGGTCAGGTGAGCACTGACAGCCGCCATCAACAGGGGGCCAAAGCTGCTCATGGTCATGGTGCCCAGCACAATCTCGGCCACAAACACGGCACCGGCAATGGGGGCACCATAGGCGGCTGCCACACCGGCTGCGGCGCCACAGGCCACCAGCAGGCGCAGACGGGCTTCACCAAACAAGGTGAAACGGCCAATCGCGGAAGCGGACAAAGAGGCCAGATGCACCATCGCCCCTTCGCGGCCAATCGAGCCGCCCGAGGCCACCGTCATCAAGGACGACAAGGATCGCAGCAGCCCCTGGCGAATGGACAAACGGCCATCGCCAATGGCCACAGCTTCCATATAGTCAGAATTGCTTCCCGACGGCAGACGCCCTGCCAGCCATAGCAGGATACCGGCACACAAACCGCCCAAGGTGGGAAACAGGAGGCGCATGTACCAGGGCAGACTTTCCGTGACTGCGACGATCCCCCCGTGCTGACCCGTGACAACTTGCTGCACCAAGCGCATGCCCTGATGAAAGGCCAAAGTCGCCAAGGCACCCAAAATACCAGCCAAGACCGCCCAAGCCAGCATGGCGGGTATATCAGACAACCACTTGAAACCCTGCAGACGCTTGCGCATCGACAGCACGGAATGGGCAATCATAAAAAAGGTCAGCCTTTAAAGCTGGGCGGCAAAGGTGGGCGAGACAATCCAAACATGCGCCAGTACACCCACACGTTGAAAATCAGCACGATGGGCAAGGTAATCACAATCGCCGACAGGATCAGGCTCAGGGCTGGCACCCCGGCAGCGGCGTCCCAGATCGTCATCTCGTCCAGGATCAGATAGGGGAAGAAACTGAACGCCAGCCCGGCCATGACGAACACCATCACGAACAGGGTCAGCAAGAAGGGCAAGGTCGTGGTGCGATAGCTGCTGTTGATCATGCGCTGCAGGCTCATTTCAATCGACACAAAGCAGCTGAGAATCAAGGCCCACAGGAACAAGACCAAGCCCCAATACGGCCCGTCGCTCCATTTAAGCAGCACGCCGGCATTCACAAAGGCCAACACGACGGACACACCCACGGCACCGGCCGCAAACCAGCGTACCGAACGACGGCCCCAATTGACCGCCCGGGCACGCAGCTCGCCTGCTTCACGCATGATGAGCCAGCTAGCACCTAGCAAGCAGTACGCGGCAATAGCGCAAAAGCCCATGAAGACAGAGAACCAGATATAACCGGCATCGCTCTGAAAGCCCACTACGACCTGCGCCAGCAACACACCATGGGAGAACGCCGTCAACCAGGACCCCAGGGCAAAACCCATTTGCCAGCGGGACTGACGCTCTACCGGCGCGCGCAGTCGGAATTCGAAGGAGACGGAACGGGCAAAAACGCCCACGCCCAGCGCACATAACGGTCCGTACAGGCCGCCCATCACCGCCCCCCAGGCTTTGGGGAAAGCGCAGACAAACAAACCCAGGCCAAGAAACAGCCAGAACTCGTTGGCATCGCGCCAGGGGCTCAGCAATGACAGCATGCGGGGACGCAAGGAATCCGGTGCCAGCAAGGACAGACAGCCCACGCCAATATCGAAGCCGTCCAGAACCGTCCCGGCCACAATAATCAAAAAGAACAGGGCCAGAAACGCCAGCGGCATCCAGAACGCCGGATCATGGGCGCCCAGGCCCAACGCATTTGCAAAAGAGTCAATCATGCCCGCCCCCGATGACGCGCGATCGGTACCACACCAAAACGAACGGCATGTCGCAACTTCTGGAAAAAACCAATCATGCACAAGATATAGACCAGGCCGTAACTCAGCAAACCCAGCCCGACGGTAAAGACGCTCTCGGTGCTTTGCACTTGCACGGCCTGAATATCGTTACCGACCAGATAAGGCAAAAAGCCCAACAAGACGTAGGCTGCGCCACCCAGCAACATGATCCAGCCCAACACCGAGGCGACCACCATGAGCTGACGTTCTCTATAAGAAAGAGAGTGCGGGTCCAGGCCATAACGGCGAGTGCGCAACAAGACCCACAGCAGCAGGAACAGCATCAAGGCTCCTGCCAGCACGGCTACACGGAAGGACCAGAAGGTCAGGGTGACGGGCGGCATGGCGTCGGAAAACTGATCCAGACCCATCAAAATGCCACTGTCATTACGCCCCAACCAGCGTCCACCTGCATGAGACCAGCGCAGCACACCCAGAACACTGTCCTGCATGGCGGAGGGCGCCGCCACCAGAATCAAATCAGGCTGCGAGCCGCTTTCCCAGTACGCCGCCGCAGCCGCTGCCTTGGCAGGCTGATGCTCCGCAGTCATGAAACCATTGCCTATCACGGCGAGGATCAGGGCCAGCCAAGCCACCCCGCCCAGAAACAGGGCACTGCGAAAGGCCAGACGCTCCTGGTCGGTAACCGGCTTTTGCATGGTCTGGGCGCAGGTTACACCCAACATGAAAAAGGCCACCGTCAGCAAACTGCCTGCAAACAAAAGACCGGCATACCAGGGCAAGGCGGGCGTGCTGAGCACATCCAGCCATTCCATCACCACATAATGGCCTTCAATCACATCGACACCCGTTGGCACCTGCATCCAGGCCACAATCGCCACCAGCCAGAACGCCGTGACGGTAACGCCCAGGGCCACCATCAGCACCACCACGGTATGAACCAGATTGGACAGCATGCGCTGGGCAAACAGCATCACACCCAAAAAGCAGGATTTGAAAATGAACAAGGACAGCATGGAGGCGGCCAGCATGGGACCGATAACATCACCCACCTGCTCCATCAGGCCCGGCCAGACACTGCCAAACTGAAGCAGCACGGGCATGGACGCCGCAAAGCTTAAAATAAACGCCAGCGCAAACAGACGCACCCAAAAACGGTACGCCCCCATCCAGGCCGCCGCTTTGTTGCCAAAGGTTCTGATCTTGAAATACAGCAACACCCAGGCCAGTCCCAGCTCCAGGGCCAGAAACAGCAGCATGAAGCCCAGGCTAAGGAAAAACTGGGCATGAGACAGAGAAAGGGCGGAGTGCGTCATAATGAGCGCTAGTGTAGGGTGAATTGGCCTGCAAACGCCACCATACTACCCCAAGTTCTTCCCTGATTTTTTAGAACCCGTTCATGGGGTAAATACCCCTCTAAAACAAGAACGTGGCAAAATGGCCGATTAGTCTGTCGGCTTCTTTATTTCAAACGTGTATGACCTCTGACACCACTCCCGCTCCCGTATCTAATTTTCTGCGCACGATCATCGACCAGGATCTGAGCGCTGGCCGTTACGCACAAAAATCCTGGGCCGGTCAGCCAGGCCCGGCCAGTACCCAGGAAGGGGCGGCTGTTGATGCCGCGCGTATCCGTACGCGCTTTCCCCCCGAGCCCAACGGCTATCTGCACATTGGGCACGCTAAAAGTATCTGTTTGAACTTCGGACTGGCCAGCGACTACCAAGGTGCCTGCCACCTGCGCTTTGACGACACCAATCCTGAAAAAGAAGAACAGGAGTACGTGGACGCCATTATCGACATGGTGAAATGGCTGGGCTTTGACTGGACCTTCAATAAAGAAGAGAACCTGTACTTTGCCAGCGACTACTTCGACTATATGTACCAGTTCGCCGAAGCCCTGGTGAACGCGGGCCATGCCTACGTTGACGAGCAAAGCGCCGAAGAAATGCGTGCCAACCGTGGCACCCTGACTGAAAAAGGCGTGAACTCGCCCTGGCGCGACCGCCCTGCCCAGGAGTCCATCAAGCTGCTGCGCGAAATGCGCGACGGCAAGCACCCCGATGGCAGCATGGCCCTGCGCGCCAAGATCGATATGGGTTCGCCCAATATCAATATGCGCGACCCGGTCATGTACCGTATCCGCCATGCCGAACACCATCGCACTGGCGACAAATGGTGTATCTACCCCATGTACAGCTGGGCGCACCCCGTCGAAGACGCGCTCGAGCGCATCACCCACAGTCTGTGTACCCTGGAATTTGAAGACCAGCGTCCCTTCTATAACTGGATTCTGGAACGCCTGGTCGAACTGGGTCAGTTGTCCGACCCGCTGCCCAAGCAGTACGAGTTCTCGCGTCTGAACCTGTCCTACGTGGTCACCAGCAAGCGCAAGTTGCGCCAGCTGGTTCAGGAAAACCACGTATCGGGCTGGGACGATCCGCGCATGCCTACCCTGGCCGGTTTGCGCCGCCGTGGTTACAGCGCCGGTGCCATCCGCCTGTTCACCGACCGCCTGGGTGTGTCCAAGGCAGCCCAACATGTGGACTACAGCCTGCTGGAACAAGCCCTGCGCGATGATCTGGACCCGGTGGCCGACCGTAGCGTTGCCATTCTGGACCCGATCGAACTGATCATTACCAATTACCCGGAAGGCCAAAGCGAGCTGTGCCACGCACCGCGCAATCCGCACAATCCGGAAGCCGGCCAACGCGAGTTCCCCTTCTCCGGCCGCCTGTACATTGAACGCGAGGACTTCAAGGAAGAGCCGCCTAAAAAGTACTTCCGTCTGTTCCCCGGCAATACCGTGCGTCTGAAGTACGGCTATGTCGTGCGTTGCACCGGCTGCGTCAAGGACGAGCAAGGCAATGTCACCCAGGTTTTGGCGGAATACCTGCCCGACACCAAGAGCGGCACGCCCGGCGCGGACTCGGTCAAGGTCAAGGGCAATATCACCTGGATCAGCGCCGAGCACGCGATTGCCGCCGAGATTCGTCTGTACGACCGTCTCTTTGCCCACCCTCAGCCTGATGCAGCCGACCAGGACTTCCTGGAGCACATCAACCCGAACTCGCTGCGCGTGATTCAGGGGTGGCTGGAACCCGGCACCAAAGCTACGCCCGATGCCCGCTGGCAGTTTGAACGCCTGGGCTACTTTGTGGCGGACCGTGTAGACTCCACGCCAGAAAAACCCGTTCTTAACCGTACTACGACCCTGAAAGACACTTGGGTCTAAGGCTATTGACGTGAACGATCAGACTCATGCCAAAGGGCCGCAGGCCCTGGATTTCAAAAGCGCCACGCTGTACGCCGTGCGGGTGGTGCTGCGTTCGGCTGACACGGCCGAGCAGTTAGCCGCTCTGTCTCAACGCATGAAAGACGCTGGCTCCTTCTTTGAGGACGAACCCGTCGTCATTGATGCCAGCGCTATTGATGCGCCGGTGGATTGGGCCACCCTGGTTGCCGCTTTGCGTGAGCACAAGCTGCACCCGGTGGGTATCATTGCCCACCCTGACCATGCCGATAACGCCATCGACAGCGGCTTGCCGCATGTGGAGTTGTCCAATCCGCCAGCCCGCCCCCAAACCCAGGCCGCACCGGACAAGGAAGTGCCCGTGTTGTCGCAAGCCGCCCAGCAAGAAGCACCCGCGGCGGTCGCCCCGCCACCGCCCGCTATTGCTCCGGCTGCGCTCATCATCAACCGTCAGCTGCGTTCCGGCCAGCGCATCTACGCGCGCCACACGGATCTGATCGTGATCGGGGCGGTCAGTCAGGGTGCAGAAGTGGTAGCCGATGGCAATATCCACGTCTACGGACCACTGCGCGGCAAGGCCATGGCTGGTGCCCGTGGCGATGCAAAAGCACGCATCTTCACCACCGAGCTGGACCCGGAACTGATTGCCATTGCCGGTGTGTATCGCATTATTGAAACGCGACTGGATGCACAGCTACGCAACAAGCCCGTTGTCGTCACGCTGGAAGAAGATACGCTCAGATTTGATCCTCTGAGCTCCTAGCAGTACAAGGCGCCGGCTTTTGCCGGCGCTTTTTATAGAGGCTTGCACTGAGAGCCCGCATGAGAGCAAGCAAGTGCAAGCGCAACCGTGTAAGCTGACACGGAACAAAGCAATTGATATGTTTTGTTTCTAAGCAGTAGGCTAAGTGGCAGAACGGATGTCAAAATTAGGCCCGTTATGCTTTACGATTATGTGACTTGAAAAACAAAGGAATCCGATTGTCATGGCGCGTATAGTTGTAGTGACCTCCGGCAAGGGTGGCGTGGGCAAAACCACCACCAGTGCCAGTTTTGCATCTGGTCTTGCGATGCGCGGTCACAAGACCGTGGTCATCGACTTTGACGTTGGCTTGCGCAACCTGGACTTGATCATGGGTTGCGAGCGACGCGTGGTGTATGACTTCGTCAACGTGATCCAGGGCGAAGCCACATTGAACCAGGCCCTGATCCGTGACAAGCAGCTGGAAAATCTGTTCATCCTGCCCGCTTCCCAGACGCGTGACAAAGACGCGCTGACCCGCGAAGGTGTGGAAAAAGTACTGGAAGAGCTCAAGGGCATGGGTTTTGAATACATTGTGTGCGACTCGCCCGCAGGTATCGAAACCGGCGCCTTGATGGCCTCCTACTTCGCAGATGATGCGCTGGTTGTGACCAACCCCGAAGTGTCCTCGGTTCGTGACTCGGACCGCATCCTGGGCATTCTGGCCGCCAAATCGCGACGTGGTGAACAGGGCAAAGAGCCCATCAAAGAATATTTGCTGTTGACCCGTTATAGCCCCAAACGCGTGTCGGACGGCGAGATGCTGTCCTTGCAAGACGTTGAAGATATCTTGCGCATCAAGCTGATTGGTGTCACCCCCGAGTCGGAAACCGTGCTGCAAGCATCCAACCAAGGAGTACCCGTTATCCATATCAAGGAAAGTGATGTGTCCCAGGCCTATCAGGACATCGTAGATCGTTACCTGGGTGGCGAAAAACCATTGCGTTTTGTGGATTACGAAAAGCCAGGTCTGTTCAAGCGCCTGTTCGGAGGAAAGTAATATGTCTTTCCTGTCCTTCCTGCTCGGTCACAAGAAAACGTCGGCAACAGTTGCCAAGGACCGTCTGCAACTGATCCTTATTAACGAACGTGGCCAAGGGGGTGTTGCCCCGGACTACTTGCCCCGCTTGCAAAAAGAGCTGGTCGAAGTGATCTCGCGCTACGTGAAGATTAATCCCGATGACATCAAGGTGAACCTTGATCGCCAGGACTCGCTGGAAGTGCTGGAAGTCAAAATCGAAATGCCGCAAATTGATGCCAGCACGCTGGAAAACAAGTAAAGCGTCGCTGACAAAAAAACTTTGCTGCTTGAAATGGCCATCCCTTGCGGATGGCCATTTTCATGGCTGCTGCCTATACCAAAAGCAAGCCGCAAAACACCTGCAACGAGCAGCGCAATGCGGCTAGGCGGCTAATAGATCAGGTACAATTTTCCCTTGGTAATCGGCCCGTTCCGATTTTTCTTCGCGCCAGAGATGGCAAGTAGTGCCATCGATGCCCCCTGAGGCCTGGCTTATTGACCCATGCGGAGGGAATCATGACCGAGCTCGGTCAGATGGCACGTCTTGTGCCCGCTCACCCCCAGCTTCCTGTTAGCGCCTATTTCGACCACGCTCTGTTCGAGCGCGAACAAGAGCGTATTTTTCAGCAGTCGGCCTTGTACGTCGGCAATGAAAAACTTGTTCCCGAACCCGGCGACTGGCGCACCTTGATCCAGGAAAACGCTGCCCGTACTCTGATACGCAGCCAACACGGCGTAGAACTGCTCTCGAACGTCTGCAGGCATCGTCAGGCCCTGATGCTTGGTGGCATGCCCGGCCAGCCCAATCAGGCCAACCACGGCTCCCTGAGCAGCACAGGCGGCAATATTGTCTGCCCCCTGCACAACTGGACTTATAACGCGCAAGGCGACTTGCTGGCGGCTCCCCGTTTCAAGGACAAGCCCTGTCTGAACCTGGAACGCTACCCCTTGCGCGATTGCCATGGCCTGCTGTTTGAAGGCCCGCGCGATCCAGCCCAGGATATGGCCGCCTTGTTCAGCCGACCTGAATTCGACTTTAAGGACTATGTGCTGGATCACGTCGAAATCCACCAGTGCAACTACAACTGGAAGACCTTTATCGAGGTCTATCTGGAGGACTATCACGTCGCCCCCTTCCACCCCGGTCTGGGTCAGTTCGTGACCTGTGATGACCTGGAGTGGGAGTTCAGCGACTGGTATAGCCTGCAACGAGTCGGCGTGCATCAGGCCCTGGCCAATCCAGGCTCACCTACCTATCGCCAATGGCATGACAATCTGCTGGCCTACCGCCAGGGCGAAGCACCGGATTTCGGTGCCGTCTGGGTAACCTACTTCCCCACCCACATGATCGAGATCTATCCGCATGTGCTGGTGCTCTCTACGCTGTACCCCAAGGGGCCGCAGGAAACCATGAATGTGGTGGAGTTCTACTACCCGGAAGACATCGTGGCCTTCGAGCGTGACTTTGTGCAAGCACAACGCGCCGCCTATATGGAAACGGCCATAGAAGATGATGAGATTGCCGAACGTATGGATGCCGGCCGCCGCGCCTTGATGGAGCGTGGGGTCTGCGAGGTAGGCCCCTACCAGTCACCGCTGGAAGACGGCATGAAGCACTTTCACGAATGGTATCGCTCCATGATGGACGAGCGGCACCACCCGTAAGACATCACCACAAGCCTGCTTACTGCCCTAAGCAAGAAAAAAGCCTCAAAGCCGGGAGGGATCTCCCAGGCTTTGAGGCTTTTAATCCGATGAGCGTTTCAGCTCAATCAGAGAATTTGAATTTAGCGGTTCTTGCCGATCTGATCGCCGATCACGCCACCAATCGCTGCGCCACCGACCGTACCCAGAATGCCGCCGTCAGTAATCACTGCACCGGCAACACCACCCAGACCCGCGCCGGTTACGGCACCCTTTTGACGTTTGCTCATACCATCCCAGGAAGAGCAGCCCGCCATCACGACGGCCAGAACCGTGGCCATACCCACTTTAGTGATAGTCGTCATTTTCATCCGTAAACCTCCGTGAAGTATCCGTGCTCAACACGGCATTAAAGTCTATCTTCACCCTACGGAGCCAATTAGTCCAGACCCTATTGTTAGGCAACGCAACAGATGTAATTCAGCTTTTGTTCAGTTTATTTGATCAAAGCCAGAACCTGCTTGAATACAGGGTTAGCCGGCGTTTCCAGCCATTCAAACATGGCCATTTCGGCGCTAACGCGCTCCAATCCATGCATCGCCCAGCGATCCCAGGCGGCTTGTCGGGACTCGGGATGGCGCGAGCCTACGCAGTCCCCGACCAGCACAGGTTCATAACCGCGCTCCATCAAACCCAGGCCAGTTTGTAACACACACACGTGAGACTCTGTACCCAGTAACAAGACTCGTGTGCGCCCTACCGGCAAGGCAGGCAAAAAATCGGCTTCGCGCGTGGCATCGAAGTGGGTTTTATGCAGCACTTTATCAATATGTGGCAACAAAGAAGCATCGGTTGGGCCGATTTTCTCGGCCCAATGCTCGGTTGCCAGCACCGGCACCCCTAAAAGACGCGCCGCCTGTGCCAGCTTCCCGGCCCGTTCGACCAAGGCTTGGTGGTCTGCAATGGCGGGCAGGAGCCCCGTTTGCATATCCACAATCAGGACGAAAGACTGGTGAGCATTGAGCACAGGCATGGCACTTTCCTTATTTCAGGGACTTGTAGCGGATACGACGAGGTTTGGCAGCATCTTCGCCCAGACGTTTCTTCTTGTCTGCTTCGTATTCCTGATAGTTGCCATCAAAGAATACGACCTGCGAATCACCCTCAAAAGCCAGAATGTGGGTGGCGATACGGTCCAGGAACCAGCGATCGTGACTGATCACCATGACCGAGCCGGCAAACTCCAGCAGGGCATCTTCCAGGGCACGCAGGGTTTCCACGTCCAGGTCGTTGGATGGTTCGTCCAGCAGCAAGACGTTGCCGCCGGCGATCAGGGTCTTGGCCAGGTGCAGACGACCACGCTCCCCGCCAGACAGATTGCCCACGATCTTGTTCTGATCCGCGCCCTTGAAGTTGAAGCGGCCCAGGTACGCACGCGATGGCATTTCAAAGCGGCCCACGGTCAGCAGGTCTGCGCCATCGGCAATCGCGTCAAAGACGGTCTTTTCATTAGCCAGGGCATCGCGCGACTGGTCCACATAAGCCAGCTTGACGGTTTGGCCCAGTTTGACCGTACCGGAATCAGGCTGTTCTTTACCGGCCAGCATGCGGAACAAGGTGGACTTACCGGCACCGTTAGGACCAATAATCCCGACGATGGCACCAGCTGGCACCTTGAAGCTCAAGTTGTCGATCAGCAGACGATCGCCATAGCCCTTGCTGACGTTTTCAAATTCAATAACTTCATTACCCAGACGTTCGGCCACAGGAATGAAGATTTCCTGGGTCTCGTTGCGCTTCTGGTATTCGTGCGAGGACAGTTCCTCGAAACGGGCCAGACGGGCCTTGGCTTTGGCCTGACGTCCCTTGGGGTTCTGGCGCACCCACTCCAGTTCTTTCTTGATGGTGCGCTGACGAGCACTTTCCGACGCCTCTTCCTGCTTCAGGCGGTCGTCTTTCTGCTCCAGCCAGGAGCTGTAGTTGCCCTTCCAGGGAATACCGTGGCCACGGTCCAGTTCCAGAATCCACTCGGCGGCGTTGTCCAGGAAGTAACGGTCGTGAGTGACTGCTACTACAGTGCCGGGGAACTGGCGCAGGAAAACTTCCAACCAATCCACACTTTCCGCGTCCAGGTGGTTGGTGGGCTCATCCAGCAGCAACATATCAGGCTTGGACAGCAGCAACTGGCACAAGGCCACGCGACGCTTTTCACCACCGGACAGGTTGGCAATGGAGGCATCCCAAGGTGGCAGACGCAACGCATCGGCCGCGATTTCCATTTGGGTTTCGATGTCGTCCGCACCACTGGTCGCGGCGGCGGCAATAATGGATTCCAGTTCGGCCTGTTCGGCGGCCAGAGCGTCAAAATCTGCGTCGGGCTCGGCGTATTCGGCGTAGACCTGTTCCAGACGCTGACGCGCCTCGAACACCTGACCCAAACCGGCCTGCACGGCTTCGCGCACGCTGTGTTCGGGGTTCAGCTGAGGTTCTTGTGGCAGGTAACCGATCTTGATCCCCGCCATGGGGACGGCTTCGCCCTCGATCTCGGTATCTACCCCGGCCATGATCTTGAGCAAGGTGGATTTACCCGAGCCGTTCAGGCCCAGCACACCAATCTTGGCACCTGGAAAAAAAGACAAGGAGATATTGCGCAGAATCTGCCGCTTGGGCGGCACAATCTTGCCCACGCGGTTCATCGAATAAACGTATTGAGCCATATAAACCTAAAAAGGAAAAACAGGTCGTGTTCGGAAAACTGGGATTGTAGGCGTTTGGCGCCCGAAAGGTGCGCTTCTGTCAGGTTCAGAACGAAACACCCGGCCTGAGTGCAGGCCTGTCTCAGGTAATATACTCACTTTTGCTGACAATCCAAAAACGCCATGCCCACACCTGACGCCCCTGAACTTGTATTTACCACCGAAGAGATCGAAACCCTGGGCCGCACCGCCGATGCGCTGAGTGCCTACCTGGGTCGTGCCGTCCTGGCCGAGATCGTGGGAGCGGAAGAAACCGGCTTTGAATGGGTCATCTTTGCCATGCCCCTGGACAAGAATGAAGACGAAAGCGAATTCACGATTGTGCAGGTAGGCGGCGAACAGGCCCGCATCGTGGGCAACCGCGGCGGCTTGGACCCCAAGGACACGGCGGTCTACGCCTGCCGTTACCTGTGGGCCATCCAGTTAAGTGATGCCGAGCCTGTGCGCTTTATCAAAGTGGACGAAGAAGGCGAGGAAGTCGCCTGGACCGAGACCCTGGAAGAATTACTACCCTTCGCCCTGAGCGAAGATGCCTTCGCCGTCGAGGATGAGACGGATGAAGACGACGAGGACGACGATGATGACCGCCCGGAACCGGGCGTGCACGGCCACACCCTGCACTAATCGCGTTCAGGCCCGTCGCTTGTCCCGCAGATATAAAGCGACACCCACCGGCCACATCAAACTCACCAGCAGATAAGACGCCAGGCCTTTCAAGCCATAGCCTGCTGGTGGCTTGCGCCCACTGGCACGCAGGTGCAGCCCAAAGCGGGTGTAACGCGCGGCAGCCATCAAGAACGCCTTGGGTTCGTAGCGGAACCAGGGCAGACACTTCACCACCGTATCCTGCGCCAGCAGCCACAAGCCCAGTGCATGTTGCTGGCTGGTTTTGCCTTGCACCGACAAGGAGTCCGGGCTGTCGTGGTAGACACGGAATACGGTGTTCACAAATCGGTTCTTGTAGCCCGCACGGGCAATCGCCCGCCACACCAGGCTTTCAGGCACAAAGCCGTCGATCTGATCGGGAAAGGGAAACTTGCGCAGTACGGCGGTACTCAAACAGCCGAACTTCTCGCCCCGCACGTGGTAGCGAAAACTCATGTCCAAAGAGCTGGCATCAAAAATATCCTGGGGAAACATATCCCCGACGACCTTGCCATCCGGTCGCACACACAGACCCGTAATGCCTGCATAAGCTGCTCGCTCTGATACAGGGATGTCGGCCCAGATCTGCGCCATATCGTAGAGCGCATTCACCAGCAGGGTGTCATCACTGTCCAAAGCAACGACCAGTTCACCTTGGGCCAGAGCCACGCCGTGATTGAACGCCGCCTTCTTGTGACGATTTTCCTGCCAGGCATAATGAATCGGAAAGGAGGCTTGCTGTTGCCAGCCTTGCACCAGTTCCCGTGTCCCGTCTGTGGAACCATCGTCAATGACCACCCACTCAAAGTCCTGACAGGTTTGCTCGCACAAGGAACGATAGACGCGCTCCAAGGTGTGAGCGCGGTTATAGCTAGGTGTCAGGACGGTGAACAAATGGCGCCATTCCATACGCGGGTGTCCCCATAAACCACTGTTTTGATTATTGTTACGGGCAGCTACTTACATCTGCATCAGAATGACATCATCATAAAGCAAGCACGGCGCTGTACAGCGCACTATCTGCAGGGCTCCAGACAAACCCGAAGCAAAATCAAACGCGCACAAAAAAACCACAGGCAAGCCTGTGGTTTTTTTGCTGCTGGGTGTGATTTCAAGCTGAAAAATCAGGTTTCTGCTTGTACACCGCTCAAGCCAGGCACTTAGACGCGCTTGACCTTTTCCAGCATTTTGAAAACGCCCTTGGGTGCGCGCACAAACAGACGTTTGAATGCTTTACCCAGGCAACGACGCTCCAGCGTGTTGCGGCGAGTGCGTTTGATTTCCGCCATGGTGATCTCCGATCTTAATGTAAGCCCTGCCGGATGATCCCGACAAAAGCGCAATAGCTAACCAGAAATTCTACCGTAATCCGCGTTAAGATACAAAGGCTAGAGTGTGCATCCCTGGCAACACCTTGCTGGCGTGTACCGCTCTCACTGGCGCATGGGGCCTGTTTGACAGGCCTTTTCGCTGCCGCTTCCCTACTCTGCCCTCTCCAGAAAGCCGACCTTGCCATGAGCTCAGAAATTCGCATTTTTGGCGCCCGCCAGAACACTCTGAAAAACCTGAATGTACGTATCAAAACGGGCGAGTTATTGGTTATTACCGGCGTTTCCGGCTCAGGCAAAAGTTCGCTGGCCTTTGACACTCTGTATGCAGAAGGCCAACGACGCTATGTAGAAACCTTCTCCCCCTATGCGCGCCAGTTCCTGGACCGCATGGACAAGCCTCAGGTCGATCGCATTGAAGGCATCTTGCCCGCCATTGCCATTGATCAGGTGAACCCGGTACGCAACTCGCGCAGCACCGTGGGCACCATGACGGAGCTGAACGATTACATCAAGCTGCTGTACGCCCGCTTGGGCGAGTTGTATTGTCGCCAGTGCGCCCAGCCTGTGCGCCGCGACAATGCCGACAGCATCGCCAAACAGATTCGCAAGCTGGCAGAGGACCACGATGACCCACGCCTGGTTCTGACCTTTGCCGTCAAGGTTCCGGCCAACTTCACGCAGCAAGAAATTGAAACCTTGCTGCATCAGCAGGGCTACACCCGCCTGCACCACGAAGAAACACAGACCGTCACGGCCAGCAGCAGCACGAAAAAGGGCAAAAGCAGCAAAGCCGCCCCCACGGAGCAAAAGCTTCTCTATGTGATTCAGGACCGCTTCCGTGCCAGCACGGTAGAGCCGGAACGTTTCATGGAAGCGATCGAAGCGGCCTTGCGCCACGGACAAGGCAAGTTGACGGTGTATGCTTCGGCCAGTGCCGATGGCCCGGAAACCGCCTGGCGTTTCAGCCAGGGCCTGCACTGTGCCCAGTGCGATATTGAATACAGCACGCCGGTTGCCAGCACCTTCTCCTTCAACTCGCCCCTGGGCGCGTGTGAATCCTGCCGTGGCTTTGGCCGCGTGATGGGTATTGATTACGGCCTGGTCGTTCCCGATCCCAGCAAAAGCCTGCTGGAAGGTGCGATCCGCCCTTGGCAGACAGCCAGCTACAAAGAATGTCAGGTCGAGATGGAGCGCTACGCTCCGGCAGCCGGTGTACGCCTGAGCGTGCCCTGGAAAGACTTGAGCCAGGAAGAGCGCGACTGGGTGATTAACGGCACCCCGGACTGGAAAGGCGGCAATCAGGCCTGGAAAACCCAGTGGTACGGTGCACAGCGCTTTTTCGACTGGCTGGAGTCGCGCGCCTACAAGATGCACGTGCGTGTGCTGCTGTCCAAATACCGCAGCTACAACACCTGCCCGGCCTGCGCCGGCTCGCGTCTGAAACCCGAAGCCAGCTTGTGGCGTGTGGGCGATCAGGCGGCCCCCGCCGATTCCCGTTACCCACGTTTCATGCCCGTGCATTCAAACTGGCTGCGCGAGCAACTGGATGCCATGCCCGGCCTGAGCGTCCCGGACCTGATGCGTTTGCCTATCGAGCACGTACGCAGCTTTTTCCAAGGCCTGCACTTTGGCGATGCACGTGATGCGGCCATTGATCTGCTCTTGAAGGAAACCCTGTCCCGCCTGGATTATCTGTGCGATGTGGGCCTGTCCTATTTGTCGCTGGACCGCCAAAGCCGCACCCTGTCTGGCGGCGAAGTGCAGCGTATCAACCTGACCACGGCACTGGGCACCTCGCTGGTGAACACCTTGTTCGTGCTGGACGAGCCCTCGATTGGCCTGCACCCACGCGATATGCACCGCATTATTGAAGTAATGCATCGTCTGCGCGGCAATGGCAACACGCTGGTCGTGGTCGAGCACGACCCGCAAGTGATGGTGGCCGCCGACCGTATTCTGGACATGGGACCCGGCCCTGGCGAGCGTGGCGGTCAGATTCTGTTTGATGGTTCGCCCCAAGCCTTGCGCGGCGCGGAAACGCTGACAGGCCGCTACCTGAGTGGCGAGCTCAGCATCGAGTCGCCCCGCCCCATGCCTGTGGCCGACAACACCCCGCGCCTGCTGCTGGAAGACGTAAGCGCACACAATCTGCGTCATATCTCCGTGTCCATTCCGCTGGGCCGTCTGGTCTGCGTGACCGGTGTTTCCGGCTCGGGCAAATCCACGCTGATCCAGGACGTGCTCTACCCGGCCATCCTGAAACAGCAAGGCAAACCAACGGAAGCCCCTGGCCCTTACGGTGCCTTGCTGGGCGCCGAGCAAATTGCCGAAGTAGTGATGGTGGATCAGACGCCTATTGGCAAAACGGCCCGCTCCAACCCGGCCAGTTATGTCGGTGCCTTTGACCCTATCCGCAAGCTGTTTGCCCAGGCCCCGCTGTCCAAAGAACGCAGTTACACGCCCGGCACCTTCAGCTTCAATAGTGGCGATGGCCGCTGCCCGACTTGTGGCGGCACGGGCTTTGAGCATATCGAAATGCAGTTCCTGTCGGACGTGTACCTGCGCTGCCCGGATTGCGATGGCAAGCGCTTCCGCCCCGAAGTGCTGGAAGTGCGTATCGAACACTTTGGTCGCAGCGCCTCGATTGACGAGGTGCTGGACATGACCGTGCATCAGGCCATGGAGTTCTTTGAAGGCCTGCGCGATGTGCAAACCGGCCTGGCACCCCTGGCCGATGTGGGCCTGGATTACCTGAAACTGGGCCAACCTGTGCCTACGCTCTCGGGCGGTGAGGCACAACGCTTGAAACTGGCGGCTTATCTGGCCCAGGCTTCGCGCACCCGTCTAAGCCAGGTGAAGGTCGCCAAGAAAGGCAATCTGTTCCTGTTCGACGAGCCCACCACCGGCCTGCACTTTGACGATATTGCCCGCCTGATGCGCGCCTTCCGCAAGCTACTGGCCGCTGGTCACAGCCTGCTGATTATTGAGCACAATCTGGACCTGATCCGCGCGGCAGACTGGATTATTGATCTGGGCCCCGAAGGTGGCGAGCATGGCGGCCAATTGCTGGGCGCGGGTACGCCTGGCGACATCATGGCGCTGGAGCAATCGCACACCGGCCATGCCCTGAAAGAATACGAACAAGCCATTCTGGGTAAAGGCTCGGCCCTGTTCCAGGAACCCGAGGTGGATTACAAGGCCAGCTCGGGCGGCAGCAACGATGGCCAGATCGCCATCCTGAATGCACGCGAACACAACCTGAAGAACATCTCGGTGCACATCCCGCACAACACCTTCACCGTCGTGACGGGTGTCTCCGGTTCGGGCAAATCCACCCTGGCCTTCGACATTCTGTTTAACGAAGGTCAACGCCGCTACCTGGAGTCCCTGAACGCCTACGCCCGCGCGATTGTGCAGCCCGCCGGTCAGCCCGATGTGGACGCAATCTACGGTATTCCACCTACCGTTGCCATTGAGCAGCGCACCAGCCGTGGGGGTCGCAAATCCACCGTGGCCACCATGACGGAAATCCACCATTTCCTGCGCTTGCTGTATGTGAAGCTGGCCACCCAATACTGCCCGGACTGCCATGTGCCTGTGGCCCCGCAAACGGCCGAGCAAATCGCCGCGCAATTGCTGCGTGATCATAAGGGTGAGCATATTGGTTTGCTGGCTCCCCTGGTCACCGCTCGCAAGGGCTACTACACCGACCTGGCCAAATGGGCGCAGGGCAAGGGCTATACCCATCTGCGCGTGGATGGCGAGTTCATCCCCGTCAACCCTTGGCCTCGTCTGGATCGTTACAGCGAACACACGCTGGAACTGCCAGTGGCCGACCTGATTATTGATCCTCGCCACGAACTGCAACTGCGCCAAGCCATACGCGAGGCGCTGGAGCTGGGTCACGGCTCCTTCAGTGTGCTGGCTCCCCTGACGCCATCGGGTTCCATGTCGCTGGAACAACGCCGACAAGGTCAACCGCTGTCCACGGCCAGCCAGCAACACTTCTCCGTCAAACGGGCTTGCCCGTGCTGCGGCACCAGCTTCCCCGAGCCGGACCCACGCATGTTCTCCTACAACTCCAAGCACGGCTGGTGCAAGGACTGCTTTGGTACGGGCTTGAAGCTGACCGGCTTCGACCAGGAACAAACGGGCGAGGAAAACAGCTGGAATAACGGCTACGAAGGCGAAGCCGTGGAATGCCCAAGCTGTCACGGCCAACGCTTGAACCCGGTCTCTCTGGCTTTTGAATGGCGCGACCAATCCATTGCCAAGCTGGCCGGTTTGCCCGTGGATGAAGCGCAGACCTTTTTTGGCAGCCTGAACATGAGTGGCCGTGAGGCCGATATTGCGCGCGACATTCTGAACGAGATCCGCAGCCGTCTGGACTTCATGCACGAAGTGGGCCTGGGGTATCTGGCGCTGGATCGTGCCGCCCCCACCTTGTCCGGTGGCGAGGCCCAACGTATCCGTCTGGCCGCCCAGTTAGGCTCGAACCTGCAGGGCGTCTGCTATGTGCTGGATGAACCCACGATCGGTCTGCACCCGCGCGACAACCAGATTCTGCTGAACGCCATGGCGCGTCTGGAAGGCAACGGCAATACGCTGGTAGTTGTCGAGCACGATGAAGACACCATACGCCGTGCCCAGCACATTATTGATATGGGCCCCGGTGCCGGTAAACGCGGCGGTGAGGTCATCGCGCAGGGCACGCTGGCAGAAATCGAGGCCAACCCCAATTCGCTGACCGGCCGCTATCTGCGCGAACCGCTCAAGCACCCCATGCAGGCGCGCCGTCCCGTCCAGGCCGATGCACCCATGCTGACGGTGCACGATGCCAGCCTGCATAACCTGAACAAGGTCCAGGCCGGTATTCCGCTGGGCAAGCTCAGTCTGGTGACGGGCGTGTCAGGCTCCGGCAAATCCACCTTTGCCCGCGATGTGCTGCTGGATAATTTGCAGCGCGTTGTCGGCAGCAAAGAAAAACCGGTGTGGCAGGGTTGTTCCAGCATCAGCGGCTGGGAAAGCCTGGACCGCGTGCTGGAAGTAGACCAGACCCCCATTGGCAAAACCCCCCGCTCCTGCCCGGCCACCTATATCGGCTTCTGGGACGAGGTGCGCAAACTGTTTGCCAACACCAACGATGCCCGTCTGCGCGGCTGGAGCGCCTCACGCTTCTCCTTTAATACCGGCGATGGCCGTTGCCCCTTGTGCGAAGGCCAAGGCATGCGCACCCTGGAAATGAGCTTCCTGCCGGACGTGAAGGTGCCTTGTGACGCCTGCCACGGCCAGCGTTTCAATCCGGAAACCCTGGCGGTGACCTGGCGCGACGTCTCCGCCGGTCAGCTTTTGCAAATGGATGTAGACGAAGCGGTTGAATACTTTGCTGCTCATCCTAAAATATTGCGCCCCCTGCAGCTGATGCAAAGCGTGGGCCTGGGCTATCTGACCCTGGGCCAACCCTCCCCCACCCTGTCCGGTGGCGAGGCGCAGCGCGTCAAGCTGGTCAGCGAACTGGTCAAGGCTCGTCTGGACGAAGGTCTGACTCGCACAGGCCGCGCCTACAAGGCTCCGCACACCCTGTACGTGCTGGACGAACCCAGCGTAGGCCTGTCCATGGCGGATGTGGAAAAGCTGATTGTGGTGCTGCACCGACTGGTCGATGCCGGCCATACCGTGCTGGTGATTGAACATAATCTGGATTTGATTGCCGAAGCAGACTGGATTGTCGATCTGGGCCCCGAAGGCGGCTCGGGCGGCGGCAGGCTGGTGGTGCAAGGCACGCCGGATCAAGTACAAGCCAACCATGCCTCGCATACCGGCATGGCCCTGGCGGAATTTTTAAAGGAACACGGCGCATGTATGGCCGATTTGAAGACAGACTAAAAGGCTATGCGCTGGAAATGCAGGGCTACCTGGGCCATATCCAGGCTCGTAGCCCGGAAGACTTAAGTACTGCTTTTGAAAAAATCGAACAGGCTCGCCAAGCCGGCCACTGGGTGGCCCTGGCACTGGACTACGAACTGGCCGAGTTGTTCGAACCCCGTCTGTCTGCGCGTGATCCAGCGCCCCATGCGCCCCTGAATGCGCTGGTGTTTGAGCAGGCTCAGGAAGTGGCTTTATGGGATAGTCAGGCAAAGCCCGAGTTGAAGGTCAGCCTTCAAATCAGTCAGAAAGACTATCGGGATGCACTGGCCCAGGTTCAGCAAGGTTTGCAGGCCGGGGATTTTTACCAGATCAACTACACCATGCCCCTGTGCATTCAATCCGGCATGGGACCGCGTGATCTCTATACCGCACTGGCCAGCCGCCACCCTGTAGCCTACGGTGCTTATCTGGATCTGGGTGATCGTCATATCCTGTCGCTGTCACCCGAGCTGTTTCTGGAAAAACGTGGCAACACTGTGCGGACCCGCCCCATGAAAGGCACCCGCCCGCGCGATACCGACCCTGTTCAAGATCAGAAAAACGCCCAGGAGCTGCAAAGCAGCCTGAAAGACCGGGCCGAAAACCTGATGATTGTGGACTTGCTACGCAATGATCTGGGCCAGGTGGCCCGCACCGGCACCGTGCAAACCACCAGTCTGTTCGATGTAGAGCAATACGCTTCCGTCTGGACCATGACTTCCAGCATCCAGGCCGAGGTAGACCCGGACTGGAGCCTGCAGACCCTGCTACGCGCCCTGTTTCCCTGTGGTTCGATTACCGGCGCCCCCAAGCTGGCCGCCATGCAATGCATACGCCAACTGGAAACGCAGCGACGCGGTATTTACTGCGGCTCGGTGGGGTATCTCAGCCCCCAGGGCGACTTGTCCCTGAATGTCAGCATCCGCAGTCTGGAGCTGAACAATCATGGTCAAGGAACATTTGGCGTGGGCGGTGGCATTGTGCTGGATTCAGACCCGGACCAGGAATGGTTGGAGTGTTTGTGGAAAGCACGTGTCTTGCAGACCCCTGTAACACTGACTTAAAGGCAGCATCATGAGCCAAAGCAAACCTGAATTGATAGAAACCTTGCGGGTAGATGCAGACGGCCAGATCCCCCTGCTGGAACTGCATCTGGAGCGCGTGGCACGCAGCTGCGCGGAACTGGGCTACGACTGGGATGCACAAACCTGGTTGCAGGCCATGCATACCGCGTTGGGCCAGGCCCCGGTCAACACTCCCTTGCGACTACGTATCTTGTGGGGTGCCGACGCCAGCGCCCAGGCACAGGCGAACGCACTGCCAGCACTGGAAGGCCCCTTACAGCTATGCCTGTCCCGCATACCCCTGCCCGCTCAGGACCCGCTGCTCTCGCACAAGACGACGCATCGCCCCTGGTATCAAGAGGCCAGCGCCCTGCTGGAAAAGCATCCCCAAATCTTTGATGTGATCTATCTGGATACACAGAACCGGGTTTGTGAAGGCAGCCGCAGCAATATTTATATTCAGGACGAACAGGGCCAGTGGTGGACACCGCCCGCCCAAGGCTGGCTCTTGCCCGGCGTGCAACGGCAGGCGCTTCTCAATAGCAAGCTGGCTCGTGAAACCGAAATTTCCCTGGAGGATTTACTGAACGCCAAGGCAATCCGAGTCTCGAATGCCTTGCGTGGCTGGCAGGACGCCTTACTGGTTCAGTATCCGGTTTAAGGCGTAGTCGGCGGCCTGCATGCCCATGCTGGCCGTCACAGTGACCCCGGAGCCATAACCCGCGCAGGCCAGTCCTTGCAGCGCACCGTCTTCGGCCTGGGTCCAGTTCTGTGGCAGACGCGTTTCCTGCTCGAACCACAGGCAATCCACTCCCATGCGAGGCACACGCTTCAAGGCGCGGCCCTGAGCATCGCTGCCACGCGCAAAGCCATGCTGCTTGCGCAGGATCTGGCGCAGCTTGCCCAGCAAGGCATCATGGCGTGCTACCGACAAGTCTCCCCGGCGCAACGTCAGCGGGTCGGTTTTGCCTCCTGCCCCGCCGCAGCTCAGCAGGGGCACCTTGCAGCGCCTGGCCTGCAAGATCAGAGCAATCTTGGCACTAGCCTGGTCAGTGCAATCCAGAAACACGTCGGGACGCTGCTCCATCAGGCTGGCCGCATTATCCTCGGTGACAAAATCTTCAATCAGCTGCAGCTGGCACTGAGGATTGATCTGCGCAATGCGCTGGGCCATGGCTTCAATCTTGGCCATGCCCAAGGTGCTGTCCAGGGCAGGCAACTGGCGGTTGATATTCGATTCGGCAATATTATCCAGATCAATCAGGGTAATCCGGCCCACAGCAGAACGGGCCAGCGCTTCCACCGCCCAGGTTCCCACGCCCCCGATACCCGCCACCATCACATGGGCGGCCGCCAGACGCTCTCGCGCTCCGGCTCCATACAAACGATCCAAACCGCCGAAACGGCGTTCGGCATCCATGTTGTGCTGCTCTGTCATGCAATCTGTCCATCACCGGCCCATGCGGCCAAACCCGTTAATTCTACGTCTAATTGCCCCTGACCAGCCTGTGAAACGGACCTTATGCCCTGGTGGCTTGACTGTGCCCTGCCAAATAGCAACACTCATATAAGCAAATTAGTATTTTTCCTTAGTTATCAGCATCAAAGCCCGCTACAGTGGACTGTGCTTGCCCTACAATTGTCATAGGTTTCAAGCATCTGTGATTTTGGCTTACCACCCCTTTTTGCCGTGAACATCGATTCTATTTCCGCCTCGCCTTCCGCCGTACCCACACCGTGCAGCTTTCGTGTCCTGACTGACGAAGAGCGCAACGCCTCTTTGCGTCAATCCCTGGAAGAGGCGCAGTGGTGTGAAAAACAAGACCTGTGGGTCTATGGTTACGGCTCTCTGATCTGGCGTCCCGATTTTGAATTTGCCGAGCAGCGCCAAGCCTTGCTGCGCGGTTACCACCGGGCGCTGTGCTTGTGGTCACGTATCAACCGCGGTACGCCCGAGCAGCCCGGTCTGGTTTTCGGGCTGGATGTAGGCGGTTCTTGCCGGGGCATGGCTTTTCGTATTCCCGCCGAAAGCGTACCCAAGGTATTTGACGCCCTATGGCTGCGCGAGATGCCCAGCGGTGCCTATATTCCTCGCTGGTTGCGCTGCCGCACCAGCCAGGGCGATATTCGTGCCCTGGTCTTTACCATGAACCGCAAGACCGACGCCTACGTCCCCCGTATGCCGGACGAACAGTTGCGACAAGTGGTGTACTCGGCCCAGGGAACCAACGGCCCTTGCATCGAATACGTCATGGAAACCGCCTCGGCGCTGCAACGCTCTAAAATTCTGGATAAACGCCTGCAATCAGTGGTTCAATTACTACAGAGCCAGACTGCACTGCTTAATCCTCAACAAGCCTAAGAGCGCCCCATGTCCCTTGCCGATTTGCGTAACGAATACGAACGCTTTTCCCTGAGCGAAAACGAACTCTGTGCCGATCCTCGCCAGCAATTCCAACGCTGGCTGGATCAGGCGATTGAGCTGAAGGAAGTCGAACCCACGGCGATGACGCTGGCCACCGTGAACCCGGAAGGTCGCCCATCGGCGCGCATTGTTCTGCTCAAGGGTTACGACGAACAAGGCCTGGTGTTCTTTACGAATTACCAATCTCGCAAGGGTACGGACCTGGACCATAACCCTTGGGCCAGCCTGTCCTTTTTCTGGGCCTCCATGCAGCGCCAGGTGCGCTTTGAAGGCCGCATCAGCCGCATCAGCGCGGCCGAATCCGACGAATACTTTCACAGCCGTCCTCTGGGCTCTCGCATTGGGGCCTGGGCCTCGCCGCAAAGCCAACCCATCAGCCGCACAGAGCTGGATGCCCGTGCCAAGCAGTACACTGAAAGCTTAGGTGAACATCCCGCCCGCCCTGAACACTGGGGTGGCTTCCGACTGACTCCAGACCATGTCGAATTCTGGCAAGGCCGTGCCTCGCGCCTGCACGACCGGCTGGTGTTCGACCGCAAGGACCAATCTGACTGGCAGGTGAGCCGACTGGCTCCTTAAGACGTACCCTTGGGTACGCCTGCCCGCAGACTCGATGCAATGACTGTTTTTTCTTCTACCTTCGATAGCGACTTCTTTCGTTCGGCACTGGGCCGTTTCGCCACCGGCGTGACGGTGGTGACCGGAGCCAACAAAGACCACCCGGATCAGGCCATTGGCCTGACTGTCAGCTCCTTTAACTCTGTTTCCCTGGACCCGCCTCTGGTGCTGTGGTCGCTGGCCAAGCGCTCCCAGTCCCTGCCGCATTTTGTGGACGGCGAAGGCTATGTGATTCACGTGTTGGGAGCCAGTCAGCTATCGCTGGCCAAGCGTTTTGCCTGGGGCGAACAAGCCGAGCGCTTTCGCGATCACCCCACCAAACGCTCCCCGCACGGCTTGCCCATGCTGGACGACGAGCGTTGCAGTGCCTGGTTCGAGTGCAAGCCTTATGCCGTGCATGAGGCAGGCGACCACCTGATCTTTATCGGTGAAGTCACCCACTGCGAACGCAGCGCCCATCAGCCCCTGATTTACCATGCGGGCGACTTTGACCTGACCCCATCCCTGGCGTGACAGGGTGTTGCAACGCCCCCCTGACGACGGCTGCATGGCGGGAGTACACTACGCCTTTTGCTTTAACGCGCCAATAAGGTCCTAATTCATGGCAAACGATGTCGATTGCATAGTGCTGGGAGCGGGGGTCGTAGGTTTGGCCTGCGCCCGACAAATGGCCCAGCAAGGCATGGAGGTTCTGCTGATCGAGCAAACCGCCAGCATTGGCAATGGCGTCAGTTCGCGCAACTCGGAAGTCATACACGCGGGCATTTACTACACGCCGGGCAGCCTGAAGGCCCGCCTGTGCGTAGAAGGCAAAGCCCGGCTGTATGACTACTGCCAGGAACACCATGTCGACCACGCCCGTTGCGGCAAGCTGATTGTGGCAACTACGCCCGAACAGGAAGCAGACCTGCTGAAATTGCAGGCCCAGGCGCGGGCTTGTGGTGTGGACGACTTGCAGTGGCTGGATGCCGCCCAGGCCCAGGCTCTGGAGCCGGCCTTGAATTGCAGCGCCGCCCTGCTCTCTCCTTCCACCGGCATTGTGGATACCCACGCCTTGATGCTGGCCTTGCAGGGCGATGCGGAGAACCACGGTGCCCAACTGGTCTTCAATACACCCTTTGTCAGTGCGCGTGTCCTGCCCGGACAAGGTTTTGAGGTCCACGTCGGTGGAGCAGAAGCTTTCAGCCTGACGACTACCCACCTGATCAATGCCGCTGGTTTGGGCGCGGTCGCCGCCGCACGCCAGATCGAGGGGCTGGATGCCAGCCATATCCCGAATGCCTATCTGTGCAAAGGCAGCTATTTCTCTTTGGCGGGTCGCTCGCCCTTCAAGCACCTGATTTACCCCATGCCCAATAAAGCCGGGCTGGGTGTGCATCTGACGCTGGATCTGGCCGGTCAGGCCCGCTTTGGCCCGGACACGGAATGGGTGCAGGACGAGAACTACGATATGGACCCGCAGCGGGGCCAATCTTTTTACGCGGCCGTGCGCGAGTACTGGCCCGCTTTGCCTGATAACAGCCTGAACCCCGCCTATAGCGGTATCCGGCCTAAAATTGTGGCCGCAGGCCATGCGGCAGCCGACTTTGTCTTTTCGGGTCCCGCCGAGCACGGCATACCCGGACTGCTGAATCTGTACGGCATCGAGTCCCCCGGCCTGACCGCGTGTTTAGCGATTGCACAACACAGCCAAGAAGCCCTGGCCCAGGCAGCTTAAAAACTTTTCTGAAATCTTTACAATACTGTCGATGAACGATTACATCTTGACCCTATCCTGCCCGGATCGTACCGGCATTGTCCACAACGTATCGGGCTGGCTGCTAGAGCAGAACGGCAACATTCTTGAGGCACAGCAGTTTGGCGACGCCGCCACCAACCGCTTTTTTCTGCGTATCCAGTTTTCCCTGCCCGAAAAGCAGGACGTCAACGCGCTGCAAACCAGCTTCGCCCCCATTGCTGAAAAATTCAGCATGGACGCCAATATTTATGACGCCCAGCGCAAAGCCCGCCTGCTGATTCTGGTCAGCCGCCAGGGCCACTGCCTGAACGATCTGCTGTTCCGCGCTCATAGCGGCCAACTGCCGGTGGAAATTGCTGCCGTTGCCTCCAACCATACCGACCACGCCGGTCTGGCTTCTTCTTACGGCATTCCTTTCCATCACCTGCCCGTGACACCGGAAACTCGCCCCGAGCAAGAGCAGCAAATCATCGACCTGGCTCGTGATCTGAAGATTGATCTGGTTGTGCTGGCCCGCTACATGCAGATTCTGTCCACCAATCTGTGTCAGTCCCTGTCTGGCCGCGCCATCAATATCCACCACAGCTTCCTGCCCAGCTTCAAGGGTGCACGCCCCTACCACCAGGCACACGCCCGCGGCGTGAAAATTATTGGTGCTACCGCCCACTACGTGACGGCTGATCTGGACGAAGGCCCGATCATTGAACAGGACGTGGAACACGTCACCCACTCGGTCAGCCCAGCTGAGCTGACCCAGATCGGTAGCGATGTGGAGTCTCTGGTTCTGGCCCGTGCCGTGCGCGCCCACGTTGAGCATCGCATCTTGCTGAACGATCAGCGCACAGTGGTATTCCGCTAAGCAGCGAGATCAGGCCTACCTTAAGCCTAAAAAAGCCCTCAATGCTGTGGATATAGATCCACGCATTAAGGGCTTTTTACTGGTCACCCATTTTTTCAAAAGCCATACGATTTGAGCCTGCTAGCTACTTGGCAATTAGCTCTACCAGCCTCTGGCAACGATCGACTGCTGTCTCTGCCAATCTCTGACGAATATCTGGTTCAAATCGCCAACAGCCTCTCCCGAATACTGACTGCTTGCCCAATTCCAACATGCGCTTGCAGCATGTCTCGTAGGCAAGGCCCATGTTTACCTCGGGCACACGGCTACCAGCGCTGCTTATTGCCCTAACGCCAAACCTTCACGCCGAGGGTCTACCCCCGCTTCCAGTCCTTCCTGGGTCCAGCGTATGACATGCGTACCGCTGGGAAAAGGCTGCTCGCGTACCTCGTGCCCCATTGCCCTCAAGGCCTGCGCCTGTTCCGTCACAGCGGTTCCAGCCTCCAGCTCAGTCGCCCAATTGCGGCTGCCGTAATGCGGCAGGCTGACAGCTTCCTGCGCATCCAGATTCCACATCAACATGCCGGTCAGGGCCTGAGCCACGTAAGGAATAATGGCACTGCCACCGGGTGAACCCAGGGCAATCACAGGGCGACCATCCTGCAGCACCATCATCGGTGCCATGGAACTGCGCGGACGCTTGCCAGGCTCCACCCGATTCACGGACAAACGTCCCATTTCGTCTTTGGGGCTCAAGGCAAAGTCGGTCAGCTGATTGTTCAGCAAGAAACCATGCACCATGATCTTGCTGCCAAAAGCAGATTCTACCGACGTGGTCATGGACACCACTTGCCCCTTGTCATCCGCCACGGACAGATGCGTGGTGGAAGGCAGCTCGGGCGTGTTGTCGCTTGCGGCTTGTGAGTCAGCCAAAGGCTTGCCCGGCTGGGCATGACCCATGGATCGGTCGGGCTGGATCAAGGCGGCGCGGGATTTCAGATACTCCGGAGCCAGCAAAGCCTGTTGTGGCACAGACACAAACGCCGGATCAGCCACCCAGGCATCCCGATCCGCAAAAGCCAAACGCCCTGCTTCGGAAAAATAATGAATCGCTTCGACAGATTGCGGTTTTGCGTCAGCAATGGGCGTGTGCTGCAAGATACCCAACATCTGCATCACACTGATAGCCCCGGAACTGGGCGGCGCCATGCCACAGAGCGCCAGTTGCTGCCAGTCCATACAGAGGGGTTCGCGGCGCAGCGCACGGTACTGCGTCAAATCGGACACCGCCAAATCGCCCGCAATCGGATCGGCAGCAACGGCGGCCACCATATCCTGAGCAAGCTCACCTTGATAGAAAGTCTGTGCGCCCTGGCTGGCCAACAAGCGCAGCACCTGCGCATATTCCTTGTTCTGCAAACGATGGCCAACGGGCCAGGGCTTGCCTTGTTCGTCCAGAAAATAGGCACGTGTAGCAGCCTTGTCAGCCAGTTCGGGATTATCGGCAATCAAGGTATTCAAACGGGGGCTGACCTCAAAGCCGACCTCGGCAAGCTCAATCGCCGGGTCAAACAAATTCGCCCACGGCAGCACACCACCATCTTTATGCATCAACTCCAGGGCACGCAGCAAACCCGGTACGCCTACCGAGCGACCACTATTGACCGCCTGCTTGAAGGACATGGTTTTACCGACCAGCTCGAAGCGATCCAGACTGCTGGCTGCAGGCACCGTTTCCCGTCCGTCATAGCTCATCAAGCCGGTCTTGGGCTGGAACATCAGCAAGAAGCCGCCACCACCAATACCGGAGGACTGTGGCTCCACCAGCCCTAGCACCAGCTGAGCCGCAATGGCCGCATCAACCGCACTGCCGCCCTGTTCCAGAATGCGCAAACCGGCCTGAGTCGCCAAAGGGTGAGCTGTCACCACCATGCTTTTCTGGGTGACCAGCTTGTCGCGCTGCATGACACTGCTGGCGGTTTCCGGGTTCGAATGCTGGTTGGCTGCTTCCCGAGCGTGCGCAGGTAGCGCCAGAGCCAAGGTCAAGGCAGCCGACAACAGAGCCGGTTTCCAGTGCAATCTCATGTGTTCTCCTTTTGGTCCTCAAGCAGCCATTGTTCCAGCAAAAGCACCGCTTCGCTGGGCTCATTGGCCGTGGGATAACTAAAAAAATAGGCCTCACTGACAGGCATGGCATGGTCCAGCGGCATGATCAGCTCGCCCTGCTCCAGCGCCTGTTGCACCAGAAAACGCGGCATCAAGGCCACGCCCATGTCGGCATGCAATGCTGCCATCACCAAGCTGAACAGCTCGTAACGCGGGCCGGAACTGACACGCAAATCAGGCTCCAGACCGGCAGATCGATACCAGTCCGACCAGCTATCGGGGCGCGTGGACATATGCAGGTGAACCAGCTTTTGCCAGTCGTCACTGGCGGCCAGCTCGGGCGAGCAGACCGGCACCAGTTCGCCTTCATCAAACAGCTTGATGCCCTCGGTTTGCGGCCATAACTGCCGTCCATGATAAATGGCAGCATCAAAGGGGTGGTCCCCAAACTGAAACGGGGTGGTACGCACGGACAGGCTGACGGTGATATCCGGATAGCGCTGGGAGAAACGGGCCAGACGCGGCATCAACCAGACGGTCGACAAGGTAGGCAGCACGGCCAGATGGATGCTGCGGCCCACACCGGCGCGTGCAATCAGGCTGAAAGTATCCTTGCCGATTTGCTCCAGATGGTGACGGATGCGAGCAGCATAATCGCGCCCTGCCGGAGTCAGCACCAGACGCCGCCGCACCCGTGTCAGCAAGGTCACACCCAGCCGTTGTTCCAGGCCGCTGACCTGCCGGTACACCGCGCTATGCGTCAAGGACAGTTCCTCGGCCGCACGGGAAAAAGTCCCCAAACGGGCCGTGGCCTCAAAGGCCTGTAATGCGCCCAAACTGGGTACGCCTTGTCTCATAGGTCTTCCTCTTAATCATGCCGCCTCAGCCCTCCTCATTCAGTGCAGAGCCGGATCGTTACGCCAGAACACGACATTGTGCAATTTTATCAATTGCCTTGTGCGCTTTATGCACACTATGCTGAGACTTTATATTGATCTCGCTGATCCACAGCCACCTGAAGATGCGCTTGCTGCTCATAGTGGCGACTGTCAGCGATACTGAAGCAGCTCTTTTCTATTTTCCAGATTGATGGCGCCCATCCAGGCTCCACCTGACTGACCCTCTTTGATCTTCCCGGAGTACCTCTATGTCTGCCAATCCCTCTTTCCATTGGGACGACCCCCTGCTGTTGAATCAGCAGTTGAGCGATGAAGAGCGCATGGTGCGCGATGCCGCCCACGCCTATGCACAGGAAAAGCTGCTGCCACGCGTACTGGAGGCCTTTCGCCACGAACAGACTGACCCCGCCATCTTTGCCGAGATGGGCTCGCTGGGCCTGTTGGGGGCCACCATTCCCGAAGCCTATGGCGGCGCTGGTCTGAACTACGTCAGCTATGGTTTGATCGCCCGCGAAGTGGAGCGTGTGGATTCAGGCTACCGCTCCATGATGAGCGTGCAATCCTCTTTGGTCATGGTGCCGATTTTTGAATTTGGCAGCGAAGAACAAAAACAGAAATATCTGCCCAAGCTGGCCAGCGGCCAATGGATTGGCTGCTTTGGCCTGACTGAACCCAATCATGGCTCGGACCCCGGCGCCATGGAAAGCCGCGCTGTAAAAGTGGACGGTGGCTATCGTCTGAGCGGCAACAAGACCTGGATTACCAACTCCCCCATCGCCGATGTGCTGGTGGTCTGGGCCAAAGTCGTGGGTGGTGACG
Source organism: Alcaligenes sp. 13f (assembly GCF_020496585.1). Classification (NCBI taxonomy): domain Bacteria; kingdom Pseudomonadati; phylum Pseudomonadota; class Betaproteobacteria; order Burkholderiales; family Alcaligenaceae; genus Alcaligenes; species Alcaligenes sp. 13f. Next base: position 114,273 of record NZ_JAHKKC010000008.1, read on the forward strand.
ACGACGGCAAGATCCGCGGCTTCATTCTGGAAAAAGGCATGAAAGGTCTGTCCACCCCGGCCATTCACGGCAAAGTAGGCTTGCGCGCTTCCCTGACCGGCGAGATTGTCATGGCCGACGTGGAAATTGCAGACAGCCAGATGCTGCCCCATGTCTCGGGCTTGCGTGGCCCCTTCACCTGCCTGAACTCGGCCCGTTTCGGGATTGCCTGGGGCGCCTTGGGTGCTGCCGAATCCTGCTGGCACACCGCCCGCCAGTACACCCTGGACCGCAAGCAGTTTGGCCGCCCCTTGGCCGCCAACCAGTTGATCCAGAAAAAGCTGGCCGATATGCAAACCGAGATTACGCTGGCGCTGCAAGGCTGCCTGCGTCTGGGACGCATGAAGGACGAAGGCACGGCGGCCGTCGAAATCACCTCCATCATGAAGCGCAATTCCTGCGGCAAGGCACTGGATATTGCCCGACTGGCACGCGACATGCTGGGTGGCAACGGTATCTCTGACGAATTCGGCATTGCTCGCCACCTGGTCAACCTGGAAGTGGTGAATACCTACGAAGGTACCCACGACGTACACGCCCTGATTCTGGGTCGTGCACAAACCGGCATTCAGGCTTTCTTCTAAAGCAGACCGAACAGGGCAAAGCCAGAGGCTTTGCCCTTGTCCGTTCAGAGCCTGATCAAACTGATGGATTGCCTGCAGTAGTGGCGCATCCCCCCGCCTGCATCCGCAGTTTTTACTGCCGGGAAACCCGAGTTAAAAAGCCTGGTGTGGGTTGGGATTCTTTCCAGCTGCAAGGCCACTTCAGGATCAAAGCGGCCACTGGGAAATCGATAAACCGAAGCTATGCTGTGGTGATCTTTTTATTCTTGTTCGGACTTCAACTCAAACATGCTGGTCGCTTCCATCTCCAGCACCAGCTCATCGCGCTGGTTGAACACATTCCAGTTCCAGCGAATGATGCCCAGATCTGAACGGCTACTGGACACACGCTTGGATGCCACCGTGGCCTCCAGACGAATGGAGTCACCGGCCCGCACAGGCAAGACCCAGCGCAGACGTTCCAGACCCGGCGAGCCAAAGGACTCGGAATCGTGCAAGGCAGAATCCACGGCCATGCGCATGGCTTTGCCACAAGTGAGCCAGCCACTGGCGATCAAACCGCCCCAATGGCCGTCTTCGGCCTGCTTGTCGTCGATATGAAAAGACTGCGGATCATACTTCTGGGCGAAATCCAGCATCTCTTCGCGAGTCACAAGAACAAGTGGGTGCTTGATAAGCATACCCACTTCAAATTCAGCAAATTTCATGTTGTTGTACAACGAAAAAAGCCCCCACGCTGCGCCTTCGGCTTGCGCTCCACCTCGCGGCTTGCATGCCGCTCGGATTCGCCAGGCACACATCAGTCCGAAATGGACTGCTGTGTGTCCGGGCTCATCCCCGAGGGGGAGTTTTTGCCTTGGGGCGGCCCGGCGACAAAAAAAGCCCCCACGCTACGCCTTCGGCTTGCTGCCCCCCCCAAGGGGGAGCTTTCACCTTGGGATGGCCCGGCGGCAAAAAAGATCGAGATCGCCACTCTACCATCTCTGCCAGAATTTGCAGCCCCTGCCCCTACTGCGCCACAAACCGCAGCAAACTGTCCACATCCGGTATCAGGAGAAGCCAGCCTGTGCGTCTTATACCAATCTATGGCATAAAGAGAGTTTCCTGATTATTAATTACCTGAGCGCCCGGTTTGTTCGGGGCTATGCACAACCAAGGCTATGACAACACTCGATTCATCTTTGCAATTTGCGAGCCTGATTCAAGGCTCACAAGCCATCCAGCTGGAATATCAACGCATTGCCCCCGAACGGGAAACCGCCCCTTTGCTGGTGTTCCTGCACGAAGGTCTGGGCTCGATTGCCATGTGGAAAGACTGGCCGGCACAGTTGTGCGAGCAAACCGGCTGCAGCGGCCTGATGTACTCCCGCTATGGATATGGCCGCAGCACCCCGCGCCCGGACAATAGCCCCAAAGAGCCAGACTACCTGCATGAGCAGTCGCTGGAGGTGCTGCCCCAATTGCTGGAGCAACTGGGTGAAGACGGCAAGAAGCGCCCGATTGTGCTGGTTGGCCACAGCGATGGTGGCTCGATTGCCCTGCTGGCGGCCAGCGGCTTTAGCGACAAGCTGCAAGGCATTGTGGTGATGGCCCCGCACCTGTTTGTAGAGGATATTTCCTTGCGCGGCATTCTGGTCGCCCGCGAAGCCTACGAGCAAGGTTTTTTACGCGAACGTCTGGGCCGCTATCACGATGATGTGGAATCCGCTTTCTGGGGCTGGAACGCCACCTGGACAGATCCCCGGTTCCGCGACTGGAATATTGAACAAGAGGTCAGCCGTATCACCTGCCCGATTCTGGCGATTCAGGGCGTGGATGATGAATACGGCACGCTGGAACAGATTCGCCGCATCAAGGAGCTGGTGCCCCACACCGAGCTGCTGGAACTGGAGCAATGCGGTCACCTGCCCTACCGGGATAAGGAAGCGCAGGTGAACCAGGCGATTGTGGACTTTCTGAAACGAACAGCCCGCTAAGTAGCGAACTCACTCAGTCCCTAAGCTCAGCCCTTAAAGCACACACGCACTACTAAACAGCAGACTTATTCAAAGGCTGCTGCTGCTCGGCCCAGGCGGTCATTGACCGCCTGCCAGTCCGGCGTATCCGGGCAACGCTGCACCCAAATATGTTGGTACTGGCCTTGGTCCAGACGACGCAACATAGCGTACAAGTCCTGGGCATAAAGCTGCGCATCCGGGCTGCACACATACCAGTCGTGCACCTCCGCCGAAAATGGCGGCAAGGAGGCAAAAGCGACAATGGCCTGCTTGCCCCCCTGGCTCAAAGCAGCCTGCACCGCAGCCGCGCTGTCTTCATCAAACAAAGATAAAGGGGTACGAGGCGCATAGTGCGCTTTCAAGCTGCCCGAAACCTGTGGGGCTTGTTGATCCGGGCTGGCGGGTTCGTAGCCGATAACCTCGGCAATCATGGCGGCGCTAATGTGGCCAGGCCGCAAAAGCACGGCACCCACACCTTGATGAGTACGCGACACGTCCACAATGGTGGACTCGATGCCCACTTCCGACGGGCCCGCTTCCACAATCAGCAGTTCCTCTGCACCCATGTCCGCGAATTCATCGCGTACATGGCTGGCAGCCGTAGGCGATACCTGACCAAACTTGTTGGCCGAAGGTGCTGCTACTCCTGCCTGTCCGCTGGGCTTGAGTTCTGCCATGCGCTTGAGCAAAGCCTGTGCCACCGGATGGGAAGGGCAACGAATACCAATGCTGCTTTGCCCGCCACTGACCGTATCCGGAATAGCCGGATTGCGCGGCAAGATCAGCGTCAAAGGACCCGGCCAGAAGGCATCAATCAATTGCTGCGCCACGGGCGGAATATCCGTCACCCAATAACGCAAGTCGGCACCAGGGGCCACGTGCACAATCAAGGGATGATTCGCAGGGCGGCCCTTGGCCTTGTAAATCAGTTGCACCGCCGCCGGGTTTTCTGCATCCGCGCCCAGACCGTAGACTGTCTCGGTTGGAAAGGCCACCAGCCCCCCTTGTGCCAGCACACGGGCGGCTTGCTCTATCTGCTGCTCGGAAGGGCTACGGGTGGAATCACTCATGATCAAACGCGATACGCAAGGCAGCGGCGGCTCGGGCAGTGCGTTCACGCACTTGCTGATCCGACTCGCCCACAATATTGACGTGACCCATCTTGCGGCCAACACGGGCCTCGGCCTTGCCGTACAGGTGCAAGGACACGCCAGGCACAGCCAGCAAGGCAGCCCAATCAGGTTCACGCATCTGGCCCTGTTCATCAAACCAGATATCGCCCAGGATGTTGAGCATCATGGAAGGACACAAAGCGCTGGTATCACCCAAAGGCAAGGCCGCCATCACGCGGGCTTGCTGTTCAAACTGGCTGGTGACGCAGGCGTTCATGGTGTAGTGACCGCTATTGTGCGGACGGGGAGCCACCTCATTGGCTAACAAACGGCCATCTTCCAGAATGAAGAACTCAACACACAAGACACCCACGTAGTCCAGCGTACGGGCGATAGCGGCAGCCGCCTGACGTGCCTGCTCGGACAAGGCATCATCCTGAAACTGGGCGCTGATGGTGGACACGGCCAAAATGCCATCACGGTGCTCATTACGGGCACATGGGAAGGTTTTGACCTGATCGTCCAGGCCACGAGCCAGAACAACCGAAATTTCGGATTTCAAGGGTTGCAGGGCTTCCAGCACACAGGCCTGGGAACCGAACTCCTTGAAGGCAGCCAGCGCCTGTTCACGGTCTGCCACACGTGCCTGACCCTTGCCGTCGTAACCAAAACGCGCAGTCTTCAAAATGCCGGGGAACAAGGCGCTGTCAGCGGCCTGCAAATCGTCCAGGCTTTCGATGGCCGCATAAGGAGCCACCGGCACACCGGCCTGCGCGATAAAGGCTTTTTCACGAATACGATCCTGCACAATACCTACGGCATCACCAGACGGTGTGACTCGTGTGTGCTTGGCCAAGGTCAGCAAGGACTGCGCCGGGACGTTCTCGAACTCGGTACTGACGGCTTGGCTCAAGTCCCCCAGACGGGAAAGCGCTTGGGCGTCATCGTAGGCCGCACAGATATGCAGATCCGCCACCGCGCCTGCAGGGCTATGGGTGTCCGGGTCCAGCACGGCCACCTTGTAGCCCAGGCTTTGGGCGCTATGGCAGAACATGCGGCCCAGTTGGCCGCCTCCAATCATGCCCAGCCAGGAGCCAGGGACCAGAAGGGCAACATCAGTCATGGGGGTCATCATCACAAAATAAAATCAGGCAGTAGCAGGAGGAACACGCATAGCTCGGGCGGCCTCGGTCTGGCGGGCACGGTACGCAATCAGTTTTTCAGTCAGCACAGCATCGTTGACCGCCAGATTGGCAATCACGTGCAGCGCGGCATTGGCGGCACCGGCCTCACCAATGGCGAAGGTGGCAACCGGCACGCCCTTGGGCATTTGCACAATCGACAGCAGGGAATCTTCACCACGCAGGTAGCGCGAAGGTACAGGTACGCCAAACACGGGCAAGTGCGTCAGGGCAGCCAGCATGCCGGGCAAGTGAGCCGCGCCGCCTGCACCGGCAATAATGGCTTTCAGGCCACGGGCCGGAGCCTGGGCACCATAGTCCACCATATCAATCGGCATGCGGTGGGCAGAGACCACACGGCACTCATAGGACACGCCAAATTCGTCCAGAATGGCCACAGCCTGGCTCATGACATCCCAGTCGCTGGAGGAACCCATCACAATGCCCACTGTGGGGACCGCAGGAGTTTGTACGCTCATTAGAGATACGCCCTAAAAGGAAGAAGGCGCCATGCTGCCAGGCGCCTTGGTAAATAGAAAAACAGCAGGGTCCATCCAATGATGGGTTTTCCGGCGAGGCAGACTTTGCTCTGCCCATCGCCCTCCCCAAAAGCCCGGCTCGCTGTAGCTAAGTTGTCCAAGGACATGCAGCCGCTTGGCACCCTGCGGAGGACGAGCAGGCAGCTCGTTTACGGCGAGCGCCTGTCCGGGCTGCAAACCGTTCACGCTGTCAGGCGTTCCAGGGCTTCGCGGTATTTGTCAGCCGTACGCTCGGCCACCTCAGCAGGCAAGCGAGGAGCGGGTGGCGTCTTGTCCCAAACCTGGGTCTCCAGCCAATCGCGCACAAATTGCTTGTCGTAAGACGGTGGGCTGATGCCTTCGGCGTAGCTGTCGGCTGGCCAGAAACGCGAGGAATCCGGGGTCAGCACTTCGTCCATCAAATGCAGCTGGCCTTGATCGTCCAGGCCAAACTCAAATTTGGTATCGGCAATCAGAATGCCACGGCTGGCCGCATAGTCAGCAGCTTCGGTGTACAAACGCAAGGTCACATCACGGATTTGCTCGGCCAGCTCCTGACCGACTTCCTTGACCACATGGGCGAAATCCACGTTCTCGTCATGCGAGCCCATTTCTGCTTTGGCAGCCGGCGTAAACAGCACATGAGGCAGCTTGGCCGCTTGCTTCAGTCCTGCAGGCAAGGTGATGCCACATACCGCGCCGGTAGCCTGGTAGTCTTTCCAGCCCGAACCGATCAGGTAACCACGAGCCACCGCTTCCACCATGATGGGCTTCAAGCGCTTGACCACCATGGAGCGGCCTTCCACTTGGGCGCGCTCTTCAGGCGCCACCACATCAACCGGGTTCACGCCCGTCGTGTGATTAGGGATGATGTGTGCCAGCTTGTTCAGCCAGAACTCGGTCATCTGCGTCAAGACAGCGCCCTTGCCGGGAATGGGGTCGTCCAGAATCACATCGAATGCCGAAATGCGATCACTGGCCACAATCAACAACTTGTCCTCACCCACCGCATACATGTCCCGAACTTTGCCGCGCGCGAGTAGCGGCAGGGAGCTCAGGCTGGATTGATGTAAGGGCTCTTGCACGATTTCATCCTTAAAACGAAAACATCCCGCTGACTATGGATGCAGGCGGGACGACAATCCCGGCGCCTGCGGCACCGGGCAAAGACGCGGAGATCGGGGCGGGCAGTCGTGCTGCCCACTCCTGCTCCGCCTGACAAAATTACTGAACGATCTGGGACAGCTCGCCGGTGCTGTACTGGCGGGCGATTTCCTGCAAAGGAATGGCCTTGATCTTGGAGGCCTGACCGGCGGCGCCGAACTGCTGGTAGCGGGCCACGCACACTTTCTTGGCGGCTTCGCGAGCAGGTTTCAGGTATTCGCGTGGGTCGAATTTCTCGGGGTTTTCGAACAGGAAACGACGGATGGCAGCGGTCATGGCCAAACGGATATCGGTGTCGATATTGACCTTGCGCACGCCGTACTTGATGGCTTCCTGAATTTCTTCCACAGGCACGCCGTAGGTTTCTTTCATGTTGCCACCGAACTGGCGGATTTCAGCCAGCAGTTCCTGAGGCACGCTGGAGCTGCCGTGCATCACCAGGTGAGTGTTGGGCAAACGACGGTGAATTTCTTTCACGCGCTCGATGGACAGAATATCGCCGGTAGGCTTGCGGGTGAACTTGTAAGCACCGTGGCTGGTACCGATGGCGATGGCCAGTGCGTCCAGTTGAGTGCGTGTCACAAATTCAGCAGCCTGCTCGGGGTCGGTCAGCAACTGGTCCAGAGTCAGAACGCCGTCAGCGCCGTGGCCGTCTTCCTTGTCACCCTGCATGGTTTCCAGGGAACCCAGGCAGCCCAGTTCGCCTTCAACCGTCACGCCCAGCTTGTGAGCCATTTCGACCACTTTGCGGGTGACTTCCACGTTGTACTCAAAGTCGGCAATCGTCTTGCCGTCGGGCAACAGGGAGCCGTCCATCATCACGCTGGAGAAACCCAGCTCGATGGCGCCTTTGCAAATCTCGGGGGACTGGCCGTGGTCCTGGTGCATCACCACAGGGATGTTGGGGTAGGACTCGACAGCAGCTTCGATCAGGTGACGCAGAAACGCTTCGCCTGCGTATTTACGGGCACCGGCCGATGCCTGCATGATGACGGGGCTATCCGTCTCCGAGGCGGCTTCCATAATGGCCTGGACCTGCTCCAGGTTATTGACGTTGAACGCTGGAATACCATAACCGTGCTCGGCCGCGTGATCGAGCAGCTGGCGCATGGAAACTAGGGCCATGAGAAGACCTCCTGAAGACTAAAATAATTGAAAAACTTGGCCGGGCACGGTTCCGTGCACAGCCGATCGTTTGTAAGCGTGTTAACTGGCGGTCCGGCGCGCCGACTTGGGGCGGAACGCATTGACCACATGCTCGTGAGTTTGTGCGTAAGGTCCACCAATCAGGTCGATGCAATACGGGACAGCTGCAAAAATACCCGGCACCAATACTTGTCCGGTTTCCGTATCCCGTAATCCTTCCAGAGTTTCCTGAATGGCTTTGGGCTGCCCAGGCAGATTGATAATCAGAGCAGCGTGGTCCTGAATTTCTCGGATGACCGCAACTTGCCGCGACAAAATCGCTGTTGGTACGAATTTTAAACTGATTTGGCGCATCTGTTCACCGAATCCGGGCATTTCGCGCGTTCCAGCGTCCAGAGTCGCCTCCGGCGTCACATCGCGACGGGCCGGGCCGGTGCCGCCGGTGGTCAAAATCAGGTCGCAACCCGCTTCCACCAGCTCGACCAGAGTGCCGGTAATCTGGGCACGCTCGTCGGGAATCAGCCGCTCCAGATAGGCAGGCGCGACCGTCAAGGCCGAGTCCAGCCAACGACGCAGCGCCGGTATGCCTTGATCCTGGTACTGTCCGCTGGAGGCGCGATCCGAAACCGACACCAAGCCGATACGCAATTGATCCGGATGCTCGCGGGGAGACTGTCGATTGAATGTCATGCTTTTCCTTGGAAGCGAAATAAACTACAGGCCCTGAACGGGCCTGCCAATAGCACGATTGTAACGAATCGCAGTGGGGCTTAAATACAACGGCCGCCGTCTACCTCGATGCAGGTGCCGGTAATGAACTCGGCCTCGTCCGAGGCCAGATACAGCGCCGCTGCGGCCACGTCCTTGGGTGTGCAAAAACGTCCCAGCGGAATTCCCGCCAAAAAGCGGCTGCGGTTTTCCGGCGTATCGGGCATACCCATGAACTGTTCCAGCAACGCCGTGTCACCAATCACCGGATTAATGCAATTGACCCGAATGTTATCCGGCCCCAACTCTGCCGCCATGCCCTTGCTGATGGTCACGACTGCACCTTTGGTGCCGTTATACCAGACTAGTCCGGGGCGCGGACGCAAGGCTGCAGTGGACGCAATATTAATGAAGGAACCCGAGCCCTGGGCGCGCAGATAGGGCACAAAATGCTTCGCGGTCCAGTAAATGCTTTTCACGTTAACGGCATAGACCAGATCGAACTCGCTTTCGCTGACTTCCAGCAAAGGCTTGTTCCGATGCGTGGTGCCCGCATTGTTCACCACAATATGCAGCCCGCCGCATTCGCGCAGGGCAATATCCAACAGGGCATGAACTTCGTCCCCTTGCGAGACATCGCAAGCGGCAAAAATGGCCTGACCACCCTGTGCCTGAATCTGGGCTGCTGCGGCCTGCCCTTGCTCTGCATTCAGGTCGGCAATCAGTACACGCGCTCCTTCGCGTGCAAAGCGCTGTGCAATGCCCAGGCCAAAACCCGATGCACCGCCCGTCACGATAGCCACTTTGTCTTGCAATCGCATGTTTGTCTCCTTCTGCTTTTTATATAGAAATGGCGGCCTTGCGCCGCCATTGGTGAAACCTGTTTAGCGTTCAGCTGCCATGCTGCCAGAAAACCCGTACCGCCACAGCCGCGCTTACCCCTAAATACCCCTACGATCAGCTGGCCGCATGACGTAGCGCAACCGTTTTCAGGGAAGTCAGGGCGTACAAGGCTTCGAAACCCTTCTCGCGGCCTATGCCAGACTGACCCGTTCCGCCAAAAGGCAGCTCTACCCCGCCTGCTGCGCCGTAATTATTCACAAAGACCTGGCCGGCCCGCAGCTGTCTGGCCATACGCACCTGACGGGCCCCGTCGCGGGTCCAGACCCCGGCCACCAGACTGTAAGGCGTGCCATTGGCCATGGCGATGGCCTCTTCCTCTGTGCCGAAGGGCTGGGCGATCAGAACCGGACCAAAGATTTCCTCCTGCGCCAGTCGATGTTCAACAGGCACATGGCCCAATAAAACAGGTACCTGGTAGAAGCCACCCGCCGGGGCTTTGGAGTCCAGCTTGCCCTGGGCCAGCACCACAATACCGTCCTGGTCCAGATTCTCCAGATAGAAACGGACCCGTGCCTGCTGCTGTGCACTGATCAGGGGACCGCAATCCAGATTGTCACTGGCCGCGCCGGTCAGCAGCGCCTTGAAGGCTTCGGCCAGACGCTCGGTAAAGTCGCCATAGATAGCGCGCTGAATCAGCACCCGGCTGCCCGCCGAGCACGTCTGCCCCGCGTTCTGCACGATCGCATTGACCACGACCGGCAAAGCGGCATCCAGATCCGCATCCGAGAACACGATTTGTGGAGACTTGCCGCCCAGCTCCAAGGTGACCGGCACAAAATTCTGCGCCGCCTGCAAGGCCACCTGACGGCCCGTGCCGGGAGAGCCGGTAAAGGAAATGTGATTGATATCAGGATGTGCGGACAAGGCCTGCCCGGCCTCGCTCCCCAACCCCGTGCAGATATTCAGCACACCCGCTGGCAAACCCGCTTCGTGCAACAGCTCGGCCACCCGCAGCAAGGACAGGCTGGCATCTTCTGCCGGTTTCACCACGCAGGTATTGCCCGCTGCCAGGGACGCGGCCACGCTGCGCCCAAAAATCTGCAAGGGGTAATTCCAGGGAATGATATGCGCGGTAACGCCTAAGGGTTCACGCAAGGTAAAGGCCGTCATCTCCCAGCCCAGCGGAATGGTTTGACCATGCAACTTGTCCACCGCGCCCGCATAGAACTCAAAATAGCGGACAATGGCAGCAGCATCGGACTGGGCCTGACGCAAAGGCTTGCCGGTATCGCGGGATTCCAGCCGCGCCAGCTCCTCTCGGGCATCAGACAATGTTCGGGCGCAACGCAGCAACAACTGGCTGCGCTGAGCGGCAGTCAGGCGGCTCCACGGCCCCTGGCAGGCGCGGCGGGCGGCCTGTACGGCCCAATCAATATCCACCTCGGACGACTGCGCCAGGCGGGCGAAAGTCTCGCCTGTGGAGGGGTCGATAACCGGTAGCAAACCACCGCCCTCCGCGCCAAGTTGCTGTCCGTCAATCCAATTGCGACACTCCATGACCGCCTCCAATGCTATTGTTATCTCAGCCAATCGAGCCCTGCTCGAGATCATTCTACTCAAGGACTTGCTGCTTTGGACTCTCGACAACGTACTTTGCTCTTAGCGGGCGCTGGCGATCTGGGCACCCGCACCGGGAAGCTGGCCCGCCAACACGAATGGCCGGTGATCGGCCTGCGTCGCCACATCCCCCTGGACGATCACAGCGGAATTGAATGGGTGGAAGCCGATTTGAGCGAGCCCACCTCCCTGCGCCTGAAACACCGCAAAATCACCCACGTACTTTACGCTGTCTCTCCCGACCAGCGTAGCCAGGCTGCTTATGAGCGGGTATTTCTGCACGGTCTGGAAAACCTGCTCAACGAGCTGGACCTGAAAGCCCTGAAACGCTTTGTCTTTGTATCGTCCAGCGCCGTCTACGGGCCGAGCACTGAATGGGTGGACGAGAACTCGCCTACAGAGCCTACGCAATTCAATGGCCGAGTACTGCTGGAGGCCGAGCAGCTGCTGCACCACCGCATCCCGGCTCAAGCCGTCGTCATCCGCCCAAGCGGCCTGTACGGTCCAGGTCGTACCCAATTGCTGGACCGCCTGCGTGAAGGCCGTGCCACCGTGCCGGACGACCCGGAGCACTGGGCCAACCGCCTGCATATTGAAGACGCCGCGCGCGCCTGCTGGCACCTGCTGCGCACTCCCGCGCCCTTCCCTTGCTACATAGGTACGGATAGCCGCCCTTATCGGATTACCGAACTGTATGACGGACTGGCGGATCTACTGGAAGTGGCCCACCCAGAACGACGCCAATCCAATGAAGGTGGCAAACGCCTGAGCAACCAGCGACTGCTGGACAGCGGCTTTCAGCTGGATTGGCCGGATGCGATGCAAGGGTATGCTCAGTTGATTAAAGATGGGGCGTGAAGCGCAGTCCATGCTCTATCCACTCCACGTGCACAAGGATGAACATAGCGCCTATGGCGCGCGCTTCCCCGACTTCCCAGGCTGTTTTGCAGCAGCTGATGAATTACAGAATCTTGCTCGGGTTGCCCAAGAAGCGGTTAAGGCACACTGCTTCGGTGATAGCTCCCCCCTCCCCTCACCGACCACACCTGAAGACTGGTTAGAGCACGAGGACTATAAAGAGGGATTTTGGATGATGGTCGAGATTGAGCTATCCAAGTAGGCAAAAAACAAAAAAGCCAGCCAACTTTCGTTGACTGGCTTTTTCTTGCAAAGCAAAGACAGGCTTAAGCCTTGTCTTCCAACGCAGCCACGGCTGGCAAGCGCTTGCCTTCCAGGAATTCCAGGAATGCGCCGCCGCCGGTGGAGATGTAGTCCACATCTTCGCCGATGTTGAACTGGGCAATCGCTGCCAGGGTGTCGCCACCGCCAGCAATCGAGAAGGCCTTGGAGCCTGCAATCGCACGCGACAGGGTTTCGGTGCCTTGTGCGAAAGCCGGGAACTCGAACACGCCCAGAGGGCCGTTCCAGACCACTGTGCCCGCTTTGACAATGATGTCAGCGATCTGCTGAGCCGTTTGCGGGCCCACGTCCAGAATCATGTCATCGTCCTGGACCTGATCAGCAGCCTTGATTTCAGCCGCTGCATCGGCAGCAAAGGACTTGGCGCACACCACATCCACAGGGATAGGTACTTCTGCACCGCGCTCTTTCATGATGCGGATCACTTCGCGGGCTTCTTCCAGCTGGCTTTCTTCCACCAGGGATTTGCCCACGGACAGGCCGCTGGCCATCATGAAGGTATTGGCGATGCCGCCGCCGACCACCAGTTGGTCAACCTTTTCCGCCAAAGCGCGCAGGATGGACAGTTTGGTGGACACCTTGGCACCACCCACAATCGCAACCAAAGGACGGGCGGGCTGATTCAAAGCGCGGCCCAAGGCCTTCAACTCGGCTTCCAGCAAGGGACCGGCGCAAGCCATGGGGGCAAAGCGGGCGATACCTTCAGTAGTCGCTTCAGCACGGTGAGCCGTACCAAAGGCGTCGTTTACGTAAACGTCACACAAGGCTGCCATTTTGCGAGCCAACTCGGGATCGTTCTTCTTTTCCCCCACGTTGCAGCGGCAGTTCTCCAGCAAGACCACCTGACCGGGCGACACTTGCACGCCATCCAGCCAATTGCGACGCAGCTCAACGGGCATGCCCAACAACTCGGACAAACGTTGCACCACGGGTTCCAGCGAATCCACAGGCTGGCACTCGCCTTCTTTAGGGCGACCCAGGTGAGACGTGACCATCACCGCAGCGCCGGCATCCAGCGCCATGCGAATGGCAGGTACCGAGGCACGCACGCGCGTGTCTTCGGTAATACGTCCGTCTTGCAGAGGGACATTCAGATCAGAGCGGATAAATACCCGCTTGCCTCGCAGCGCGTCCGTTTCGGCCAGCGCAGACAAGGTCTTGATGCTTGTAGACATGGTTTTTTGTTCTGGGAATTAACGTGACAGGGGCGGGAAATCCCGCCCCTGCTATTCAGATCTTACTTGGCCGACATCAGTGCGATGGTGCTGTCGAGCATACGAATGGAGAAAGCCCATTCGTTGTCGTACCAGGCAGCCACTTTGACCATATTGCCGCCGGTAACTTTGGTCAGCAGGGAATCAACCGTGCTGGAAGCGGTGGTGTGGTTAAAGTCGATGGACACCAGAGGTTCGGTGCAGTAGTCCAGAATGCCCTTCATGGCGCCTTCCGACGCTGCCTTCAGAATGCCGTTCACTTCTTCAACGCTGGTGTTGCGGCTGGCCACGAAAGTCAGGTCAACCATGGACACGTTGATGGTAGGAACGCGCACAGCGTAACCGTCCAGCTTGCCATTGAGTTCTGGCAGCACCAGACCCACAGCAGCAGCCGCGCCGGTCTTGGTTGGGATCATGCTGCTGGTGGCCGAACGGGCACGGCGCATGTCCTTGTGACGCACGTCGGTCAGGACCTGGTCATTGGTGTAAGCGTGGATGGTGGTCATCAGACCGCTGACCACGCCCAGTTCCTTGTGCAAAGGAGCAACCAGGGGAGCCAGGCAGTTGGTGGTGCACGATGCGTTGGAAATAACGGTGTCGGTGCTCTTCAGAATGTCGTGGTTCACGCCGTACACGATGGTGGCGTCCACATCCTTGCCACCGGGGGCCGAGATGATGACTTTCTTGGCACCAGCTTGAATGTGCTCACCGGCTTTTTCCTTGGTGGTGAACGCACCGGTACATTCCAGCACCACGTCCACACCCAGTTCGGCCCAAGGCAGGGTCAGCGCATCGCGCTGGCTCAGCAGGCGGATACGGTCACCGTTGACCACCAGATGATCGCCATCCAGCGACACATCAGCGTTGAAACGGCCATGCACGGAGTCATAGCGAGTCAGGTGTTCGTTGATCTCGGCACCGCCCGAGGCGTTGATGGCCACGATCTCGATATCGTGTTTTTTGCCGTACTCGTAGTGGGCACGCAAGATCATGCGGCCGATACGACCATAACCATTGATTGCGACGCGAATCGTCATGTCAGACTCCAATTACAAAATTTCTTGAACGGCCGCAGCGACCTTCTCTGCTGTCAGACCAAAATGCTTGAACAGGACGCCAGCCGGGGCGGATTCGCCGTAGGTATCGATACCCACTACAGCGCCTTCCAGGCCCACGTACTTGAACCACAGACCTGTGGTACCGGCTTCAACCGCAACACGCGGGATGCCGGGTGTCAGGACCTGATCACGCCACTGCTTGTCCTGCGCGTCGAACAGGTTGGTACAAGGCATGGACACCACACGGGTCGCAATACCTTGCTGAGCCAGCTGCTCCTGTGCTTGCAGCGCCAAACCCACTTCCGAGCCAGTTGCCATGATGATGGCGCGCGCATCTTGCGCATCACGCAGCACGTAGCCACCACGACGGATGTTCTGGATGGTTTGCGCATCGCGCTCGACGAAAGGCAGATTCTGGCGCGACAAGAGCAAGGCGCTAGGACCACCGTCCTGTACGTCCATACCGATGCTGGTAGGACGCTCGACCGAGCAAGCCCAGGCCACCGCCGTTTCCGTGGTGTCGCAAGGACGCCAGACATGCAGGTTGGGGATCAAACGCAGGCTGTTGGCGTGCTCGATGGACTGGTGTGTCGGACCGTCTTCGCCCAGACCGATGGAGTCGTGGGTGAATACGTGCACAACACGCTGCTTCATCAAGGCAGCCATACGGATGGCGTTGCGCGAGTAGTCGGAGAAAGTCAGGAAGGTGCCGCCAAAAGGCAGGTAACCACCGTGCAGAGCCAGACCATTCATGATGGCGGCCATACCGAATTCACGTACACCGTAGTTGATGTGGCGACCGAAATGCACACCGTCGGCGTGGGCACGTACGGCTTCGGCACCCTTCCAGTCGGTGAAGTTCGAGCCGGTCAGGTCAGCCGAGCCACCCAGCATTTCTGGCAGCACATTGACCAAAGCGCTAATGGCCAATTGCGAGGCTTTACGCGACGCAATGGTTTCGGCTTTCTGAGCGGTTTCTTCAATAAAGGCCTGTACTTTGGCGCTGTAGTCGGCAGGCAGCTCGCCTTTCAGACGGCGAGCCAGTTCTGCGGCCAGTTCAGGGTAAGCCTGGCTGTAAGCGTCAAAGCGCTTTTGCCATTCCGCTTGCTGGGCGCCGCCTTTTTCGCGGCAATCCCAACCTTGGTAGACTTCCTGAGGAATTTCAAACGGTCCGTGGTTCCAGTCCAGTGCTGCACGGGTGGCGGCAATTTCATCAGCGCCCAGTGGGGCACCGTGAACCTTCTCGGAACCGGCGGCGTTAGGAGCACCCTTGCCGATCACGGTACGGCAGCAAATCAGGGTAGGACCCGTGCCCTCTTTCGCGTTGCGGCGAGCCTGTTCAATCGCGTTGTGGATCGAAGCGGCATCGTGGCCGTCAACAGCGCGGATCACGTTCCAGCCATAGCTTTCAAAGCGGGCGGGCGTATCGTCACCAAACCAGTTCTCGACCTTACCGTCGATGGAAATGCCGTTGTCGTCGTACATCACGACCAGCTTGGACAGTTTCCAGGTACCGGCCAAGGAACAAGCCTCGTGCGAGATACCTTCCATCAAACAGCCGTCACCAGCGAAAACCCAGGTCAGGTGATCGACCACATCGTGGCCTTCGCGGTTGAACTCGCGTGCCAGCAAGGCCTCAGCCAATGCAAAACCAACGGCATTGCCCAAACCCTGACCCAAAGGACCCGTGGTGGTTTCCACGCCAGCGGTAATACCCACTTCAGGGTGACCAGGAGTGCGCGAATGCATCTGACGGAAGTTGCGCAGCTCGTCCATGGGCAGGTCATAGCCACTAAGGTGCAACAAAGCGTAGATCAGCATGGAACCGTGGCCGTTTGACAACACAAAACGGTCGCGATCAAACCAGGCAGGGTCGGCAGGGTTGTGTTTCAGGTGCCGGGTCCAGAGAACCTGGGCGATATCGGCCATGCCCATGGGCGCACCGGGGTGGCCCGAATTAGCTTGTTGCACGGCATCCATAGACAAGGCACGGATGGCATTGGCTAGGGTTTTATCAGAGGCTGACGCAATATCCATTAGAAGCTCATTGGGGCGGCGGCGCGACAATTCCGACAGGCGGACGGCTCACGGCCCTGATTAGTTTATAAAACGCGCTATTTTAGCATTGCTGGCGCTAAATCGCCCCCACTTGAGCTGGGGCCTTGCGCTTTCTCCCCGAAGCCTGGGTACGGTATGCTTGTGCGGTTTTTTATGCTTGATGGTGTCTTGATATGGCAGCTCCCCGTTTCTACCACCCCCTGGACTTGACGGCCCAGACCGAGATCGCCCTGCCCGAGGCTCTGGCGCATCACGCTATCCGGGTGCTGCGTTTGAAGGACGGTCAGGACATTGTCCTGTTTGACGGGCGCGGAACCCAGTATCCCGCCACCTTGCGCATTGATGGCAAAAAGGGCTTTGCCAGCCTGGGCGATGCCCAAACACCTGTCCGCGAGCTGGCCGGTCGCATAACGGTGCTGCAAGGCATTGCCTCCAGCGACAAGATGGACTGGATTATTGAAAAAGCCGTGGAAATGGGCGTGAGCCGCTTTGTGCCGATTCGCGCGCAACGTAGCGTGCTGCAACTGAACGCGGAGCGGCAGGCCAAGCGTATGGGCCATTGGCAAAGAGTGATTGAGTCGGCCAGCGAGCAGTGTGGTCGCAACCGCTTGATGGAACTGTCAGCGCCGCTGACATTGGCCGAATATTTCCGCGAGGCGGAAACTGGCCTGCATCTGTTCTGTGATCCCGATGCGCCCAAACAGTTGGCGCAGGCCATTGGACCGCAAGATCAGGCCATGGCTATCTTGATTGGCCCCGAAGGCGGTTGGTCGCCCGAAGAGCAGAAGGTGGCACTGAGTGCCCAGGCTCAGGCGATTCGTTTCGGGCACCGCGTGCTGCGAACCGAAACCGCCGCCCTGGCGCTGACAGCAGCGATCAGCGCCTTGCAAGGCTGGGAGTAAGGCTTACTCCTCGTCCTGGCTGGAGTAGGAAGCAGGAGTCTCACCCGGTTCAGGGTCAGGATGCTTGCCAGCGTGCAGAACGACACATACAAAACGGCGCTCGTTATTCGAGGCCCAGGCATACACATCTTCACATACACCCAAAATAGCCTGGGCGTCTTTTTCCAATGCAGGATCACCACTGTGCAGATTGTCCAGCCATAGGGCCAGGCCTGCTTTCTGGTCCAGCACGGTGTCGCACAGGCAATCGTAGAGTGCATCCAGATTGCCGCCAAAAAATTCAGGGTAATCGACAGCCTTGGCGACTGCTCGCAACACAGCGGAACGATTGCGCGCACGATCGCAACTTACTTCCAGGGCGGTAAGCCCCTGGTCCTGTGCCTGCTCCAGAAAATCAGCAGCCGTCAGGCCCGTTGCGTCGAGCACGCCGCCTTGTTGCAAAACCTCTTGCAAAGTCAGGGATTGGCTCATCAGGACGCTTCCTTAAAAAACGCTAATACTTCTTCACGACGACTCATGGTATCGGTCTTTCCTAACTCGATCAGCTCTTGGGTGTAGCCGGACTCGAACAACAAATATGAAATTAATGCACCGCCTGTGGTCGGACCGGACTTTGAAGATACACCAAGTACTCGAAATAGGGTACGTGCAGCAGTTGGCATCTGATGAATATGCCGAGTGGCAATTTCATCCAGCGAGCGGCTGGGAGTGATGGCAAACGTGCTGACAGGACGCAGCGATTGGCTTTGTAATACATTTGCAGGCATATAGGCAAGCAATGTATTGATGCGTTCCATACGCTCAATATCCGTTGACACACTATCGAGGAATATGTTGGATAAAGCATAGCCACTGATCTGCGCCAAAGAGGGATAAGGCGGATCTTCGCACTCTTGCTCGTGGTAGGTGTTGTCCGCGTATCCCGTGCCCACAATCAGAACCTTGTGCGCCCCCAGATGAATCGCCGGGCTGATGGGTGCCAGCTGGCGCATCGTCCCGTCCCCGCACCACTGGGTTTGCTTGCCCACTTGCAAGGACTGGGCCGGAAACATGAAAGGAATCGCGCTGGAAGCCATCAGGTGATCCACCCCGATCACCCCGGGGATGGCGCGGCGCAGATTACGCGTCCAGGGTCGGATACGCTCGTCACACTGATAAAAAGTCAGGTGCTCACCCGTGGTGTAGGCCGCTGCCGTAATCGCCAGCGCGCCGACATGCTGCTGGGCCAGATTGCGCTGCAAGCGATCAAAGTCCAGGCTCTTTTCCAGCAGGTCCCGCAGCGGTGAGTTGTCCAGCATGGAGTGCGGCACATGGTCACGCAGACGCGGGGCCAGCCAGCCCAAGGCCAGCGTGGCCACCCAGTGCACACTGGTCGCCAGCAACTGCAAGGGGTCGGCATGAAAAATATCGTTGGTGCGCAGCGAGCCCCACAGCTGTTGTATATGGTCGACAGCCTCGTGAGGCTTGTCAGCACGGCAAGCCAATCCGGCAGCATTGATGGAGCCTGCCGAAGAGCCGCAAATAATATCGAAGGGATTGCGAAACTGAGGGTTGCGATCCGGGTCCAGCAGCTCCAGCAAACCGGCCAGCACTCCAGCCTGATACGCGCCGCGCGCCCCGCCCCCATTCAGGACCAAGGCCACAGGAGCGGGAGAGCGCTGGATCATGATAGCTATCAGCCTTCAGTAGCGACGTTGGCATCCACCACCGTGACCGCCGTCATATTGACGATACGGCGTACCGAGGAAGTAGACGTCATGATGTGAACCGGTGCCCGTGCCCCCAACAGGAAGGGACCGATCGCCACGTTGCCACCGGCAGCCGTCTTGAGCAGGTTGTAGGCAATATTGCCGGCTTCCACGTTCGGGCAGACCAGTAAGTTCGCCTCGCCAGTCAGGGCCGAGGTGGGCAGGATTTGATGGCGGGCCTTTTCATCCAGCGCGCAGTCGCCGTGCATTTCCCCGTCCACTTCCAGGCTGGGATCCAGCTTGCGCACACGTTCCAGCGCACCGCGCATGGTGACGGCGGCAGGCGAGTCGTTGGTTCCAAAGTTGGAGCTGGACAGCAGGGCCACCTTGGGTTCGATATTGAACTGGCGCATCTTGCGAGCCGCTGCCAAGGTAATCTCAGCTACCTGATCCGAATCGGGATCATGGTTCACGTGCGTGTCCGTCAAGGCCACGGTACGCTCACTGAGCAGCAAAATATTCATGGCCGCATAAGTCTCCACGCCCGGAGCTTTGCCAATCACCTGATCCACCAGTTCCAGATGGTTCTCGTAGCGCCCCACGGTGCCGCAGATCATGCCATCGGCATCACCCAGATGCAGCATCATGGCGCCGATCAAGGTTGGGCGACGGCGCATTTCCACACGCGCCATCTCTTTGCTGATACCGCGACGCGACATGATTTCCCAGTAGCTGGTCCAGTAACGGTGGAAACGATCATCTTGCTCGGGGTTGGTCACTTCCACATCAATGCCCAAGCGCAGACGCAGGCCATAGCGTTCAATACGCTGCTGCAGGACAGCAGGACGCCCCACCAGAATCGGGCTGGCCAGACCTTCGTCCACAATAATTTGTACCGCACGCAGGACGCGCTCGTCCTCGCCTTCGCTGAACACCACGCGCGACTTGGCACCGTCTTGCACCAGGCCACGGGCCAGCGAGTAAATCGGCTTCATGAAGGAGCCGGACTTGTAGACGAACTGGCGCAGCTGATAGATGTAGCTGTTCAGATCCGCAATCGGACGGGTCGCCACGCCCTCTTCCATGGCTGCTTTGGCAACGGCAGGCGCGATACGCACAATCAGGCGCGAGTCAAAGGGGCGGGGAATAAAGAAGGAAGGACCGAAAGACACTTCTTCCAGACCATAAGCGGCGGCTACGCCTTCATCCTGTTCTTCACGCGCCAGCTGACAGATGGCCAGCACAGCGGCTTTCTCCATACCGCGCGTAATCGTGGTGGCTCCCACGTCCAGCGCGCCACGGAAGATATAAGGGAAGCACAGCACATTATTGACCTGGTTCGGGTAATCCGAACGGCCGGTCGCCATGACCACATCGTCACGCACGGCGTGGGCATCTTCAGGCAGGATCTCGGGATTTGGATTGGCCAAGGCCAGAATCAGGGGCCGGGGAGCCATGTTCTTGAGCATCTCGGGCTTGAGCACGCCACCGGCGGACAAGCCCAGAAACACATCGGCCCCATCAATCACGTCACTCAAGGTACGGGCCTCGGTCTGTTTGGCAAAACGAGCCAGTTCAGGCACAGGATTACCGGGGCGACCCTCGTACAGCACACCATCAATATCGGTAACCCAGATATTTTCCAGCGGCAGGCCCATATCGATCATCAGGTCCAGGCAAGCCAGCGCGGCAGCACCGGCCCCGGAAGTCACCACTTTGACCTGCTTGATGTCTTTTTCCACCACGCTCAGGCCATTCAGAAAGGCGGCCGTCACACAAATCGCAGTGCCATGCTGGTCGTCGTGGAACACAGGAATACTCATGCGCTGGCGCAGCTTGCGCTCCACCTCGAAACACTCGGGCGCTTTGATGTCTTCCAGATTGATGCCGCCAAAGGTCGGCTCCAGGCCAGCAATAATATCTACCAGCTTGTCAGGGTCGGTTTCATTGATCTCGATATCAAAGACATCCAGACCTGCAAAGCTCTTGAACAGCACGGCCTTGCCTTCCATGACCGGCTTAGAGGCCAGCGCGCCAATATTGCCCAGGCCCAACACAGCGGTGCCGTTGGAAATTACCCCAACCAGATTGCCCCGACCGGTGTAGCGAAAGGCATTTTGCGGGTCGTTGACGATCTCCTCGCAAGCGGCCGCAACCCCAGGCGAATAGGCCAGTGCCAGATCGCGCTGGTTGGAGAGTTGCTTGGTCGGCGTGACCGATAACTTTCCGGGTCTGCCCTGCTCGTGATATTCCAGGGCTGCTTTCCGAAAATTGGCGTCCATGCTTATACCTACCCAAAAATCCATTCAAAACGGACCGGGATCGCCAGAGCGCTGCCATTGCCTGTCAGCGTGAATTCAAACAAGCGCGTGGCTTGATACGCTGAATGCTGTTCTTGTCTCCGAAACCCCAGTCACCTTGCCTGGCCCTCAAGGCCAAAGCAAGGACCATTCTAGCCCTTGAGTTACAACATGGGTCAAGCGCAGGCCTGGACAAACTTACAGCGTCTGGCCCGGATAGGAAAATCGGTCCGCTGGATCAAACAGGGCTTTGATGCGGCTATCCACATCCTGAGCTTGCCAGGACTGCTCCTGATTCGGCCAGGACCAATCTTGCGGGTCCGAGCCGCTTAAAACGGCATCATCCAGCACCAGCCATTCCACCCAGGCCAAATCACCGCCGTGGCCCAGCATCAGATGAGCCAGATTGATGCCCTCGCCTTCCATCGGCTCCAGCGCATCCAGGCGGTAGCGGCAAGGCCATTGTTCTTGTCTCAAGGCCTGGGTTTCCGAGTCTCCCATCAATTGAAACAGGGCGGGAATCAACTGCTGCATGCGCAGGCTATCTAGGGGATTACGGTTTTCCTGCCCAAAGGGGCCCAAGGCGGCTTGCGTGTTGTCAGCCAGAATAACCGAGCAGTGCAACACGCCCGACAAGGCGGTGCGACCGCTAGGCCAATCATGCTGACGCCGGTCGGCTAACCAGGCAGCGACGGTCATGCCAGCCGGAGCATTGGCCAAACCCTGAAAGCCTTTGGCTTCCATCTCGCCCAGCAGACAACCGGGCTGAACAAACCACCGATTGGAATTCGGTTCCAGACGATCACAGCGTGCCATCTGTCGGCCCGGTGCCAGAACAATCAAGGGACCATCGGTTTCACTGGCCTGCGGCACACCTTCCAGACACACCGTCACACCGTACTCGGCGGCCAGCGTCAACACCATATGGACATCCGCGCTGGAGGCAGGCTCCAGACGAGCCTGCTCGTGATCCGGTTCCGCACTGAGTTCTGACCACTCACCTTGAACCCGAGCTTTCAAACGTGAACAAAATGTCTGCCACGCTGTTTGGGGAGGACGACGCCCCATCAAAAATGCACGCCGCGACGAAGAAACCATAGACTTTTCCTGCAACAAACCTAAACTTGAGTCTCACTGGCCCGACGGTTTGTACCCCTACAGGGCACACGCACATGCCACAGCCACCTGACGCCCTTTTGAGCAAGGTCCTACAATACACTTTTTACCCGAGATTTGCCGTATGTCCCGCCTCGCCAGTCGTACCGAACATGTTCTTCCTTTTCATGCTGTTGAACTCTTCAAACAGGCTAATGCCCTGAAGGCCACGGGCCGCGACATTATCAGCCTGGGCATAGGCGAACCGGACTTCACCGCCCCGCACGCCGTGGTCGATGCGCTGCATCAGGCCAGTAATCAAGGCTTGAGTCAGTACACCGCCCCTGCCGGTCTGACGGCTTTACGTGAACGCATCGCCCTGTATTACGAGCAGCAGTTCCAGGCCCGTGTCGACCCCTCGCGTATTGTGGTCACGGCCGGTGCATCCGGTGCCCTGTCTCTGGCTACGCTGGCTCTGATCAATCCTGGTGACGAAGTGCTGATGCCCGATCCGTCCTACCCGGCCAACCAGAACTTCATCATGGCAGCCGGTGGTACGGCCCGCCTGATCCCGGCCTCGGCGGAGGAACGCTTTCAGCTAAGTGCCCAGCATATTCGCGAGCACTGGGGCCCCAAGACCCGCGGCGTTCTGATTGCGTCGCCCAACAATCCCACCGGCGCAACGATTTCCCGCCCTGCCCTGCAAGAACTGATCAAGGAAGTGCGCGCCCGTGATGGCTTCATCATCATGGACGAGATTTATCTGGGTCTGTTTTATGAAGAAGCCCCGCTCAGCGCCTTGACCTTGGATCAGGACATTATTGTTATCAATAGCTTTTCCAAGTACTTCCACATGACGGGCTGGCGTCTGGGCTGGTTGATTCTGCCCACCTGGATGACAGAAGCCTGCGAGCGCATGGCTGCCAGCCTGGCAATTTGCGCTCCCTCCCTGGCCCAACATGCCGCCCTGGCCTGCTTCGAGCCTGAAACCATGGCGATTTATGAAGAGCGTCGCCTGGCCTTCAAGCAGCGTCGTGATTACCTGCTGCCCGAGCTGGAGCGTCTGGGCCTGCGTGTACCCGTGCGCCCGGATGGCGCTTTCTATATTTATACGGATATTCGCGAATACAGCCAGGACAGCGATGCCTTCTCGCAGCAACTGCTGCACGAGGCCGGTGTGGCCGCTGTGCCGGGTCGGGACTTCGGTACGGCCCACGCGCCCTACACCTTGCGCCTGTCCTACGCCACTGGCATGGACCGCTTGCAAGAAGCGATCAGTCGTCTGGGACAATTTCTGGGCCGCTAAACCCGGCATCGTTTCAGTCTGCCGGGCAATGCAGCCCGACTCCAGTAAAGTATTTCGGGCCGCAAGGCCCGATTTCTTTTTCCATTCAGACCACTTAGCGTGCCCGGATCGGAATGCCCGAGGCCAAGGCAATACGGCGACGTTCAGCCAGCACCTTCGCGCCATAGCCGCCATCGCTAGGCCCGGTTGCGCCCACATAACAGGCCAGGCCACCTTCAATAGACCCTCGGCGGCGAATACAGTCCGACAGAATCTGCGCACCCACCCGAATATTTGCCTCGGGGCTCAGCACGGCCAACGTCCCTTCCATATAGATATCGAACTTCTCTTTATGGACTTTGGTCATCACCTGCATCAGGCCCTGCGCACCTACATGACTTTCCGCATAGGGGTTGTAGCGTGACTCAATGGCGATCACCGCCAGAATCAGTTGGGGGTCCAGATTCTTTTCCTTGCCCACAATAAAAGCGGTGTGGATCAAGGCCCCCGCCACCGAATAGGCAATCTTGTACTTGCGCGCCAAATAGCTGCGCAAGGCCTGCTGCTGAGCCGCCGTGACGCCCGCAATGGGCTGCCCGGTGACCGAAGCACGCAGGTTCTTCATAAAACCCTGATAAGTAGAGACAGCTTGCTGCTGTTCTGTCTGGCTCAAGTCTTCGCCCTCTTCGGACAGGTTGGGCTGTGTCTTGTCCGCTGGCCAGACCGCCTGGCTGTACGCATCGTATTTCACCGCCTCGGGGCGCAGGGTTTGCACGAGACCGGTATAAAGCTGGTTAAACTGAGCGCGCATCGACGGCACAACCACACAGGCTGCAATCGTCACCAGTACGGCAATGCCCAGGTACATGGCACACACGTGCACAAACTCACCGATGCGATACGTCAGGGTGCGGGCCGAGCGACTAAGTACATAGTCCATATCTTGGAAGCCCATGGGATCATCCTTAGTATTGCTAACTGCCCGATGTTAACCTTAGAACCTGTTCAAGGTCTTAACCAAAAATATCTGCAAGCGGAGCCCCGTTCTTCTGTGAAATACCGTGACTTGAGAGACTTTATTGCCCAGCTGGAAGCCAAGGGCGATCTGAAGCGGATTACGCAGCCAGTTTCCACCTCGCTGGAAATGACTGAAATCAGTGACCGGGTACTGCGTGCCGGTGGACCGGCGCTTTTGTTTGAAAATGCCCAGCATCAAGGCTCCAAAGCCGCCATGCCTGTCCTGGCCAATTTGTTCGGCACGCCGCAACGCGTCGCCTGGGGCATGGGTGCACAGGATGTGTCGGCATTACGCGACACTGGCGAGCTGCTGGCCAATCTGAAAGAGCCGCAAGCCCCCACCGGGATGCGTGATGCGCTGTCCAAAGTATCCATGCTCAAGTCCGCCCTGTGGGATATGAGCCCCAAGAATGTCCGCTCTCCCGCGTGTCAGGAAGTGGTGCTGGAAGGCAAGGATGTGGACCTGAACCAGATCCCCTTGCAACTGTGCTGGCCCGGCGACGTGGCCCCCTTGCTGACCTGGGGCTTGGTGATTACCAAAGGCCCCCACGCCAAGCGTCAGAACCTGGGTATCTACCGTCAACAGCTGATTGGCCGTAACAAGCTCATCATGCGCTGGTTGTCCCACCGTGGCGGTGCCTTGGACTTCCGCGATCATGCACTGACCAACCCCGGCAAGCCCTTCCCGATTGCCGTTGCCCTGGGCACCGACCCCGCCACCATTCTGGGTGCGGTCACCCCCGTGCCCGATAGTCTGTCCGAATACCAGTTTGCCGGTTTGCTGCGCGGCTCGCGCACCGAAGTGGCCAAAGCCCTGGGTAGCGACTTGTCCGTACCCGCCTGGGCCGAGATTGTCCTGGAAGGACATATCCTGCCCAGCAATCACCCGGATGCCCTGGCCCCCGAGGTGCCTGAAGGGATGAAGCCGTCCGCCGACAGTAGCTACGAAATGGCACTGGAAGGCCCTTACGGCGACCACACCGGCTACTACAACGAGCAGGACTGGTTCCCGGTCTTTACTGTCGAGCGCATCACCATGCGCCGCAACCCGATTTACCACAGCACCTACACCGGCAAGCCGCCCGATGAGCCTGCCGTTCTGGGCGTTGCGCTGAACGAAGTCTTTGTGCCCCTGCTGCGCAAGCAATTGCCTGAAATTGTGGACTTCTACCTACCACCCGAGGGCTGCAGCTACCGCTTAGCCGTGGTGTCGATTCGCAAGCAATACGCAGGCCATGCCAAGCGCGTGATGTTTGGTGTCTGGAGCATCTTGCGCCAGTTCATGTACACCAAGTTCATCGTGGTGGTGGACGAGGATGTGAACACGCGCGACTGGAAAGAAGTGATCTGGGCCATGACCACCCGTATGGACCCGGTGCGCGATACCGTGCTGGTGGAAAACACACCTATCGACTATCTGGACTTTGCCTCGCCCGTTTCGGGACTGGGCGGCAAGATGGGCATGGATGCCACCAATAAATGGCCCGGAGAAACCCAGCGCGAATGGGGTACCCCTATCCAGATGGATGAGTCCACCAAGAAAAAAGTGGACGATATGTGGAGTTCGCTGGGGCTGTAAGCCAGAACGCGCCTTCATATGGCAGGTTCCAAAAACAAACAAAGACCATCACCGCAACGGTGCATGGTCTTTGTTTTATTCTGCTCTTGAATGCGGGCCAGTCAACGCTACGCCCGAGGCCAGCATCAGGTCGGCAAGGCCAAAGGCTCCACCAGTTCAATCAGGTACTCATCCGGGTCAAACACAAAGGCAATAGTGCGTTTACCGTGATTCATCTGTTTAGGTGGCGTCTTGATCCTGACGCCCTGCTCCTCCAGATAACGCACCGCCTGATGCACGTCCTGGACCATCAAAGCCAGATGACCAAAAGCCCCACCCTTCTCATACGGCTCTTTTTGATCCCAGTTCCAGGTCAGCTCCAGACTGGACTGTGTGCTCTGGTCAAAGCTGAGAAACACATTGGTAAAGCGGCCGGACTCATAGTCCGTGTGGCGCACCACATGCATGCCCAGAATATCGCGGTAGAACGCCAGGGATCGCTCCAGATCCAGGACGCGCAACATGGCATGATCAAGGCCAAACTGTATTTGGGAAGTGCTCATAGCAAGGGGCAGAGGGTTGAAAATTGCAATGTAGCAAAACCGCCCTCCTTGCATCATGACCGCTCATCAAGGGTCCATGAGAAATACTCAAGCCTTACGCACTGGCTGCCATCAACTCCGACGAGATGGTCTGGATGAATAAAGGCACACAGGGATTGGCATTGCTTTCCTGCCACATGATGTTGATGAAGGACTGCGGATGCTGGCCCGACAAGTCCAGATCAATCGCCACCAGATCACGGTGCACGTACTTGCGCAAGGACTGCGACAAAACGGCAATGCCGATATTGGCCGCCACCATGCTCATGATGCCGGTGATGGTGCTGGCTTCCTGTACGGAATTGGGATGGAAACCGGCATGTCGACACAGGGAATAGAAATAGCGCCGCCAGACCTGCCAATGCGTCTTGCTGCCCACCACAAAGCGCTCATTGGCCAGTTCCACCAAGGGGATGGATTTTTCTTTTGCCAAAGGATGATCGCTCTGCAAAAGAACGATGGGATCATCACGACATACCGGCTTCCACAGCACGCCCAGTTCCTCGGGGTCATCAGAGAAAGCAAAGCCAAAGCCCAGGTCCAGACTGCCCTGCTGCAAGCCCTGTATTTGCTGCTGCGTGGGCATATATAACAAATCGGTTGTGATGTTCGAATACTGCTGCTTGAAGTGCTCCAGCGTTCTGG
Source organism: Alcaligenes sp. 13f (assembly GCF_020496585.1). Lineage (NCBI taxonomy): Bacteria > Pseudomonadati > Pseudomonadota > Betaproteobacteria > Burkholderiales > Alcaligenaceae > Alcaligenes > Alcaligenes sp. 13f. The sequence goes on from NZ_JAHKKC010000008.1 coordinate 141,783, forward strand.
GCAGCACGTCCTGCACCGCATAGTCGTTATAGGCAATGATCAGGTGTCCGATATCGCCAAACTTGGCTTTCTGGGCCAGCTCGATACCGCGCTCCAGATGCACAAAAACCTGTTCGATTTCCTGCAGCAATAAAAAGCCTGCCGCTGTGAGCTTGACCTGGCGGGTGCTGCGTTCAAACAGGTCCACCTGCAAATCATCTTCCAGCTTTTTGATGATGCGCGTCAGGCCCGGTTGCGTGATGTGCAGCAGCTCCGCCGCCTTCTTGAAATGCAACTGTTCGGCCACCGTTTTAAAGGCGCGCAGGTGATGCAAATCCAGGCGTGCGGGAATCATGGTTTCGCTCATATTTTAGATTGATAACATCGCGATCAATAATAGTGCGCGAATAGTGAATGGACAAGCAATTTGCAGAGGATTAGCTTATCTAGCACGCACTGGATGGCGCTTTGCAAGCATGCCAGGACCGGATGCCCAGCCCCACGGAAAGGAGGAACTCATCCTGTTGCAGCCGATGCTCTAGCCGAACTTTCAACCAATACCAAGAAAAGATAGACACGTAGAAATAATAAAAAAACCAGCTACCCCCACAGGGTTTGATTTCAAAAAACAGATAGTCCCAATACTTGAGGAGACATAAGTATGCAAAGGGAAAGCACCGTGGCCGAATCGGAACATACCGATACGGGTCACATCAAGAAAGTAATGATGGGTTCAGCGGCCGGTACGATCGTTGAATGGTTTGACTTTGCCTTGTTCGGCTATATGGCCGTCTACATCGCACAAAACTTCTTCCCCTCGGAAGACAAGATGGCGGGCCTGCTGGCCACCTTTGCCGTATTTCTGGTGTCCTTTATTGTTCGCCCCCTGGGCGGCATCTACTTTGGCAGGCTGGGCGACCGCATTGGCCGCAAGAAGATTCTGGCCCTGACTGTCTTGCTGATGTCCGGGTCCACCGCCGCCATTGGTCTGATTCCAACCTATGAAAGCATTGGCATCTGGGCTCCGGTTCTGCTGATTATCATCCGCTGTATTCAGGGGCTGTCGGCCGGTGGCGAATATACGGGCGCCACCATCTACACCGTTGAACATAGCCCCATGAACAAACGCAACTCCTACGCCTGGGCCATGTCCGGTGCTACATACTTTGCGTTTGCACTGGCAGCAGGGATCAGCGCCGGTCTGGCCGCGATTGTCGGTACCGAGGCCATGGGCGATTGGGGCTGGCGCACCATCTTCCTGCTGGCCGTTCCCATGGGCATTGTGGCCTTCTTCATTCGGGATCATCTGGCCGAGTCGCCCGAGTTCCAGCAAATGCGTGCGGAGAAAAAAGGCCAGCTCAGCTACAGCGCGTCCCAGGTGTTCAAGGCAGAGGGTTCCAATATTGTGAAGCTGGGCGGCTTTATCGTGCTGTACGCCCTGTCCTTCTACATTTTCTCCACCTACATGAACACCTTCCTGCGCACGGTCATTGGCTTGTCCTCCGTCCAGTCCCTGACTGCGAACATGGTTGCCCTGCTGTTTGTCACCGCCCTGACCCCGCTTGCCGGTGTGATCTCGGACCGGGTGGGCCGCCGTCGCATGATGCAATTTGCCGCTGTCTGGCATGCGCTGTTCACCATTCCGGCCTATATGATCGTCAGCAAGGGAGCTTCGTTGGAGGCCGCCATTTTCGGCATGTTGATTATCGGCATTGGTCAGGTGGCAGCCAGTGTGGTGGCCGTCACCCTGCTCTCGGAAATGTTCCCGACCGACATGCGCTATACCGCTTCGAGCATGTGCTACAACATCACCTTCGCAATTTTTGGTGGCACCGCACCTTACCTGGCTATCTGGCTGACGGCGCAAACAGGCAGCTATCTGGCTCCCGCGTTTTACGTCACGGTGGTCGCGGTTCTGTGCTTTTTCTGGGTAACTGTGCTGATGCCCGAAACTGCCAACAAGCCTTTGCGCCGCTATCACACCGAACCGGCTCATGATGCCAAACCGGCTGTCAGCATGGGCAAGGCAGGCGCCAGTTAAGCCTTCTTTATTCCCGCTGGTTTTCCGCAATCAACAGCCCTGTAAAACAGGGCTGTTTTTTTATGGAAAAAGAGCATTGATTTACATTAAAAGCAATTCACATAAAGCTGATTCTGCCCATACAGAAACAGTATTCCCATACCGGCTTCTATAGAATAGCCTTCTATAGCCCGCGCCAAATATAGACTCATTTTCTACCGTAAACAGACTGAAGAATGCGCCTGCTCTGCCCAAGGGATTTGCACCATGACCACCATCAGCCTCACCGACGTAACCGTAAGCAGCGACGCCGACTCGCATGCCCAAGGGTGGCTGACGGTTCAATTCAGCAATGGTTACCGCATCCAGGCCTACTGCCCCGAAAGCAATGACAACTGGGCCCAGGGAGCCCAGCAGCTGTGCAAGCCGGGACATTATGACGGTCTGGCCCCCACGCAGGTGGATAAGTTGCTGCTGCAAGCGGCCGACGATGGCAGCTATGTCGTCCTGCAAGCCACTCTGCCCAAGGCGGCCGTTCCCATGACGTATGCCCGGCCCGCTGACGAGCACATCTATATGGAACTGTCCCACAAACAGCAAAGCGTTTTCAGCGCGGATTTCCTGGCCATTGCCGCGATTATTTTCGGGGCGCTGTATGGTTTGAAATGGCTATTTGAAAAGTATCTGCTGCCCAAACTATAAAAACGCAGCCAAAAAAAAGCGCCCTGTAAAAACAGGACGCCTAAAAGAAAAAAGAAAATTACGCCGTCAGAACTGAGCTGCTGTTTAAAAAGCGCTGCTGCAACTGACGCGCCTGTAAAAGCAAAACATCATCCTGATGCGGTTTACCAATCAACTGCAAACCCATGGGCAGTTTCTGGAAGTAACCCAACGGCAAAGACACCACCGGCAAGCCCAGTAACTGCCAGGCACGACTCATGAATGGCGCCCCTGTTCCTTCGGTTTTATAAGGCGCAACACCGGCTGCCGCAGGTGCCAGAATGAAATCCACCCCACTATCCTCAAACCACTGCAGCATCGCCTGTTTGAGCGTGTCCGCTCTTTGCAAGGCAGCAATGTACTCCTTGTAGGGAAAAGACAGACCCGTGCTCATCAAGGACTGCATATGGGCGCTCAAGGTTTCATGCTGCTGTTGCTCGTACACCAGATTCCGGGCCACTTCATAAGCCATGATCTGGGCATGCAAGGCCGTCAATTCAACAACGGCGTCCTGCAGGGGAAAATCCACCAGCGTATGCCCCTGTTCCGACAAATCCTGCTGGCAGGCCTGCAAGGTCTCCAGCATCTTATCCTGAACGTCGCCCAGTGCCTGCCCGGAGAAAACACCGAACACACAAGCCGCCTGCGCCCCTGGCGTGCTTAGATTCAAGGGTTTGTGCAGCAGGATATTGCGCAGCAAGAGCGTGTCGAGCACATCGTTGCTGAGTATGCCCAGGGAGTCCAGAGACTGAGCCAACGGCTGAATATTGCGCAAGGAAAACTCGTTCTTGCTGCCTACATAGCCAATGCAGCCGCAGTAAGATGCGGGCCGTATGACCGATGCCGCCGTCTGTGTACCGAAGGCTACCGGCACCATGAAATCAGCCACTGCGGCGGCAGAGCCGCTGGACGAGCCACCAGGTGTGCGTTCGACATCATGCGGGTTATTCGTCTTGCCAGCCTGAAAGTAAGCAAACTCGGTTGTGACCGTCTTGCCCATCAAAATGCCGCCTGCCGCTTTCATCGCGGTCACGCAGGAAGCATCCATATCCGGAATCCGATCCTGGTGAATGGCCGAGCCCATTGTGGTGGGAATGCCCGCCGTATCAATCACGTCCTTGACCGCAAAGGGCAGGCCCATCAAGGGCGAGGCCTTGTAGAAATCGCTGCGACTTTCGTACTCGGCCAGATAGTCGTCCTGATCAATCAGATACTGCCAGGCACCAATCCTGTCATCGCGTATGGCTATGCGCTCGTAGAAGGAGGCCACGATCTCCGGCAGACTGGCTTCGCCCGTATGCAGAGCGTGCAGCAATTGATGCAAAGGCAGCTTAAACCACTGTCGTTTCATGCTGCCACTCCTTGAGAGCTTGCAATAAAGAGGCATCCACCGTCGCCACCCCACCACCAACACGGCCACGTTCTCCGGCACCGTCGATCATGCCCAGCAGCACCAACGGCCCGGTATTGTTGGCGATCACCTGCGCAAAATCGCTAATACCATGGCGTCCAGCCAGAAAGGGCAAGCGAGTTTTCAAGAACTGGCCTTGACGAGTCAGGTAGTCCGAGGGCAAAAAGGCGTGCAGATTCCTGGCGCTAATCCCGGCCAGATCCAGACACTGGCCACCCAGCCCTACAAAATCCACCACCGCACTATCACCCAAGGCTCCCAGCGCTTGTGCCTGCTCATTGCCCGGCTCTTTATTGCCGGCGATGACAGGAGCGTCCGTAACCAGCCAGGTCGTGGAACTGGCCAGTTGCAGACCAAAGCGCAAGCCATTGCCGCCGACCTTAACGATGGCATCCGCGCCATCCGCCGGCGTCTGGTTTGCCAGAACCAAGGCACTGGCAGCCATCCAGTAATTCAAGGCCCAGGCCATCGCACCGTACAAAAAGCTCTGGCTGGCGTCGTCATTAATGCCCCAGGAGACAATAATGTCGGCCAATTGCCGGGAACCATGCATAGTACGAGCATGGCCATCATCACCATTCAGCAAGGAAGCCTGAACGATGGGAGCCAGATCTACCGGCCCCTGAAACTGTGCAGCCAGCCGTGCACCCAAATCCTGATGCAGCCAACGCAGATGCGGCATCATTTCGTCGGCAAAAATACCCAGGCGGGTGCACCACTGCATGCCTTCATTCAGCACCGAGTATTTCTTGTTGTCGGGCCGATTGCTGTCGCTGACCTCAATCAAATACATGGACGGCGTCACCACTCCGGCCAATGGCACCACCACGCCGTAATCCTGCGCGGGAGCCAGTTGCACGCCCCCTGCATCCAGCAAGGCTTGGGCCTCTTGCTTGCTAGCTGCCCAGCCCTCATACAGAATGCCGATCAAAGCCGAATTTCGGATTGCGGCAGGCAACTCCTGTGCATCCCGAAACGGTGGCCCGGCATGCAGGACCAGACGGCCTTGCGAGGGCAAAATGGATTGCAGGGACCGGACTCCTGTCCAGGCGGGCATCACGGCCTGCGTCTCTACATGCTGAGCCATATCGTCTCCTTACGCCACGCGCACCCAGGTTTCGCTGTTCGCCAGGCTGGCGGACTGCGCACGCGAGCCGTTAAAGTCCCGCTCTATGGTGTTGCCTGGCAGGGCCGTGCCATTGATCAGCACCCTGGCTTGCTGCGCTGGGTGGAACACACACATCATTTCGTGTTTCTGGGTTTGGGTCTGGCTTTGTGGCAAGTCCACACAAATCGCTGGCTGCGTCATTTGATGCCATTGCAGCTCCACCGTCAGACCAGCACTGGCGGAGGTAACTGACTCGCTGACCAGTTCAGGGAAACGATTCACGGTCTGGAAAACACCGTCACCCAAGACCTGCAACTTATCCAGTGCCACCGCCTTGCGAAACAGACCGAAATGGCTCACGAAATCCTGTACCAGATACTCGGCCAAGGGCTTGTTATCCGTGATCAGCAAACGCGTGTCACTGTCCTCCCCGTCCTCGTAGGGCTTGTCCAGAACCAGGATGGCCTGGCCGCTGCCATACGCCGAGCTGGCAATGCGAAAGTACAGGGACAAAGACGACCAATCCTGTTCAGGGTCAGTCTTCAAGTAAATAAAAGGGTTGTCACCCGTCCAATCCAAGGTGCCGGTTTTAATTCCCGTCATGCTCAAGTCTCCGTGTTCAATGTATTCGTTATGGGAGCCTGGACGTTTCACGCCAGGTCTTTTTCCACCGCGTATTCCTGGCGCAGTTGCTGGAAGTCCGTGCTTGGTTGCCAGCCCAGAATTTCCTTGGCCGCATGGCTGCTGAAAATGGAGGCACGCGGATTGTTCTGATACCAGCGTGGGTTCTTGATTTCAGGCACAGGGCCAATAATCTGCTGATACCAGTCTGTGGTTGCCAAGGGGTGGGAGCTATCGTCTGCGCTAATGAAAAACACGCCGTAGCGCAAACCTTGCAGATTCACGGCGGCCTCAAAAGCACGCGCCAGATCTGCAGCCCAGATGTAATAGAACAGCCAGTTACGCTGCGGGCTGTCGACAAACTGGATGTACTCGGCAATGGTTTCCGGCAGCACCACGGCCAGTGGACGCAAGCAGATCACTTCCATATCGCTGGCATCACTAAAGCTTTTTGCCATCTGCTCCATGACGATCTTGCTGACGCTGTAGGCCTGATAAGGCTTGTTTTCATGGGCCTCGTCCACAGGCAGATACTGGGGTTTCCAATCAGCTCGCATCTCGGACAGACCGCAAGCCGAAATACTGGAACACAGCACCACTTTCTTGACACCGTTTTCGCGACAGGCTTGCAGCACATGCCAGGTGCCACGCACATTAACGTTGATGTACTGCTCTTCAGCGGCCTTCCAGTCAAAATCAATTGCCGCCAGGTGAATCACGGCATCGGCATCTTTGGTGGCCGCACGCACGGCCTCCAGATCCATCACATCCGTTTGAATAAAAGAAACCTGATGCTGGCTGGGTTTCAGATCCGCCACGACCACATCCATGGTCTGCATCAATTGCTGTACAACGTACGAGCCCACACGGCCCGAGCCGCCTGTAACCACCACTTTTTTCATGGTGTTTCTCCTGTTTATTGTTATAGATCCAAAACCAGTTCGGCCGACAAGGCGCGCGAGACGCAGATCATCATGGTTTCATTCAGTTGCCGCTCTTCTGGCGACAGCACAAAATCCCGATGCTCAGGCAGGCCGGAAATCACTACGGTCTCGCAGGTGCCGCAGGTGCCGTTCTGGCATGAGCACTTGACCCGTATGCCTTCCCGTTTCAAGGCGGCCAGAATCGTTTCATCCCCCGCTACCGCGATGCTTTTGCCCGATTTTTGCAAAGTCACGGTAAAGCCCTTGCCTTGCAGCAGGGCCGGATCGGTCTCTACCGAGAAGCGTTCCAGCACCAGTTGCCAGCCAATATCGGCCTGTTCCTGTTGATAGTTTTCCAAGGCGGTCAACAATGGTTGCGGACCGCAGGAATAGACGACGGTTTGTGCATCCAGCGTTTTCAATGCGCCTTGCAGATCAAACAGCCCGTCCTGATTGGAGGCATGCGTGGTGATACGCGCAGCATCCACTTGTTGCAGCTCTTGCAGAAAAATAAAATCCGCTGCGTTTCTTGCCAGATACAGCAAGTGCCAGTCCAGGCCGGCTGCCGCAGCGGCCTGGACCATGGGCACGATAGGCGTGATGCCTATGCCCCCGGCCACAAAAAAGCACTTCTTGTTTGCAGCAAAGGGAAAGTGATTTTTCGGCACGCTGACAGCCAGCGCATCACCTTCCTGCAACACCTCATGGATATACGCAGAGCCGCCCCGCCCGGCTTCTTCTTTCAGAACGGCAATTTGCCATTCACGGGTATTGGCCTGCTGGCCACACAAGGAATATTGACGGTAAAGCGGCTCGGTCTTTGACACCGCCAGCTCCAGCTCAATATGCGCACCCGGCTCCCAGACAGGGAACGCGTCCCCGTCTGGCAAACCCAGGGTCAGGCCTACGACTCGCTCTGACAGCCTGGTTTTCTTCAACACGCGTGTTTGCAAAGTTTGCTGCATGATGCTGCTCCTGCTCCCTTAGGCAATCACTCGGATCGGCAATACCCGGCTTTGCTCGTCCACACGGCGCTCTTCGGCGCGGTACAGATCAATCAGCCAGTTTTGCAAACGCTTGATGACCAGCTCTTCATTGGTCAAACGACCACGGGAGGCAAAGTTGGATTGCATGCCCTGATGCGAACGACGCCAGGCAAACAAGTCCTCAATCATCACGGGGTACAGATCATCGTGTTCCTGATCGAACTTCTCTTTGTGGTCCTCGCGCTCCAACGTTTCCTGCGGGTACATCCAGGACACGCCATAGGTGGACTGCTTGGCGCTTTTGGGCAGCCACATGAAGTACTTCACCTTGTCAGGCATGGCCACCAGCAAAAGGTTGGGCGCTACCGTCACGTAGGAAAGCTGAGTTCGCTCCTGGTCAGTCAAGCCCTTCATGGGCGGCTGCAAGATAGAGCCGGTATGCGTGGGGGCTGCGTCTTTGTGGGTGGAGATCAGGTTGTAGGAGACAATGCCATTGGCCACGTCATTGAAGACAGCGGTTTCGTCCACACGATCCGGATTGGTTTCGTACATGCCGCCCCAGGACGAAGCGTGCAGAAAGCTGCAGTGGTAGCACTCGTCATTGAAGATCTTCCAGTTCCAGTCGAAACCTTCCATCTTCAGGGGTTCCGAAGACTTCAGCTCGGACATGCGATAGTTCGCCAGCTGCTTGCCCAGATTGCCCAGGCGGGTGTGCAAGGCCGGCGCCATGGCGTCGTAGTTGATGAAGATAAAGCCTTCCCAAACCTCGGCGCGGATCTTGGGCAAACAGACGCTCTTGGGGTCAAAGCTGGCCCCGGTATCGGTCAGACCTGGGGCGGAAACCAGCTCGCCTTCCATGTTGTAGACCCAGGCGTGCAAGGGGCAGCTGATGCGGCGTACATTGCCTGCCCCTTCCAGCAACAGCATATTGCGGTGACGACAGACATTGGACAGCACATTAATGCCGCCTTCGCGGGTGCGGATGGCAAACAGCGCATCATTGCCTACATCGAAGGTGAAGAAGTCACCAGCATTGGGGATGTCAGTGGCACGGCCCACACAGAACCACTGCTTTTTCCAGACGGCATTCAGCTCAAACTGGAAAAAGTCTTCCGAGGTAAAGCACTCGGGCGGCAAGGCGAAAACCTCGTCGGTTTCCTGCTGAAAGTAGCTGCGGTCAAATTCTTCAATCGCAATGGGCGAGCGTAGAGCGGTATTCATCTCAATATCTCCTCTGGTTTGCATGAGCACCATGAATGGCTTTTATTAGGTCAGGCCAATCATGCGACAGGGAGCGACGCTTGAAAATTGAGCAAATTTGACGGAACGATGAGTTTTTTTTGTTGTTGAATATGGGTAAAGGGGTAGTGGTAGGTCGCAAGCACTGCAAAGTGTGGAAATTCGCAGCGTCATGAAACCCGATTCATGGCTGCGTGTCAGGTATTTGGCAAGCACGTATGAGCGGTGTGAGAACTATGCGGAGCTTGAGAAAGCCCCCAGTCACACGCGTCAGATCTGGGTTCCACACCCTGATCGCCGAGAAATGAGCGATGAGCGATGAGCGATGAGCGATGAGCGATGAGCATCCAGCCTGGTTCGGAAAGGCCGACACATAAAAAAACCTGCATATTTGCAGGTTTTTTTAAAGACGCAGGGACAGCGACAAGATCAGCAAAGAGCGGAGAAAGCCCGGTCACCGAGCACAACACAGGGAAGCCATCTAGCAGCTATCGCCTAGCGTATTGCAATCGACGCCACCCAATCCACAAACTCCTGCTCCTGTCGACTAAGGTTTGCCTCCTTGGGGTAGGCCAGGAAATAGGCGTACTCTTCCAGGCAAACATCGAACAGCTGGACGATTTCCTTCCTGTCGATCAAAGGCTGCAACAAGGCCGGACAGCCCAACATGACCCCTTGGCCGTTCAAGACCGCATTCATGCGCACATTGGTGTCATCAATGTGAAAGCTCTTCTTGGCCGTCAGCTCCTGTCCCGCCGCCTTGCGCAACCACTGCTCCCAGCACAGCTGATTTTCTTCATGAATCAGCACATGCTGGTTCAGATCTTCTGGGGACGTAATCTTGCCTTGCGCCTGCAGGTAAGACGGCGCACAAACAGGCGTCAAATTGCCGGGAATGATGCGCAAGGTTTGCAACTGCGGCCAATCGCCCTGCTTGCCCCAGACGATAGCAAAATTGATGTTGTCCCTGAAAAAATCCGGAGCCTGCAGCCTGTGCAGCAAGTTGATTTCAATGTCTGGATGCTTCAGCCAGAAGTCTCCCAACTGCCCGGTAAACCACATGCTGGACACAAAGGGCCGCAAGGATAGATTGATGCGGCTCTTGCCGTGCGGCATGCGCAATTCGCTCAAAGCCTGATTGATCTCGTAAAACGGCCGTTGCAAACGGTCGAATAGAAACTGACCCTGATCCGTTAGTTCCAGAGACCGGTTCTTGCGCAGAAACAGCTTGCAAGCCAAATACTCCTCCAGCACCTTGATCTGGTGGCTGACTGCCGAGGGAGAGACCAGCAGGTCTTCTGCCGCCTTGGTGAAGTTCAACCTTTGCGCCGACACCGTAAAGGTTCTTAAGGCATTCAGTAATGGCACCTGCATGACGGGCTATGTCTCCTGATGTGGGTAGCTTTGTTCTGGAATTATTTATTATCGGAGCATAAGCCTTGCCGCCTTCAAAAACCAGTCAGGCAGAACGCCGAGCTTGCGGCAGGCAAAAAAAAACCGGCCTGGGCCGGTTTTCAAACAGACAAGCAGACTTACTCGTCCACATCGGTTTTGCGTCGTACCGGAACCAGTACATTGCGTGCTTTCTCGCGTGCCGACTTGGAAGAATCAAACAGCTTCCAGGCTCCCAGAGCCAAAGCCCCGATACGCATCCAGCGCCCGCCGAAACTGCTCAGCACGGCAGAAGCACCGGACAACAGGAACGGATAACGGCGCGACAAGGACAGCGCGCTGGTGACCACACCGCCCATGCTCAAACCCGAAGGCTTGACGCTGTTCCACAAATTGCCGGGGCTTAAATCTTCGCCCAGGGAGTGGATCTGGGACGACATGGTCTGCCGCTCCAACGAGGCGCGGACTCGCAACAGTTCAATACGCACAGCCCGCTCCTGGGCGGACATGCTCTCTTGCTTCGTGCTCATTTGCCGTCTCCCTCGGAATCCCTCAAGCGCTCAATAAATGCGACATCGCGACGCAACTCGGACAAGGTGGCTGAAAAAGGAATCGGGCCTGTGGTCAGACGGCGGCGTACGGCCAGGAAAAGCCCCACCCCCAAACCAGCATACAGAACGACCAGCACTCCCAAAGCCCAGTAACGATAATCCGTAGGCCAGAAGTACAACGCCAGCAACAAGCTGAAAACCAGCACCGCCAGAGTGGAGAACAGCAGTGCGCCAAACACCATGCTGAAGATGGTGATCAGGCTTGCCTTTTGCTGACCGGCTTCCAGAGCGAACAGCTCCAGCCTGGTACTGACAGCCCCTATCAAGGTAGAACCAAGCTGACTGATAGTTTGCCTAAGCGCCATGATTTATCCCTGCTCTGCGACATCCTGCCATTGCATGCAATGACAAGAGCCTGATTTCTAAGAGGCTGCCGATCTGGACCGCAAAGTCCAGATCGGCAGGGCTGCTTTTTATGCTGCTGCAGCCCAGCAAAGGGCTCGCAGCGCAGAGCAAAGACAGATTAACGTCGGCTGATCAGCATACCGAACATCAGACCCACAATACCGGCCACGCCGATGGCTTGCCAGGGCTTGTCGTGGACATAGTTGTCGGTTGCCTTGGCGGCACGCACACTGTGCTCGACCACGGCTTCCTGAGCATCATGCAGGGAATCCCGGGTCACACGCAGAGAGCGCAGCGCTTTCTCACGCAGCTCACCGGCCTTGTCGCCCGTGGCTTCAGCGGCCTCACGCATCAGTTTTTCAGCTTCATCCAAGCTCGCTTTCACTTCTTCGATGAATTTGTCTCCGCTGTTTTCCACACTTTTCTTGGTAGCCATAAATAACTCCTTGCAGTTGAAAGGGACACGCGACAAATACGTATCGCCAAGTGAATGGCGCCATAGCAGCGCCGCACAAAATTCTTTAACCCGCTGTTTTCAGGATAAAGATACTCGGTGTACCTGAGACCAGTCAGTCGCAGGTTTACTTCAGTTGCGTCACATCCACCGTGGACGGGACACCGTTCTGAATACTTTCTTGCTTCATCACCATCTGCACATCCGGGCAATACCAATCCGTAACCTGGGAGTTGATGCCCGGTATGGGCAGGCTGATGCCACTGAAACTGGCCTGGGTAGGCTCGATCTCGCGTTGATAACGAATAGGCCAACATTGGTAATTGCCCAATGCGGTCTGTACCGATTGTTGAGCTCCAACCGTCTTCGCACCGGTATGAATGCGCAAGACATTGGCGTTGGACTGGGAGCGCTTGTCCAGATTGATCTGGAAATCCTGGCGCGGGAAGGTCTGCCCTTCCTGCAGCCCACCGTGTTCGTAGGAAAACAGGCCCAGCAGGCGCAGGTCAAACGAACCTTGAACGGCTTCCAGACCACCACGGCCATCATCGCGCTGGAAACGGGTGCGGCCATCGCGCACCGTCATCACGTAGTCAATATTGGGCTTGCTGGCCGGCAAACCGGCCAGGGCTACACTGGCCTTGCCCTGTACACGCGCCTGGCACTGATCACCGCCCTGCTTTTTCACGTCAGAAAAAGCCAGATCAGCGCCCAAGGCCAGAAAGCCCGAGCCAGTCAGTTGTATCTGCCCACCGTCACGCATGAAAGGCACGTCACACAAACCAGCCTGAGCCGAGCTCAGGCCCAACATGACCAACAGCGGTGCAGCCATCCAAGCATTCAGTTTCATGTACATCCTGATTCAGTGAAACTTAGATTCGACTCTTTATTATGCCTATCCCCTCTGGCGTACTAGCAAGGGATTGTAAAAAAGCACGACAAGTTCTGGACTTAGAGTTCGCCGTCCTGAACCTTCTGGCGAGTACCAAAAATACGGTCGCCCGCATCACCCAGCCCCGGCACGATATAACCATGCTCGTCTAGATGCTGATCAATGGACGCGGTATAGATATGGACATCAGGGTGATGTTTTTCAAGAGTGGCAATGCCTTCCGGAGCAGCCACCAACACCAAAGCGCGAATATTCTTGCAGCCTGCTTTTTTCAGCAGATCAATCGTGGCGACCATGGAACCACCTGTTGCCAGCATGGGGTCGATAATCAGGGCCAAACGCTGATCCAGCTCGCCGACCAGACGCTCCAGATAGGTCTGGGCTTCAAAGGTTTCTTCGTTGCGAGCAATACCGATCACGCTGACTTTGGCGCCAGGAATCAAGCTCAACACCCCGTCCAGCATGCCAATACCAGCGCGCAAGATGGGCACAACTGTCACTTTCTTGCCAGCCAGCTTTTCCACTTCCACATTGCCACACCAACCTTCAATGGTGGTGGGTTCCAGAGGCAGATCCTTGCACGCCTCGTAGGTCAGCAAAGAGGCGATTTCCTGGGACATTTCGCGGAAATTTTTCGTGCTCAGATCTGCCTTGCGCATCAAGCCCAGCTTATGGCGGATCAAAGGGTGGCGTATTTCGTGTATGGGCATGATTGCTTCATCAAATTAGGGACTAACTAAAAACAGGGCTGCAGCACAGCAGCCCGCACTATCGTGATCGTCAACGCACTGCCAGCCACTTCACCACCGCATCAAAAAAGGGTCGGGCAGAGGCAGAACGTTCGTCATTGACCATCATGACGACAATATACCGCTTTCCGCTGGCTCCCAGCACGTAACCGGCCAAGGCACGGCTATCGCGCAGCGTGCCGGTTTTCAAGTGGGCACGGCCCTGAACCTCGTCATCGCGCAAGCGCGAACGCACCGTGCCGTCCACACCGGAGATCGCAAAGGAGGAAATGTACTCGGGCATCCAGTTCGAGCGCCAGGCGACTTTCAGCATGTCAGCCATACCGCCCGCCGTGACACGGGCATTGCGGGACAGGCCCGAGCCGTTATCCACGGTCCAGCCTGCGGTATTCACGCCCTGGCGACCCAGCACGTTCATGACGGCGCGCTCGCCGGTGGCCACCGTGGCACCGGGACCATTCATTTCTGCGCCCACGGTCAGCAAGATGGTACGGGCCATCACATTGTTGCTTTGCTTATTAATAAGACGGATCAGGTCAGACAGGGACTGCGAGTCATGCCAGGTAATCGCCTGCGCACGAGCCGGCACACGGCCTGCCTTGATGTCGCGGGCCAGGGTGCCGCCCAGATCACGCCACAGGCTGCGGAACAGCTTGTCGAAAAACTCGGTTTGGGAATGAACCAGACGGTAAACGCTGAACTCACCGCAAGAAGCGGCGGCCTTGCCACTGACACGGACCACCATGCCACCGGCTTCAGGCTGAATCTGGGTACCAACAACAGGCGAACCAGGGCAGGTCGCCGTCGACCACTCGACTTCACCCTGTACGCGCACTCCGGGCAAAGGCGGGTCAATAATCGCAATCCATTTGCGCGCCTGTGTATCTGGCTGGAACACCAGCCGGGAAGCGCCTAGCCCCACCATCATGGCATCCGGGCTGGCGTTATAGGGACGGTCACCCGCATTATCGAAGTCACCCGGATTGATGGTGACGTTGCCGAAGATGGAACGATCCACAATAACTTCGGTCAGATTCTTCACCCCACGCAAGCGGAGCTCGCGCAACATGTCCCATAACTGCGGCACGGTCAAAAACGGATCGCCCCCCGCCTTGATGTATAAAGGCCCTTTCAAGGTGCCTTGTTCGTCCACCTGCAGGCCATCCTGGGCCATTAACGTCGTACGCCAAGTATATTCTGGCCCCAGAGCGGACAAACCGGCCCAGGTACTAACCAGTTTCATTACCGAGGCGGGGTTACGGGGCTCCTGGGGATTGACGCCGATCAGGCGCGGACCGTCCGCCTCGTCTACCACGATGGACAGAGACGATTGCGGCAAGCGGCTGGCGTTCCATACCGAAGCCAGCTCGGGCGGCAAGGCCTGGGCCAGGGCTAGTGATGCGCCTTGCACCATGAGCAAGGTGGCCAGAGCCACGTGCTTGCAACGACTCAAAACAGGCTTTGCCTTTAAAACGCCCATGCCCTCGTCTCCAACAGATCAATTCAGGAAAGACCCAAGCATACCGAAAGAAAAACACCACGGATATGGCCGTTTCAGCAATCTGGCGGCAAAGCGTTAAAATAGTCGGTTACCCCATCAGGCCCGGCCTTCTGGCCAGTGGCCCTTTACGACAAACCATGAGCATCGACCCCTCTTTAACTATCGCCCAGTTCGACTACGAGCTTCCCCCTGATCTGATCGCTCAAAGCCCGCCGGCCCAGCGCCAGGGCAGCCGTCTGCTGCATCTGGACGGTGCCAGCCAATTGCATGACCGCCAGTTCACCGACCTGCCCAGCCTGCTGCGCAAGGGTGACCTGCTGGTCTTTAACGATACGCGCGTCATCAAGGCCCGCCTGCATGGCCAGAAAAGCAGCGGCGGCAAGGTGGAAGTGCTGATCGAGCGCGTAACCGGCCCCGATACGGCTCTGGCCCATATCCGCGCCAGCAAGTCCCCCAAACCTGGCACTTTGCTGGAACTGGCCGACGGCAAGGTACTGGCCGATTGCACCGGACGGGAAGACGCCCTGTTTGCGCTGCGCTTTCACGAGCCTGTGCTGGACATGCTGGAGCAATACGGCGCCACGCCTTTGCCACCCTACATTACCCACGCAGCGGACGAGGAAGACGACTCGCGCTACCAGACTGTTTACGCCCGTCACCCCGGTGCCGTGGCCGCCCCGACGGCTGGCCTGCACTTTACCGACGACATGCTGAACACCTTGCGCGAGCAAGGCGTGGACCAGGCCTTTGTGACCTTGCACGTGGGTGCAGGCACGTTTCAGCCTGTGCGTGTGGACAATATCAGCGAACACGTCATGCACGCCGAGCGTTACCATGTGCCCGCCGCCACCCTGGCCAAGATCGAAGCCACCCGCGCTGCCGGTGGCCGCGTCATTGCCGTGGGCACCACCAGTGTGCGTTCGCTGGAGTCTGCCGCCAGCAAAGAGCCCGGCATGAACCAGCGCTGCGCCGATGGCAGCATTGAAGGCGACACGCGCCTGTTCATTACCCCCGGCTTCCAATACCAGTGGGTGGATGCACTGATCACCAATTTTCATTTGCCCCAGTCCACCTTGCTGATGCTGGTATCGGCCCTGGCGGGGATCGAACCCATACAACGTGCCTACCAGCACGCCGTCCAATCCCGGTATCGCTTCTTTAGTTACGGCGATGCTATGTTCATTGAGCCTCCTACCCCATGAGTGGACTGAAGTTTGACCTCTTAAGCACCGATGGCGCCGCTCGCCGTGGCCAGATCACCCTGAACCACGGTGTGGTGCAAACCCCCATTTTCATGCCGGTAGGCACCTATGGCAGCGTCAAGGCCATGATGCCGCACGAGCTGAACGAGATTGGCTCACAGATCATATTGGGCAACACCTTTCACCTGTGGCTGCGTCCGGGCACGGATGTCATGGACAAGTACCAGGGCCTGCATAATTTCATGCAATGGGACAAGCCCATCCTGACGGACTCGGGCGGTTTTCAGGTATTCAGCCTGAAAGGCATGCGCAAGATTACCGAGGAAGGGGTGAAGTTTGCCTCCCCCATCACCGGCGAGCGCCTGTTTCTGACGCCTGAAGTGTCGATGCAAATCCAGTACTCCTTGAACTCCGATATTTCCATGGTGTTCGATGAATGCACGCCCTACTTGATTGACGACCGTCCCGCCACGCATATCGAAGCGGCTAAATCCATGCGCATGTCCTTGCGCTGGGCTCGCCGTTCACGCGAGGAATTCAAGCGTCTGAATAACCCCAATGCCCTGTTTGGCATTGTGCAAGGCGGCATGTACGAGGACCTGCGCGACGAATCCCTGGCTGGCCTGACCGAAATCGGCTTTGAAGGCTATGCCATTGGCGGCCTATCCGTAGGCGAACCCAAAGAAGACATGATGCGCATTCTGGCGCACACCACCCCGAAACTGCCCACGCATGCCCCCCGCTATCTAATGGGTGTGGGTACACCGGAAGATCTGGTGGAAGGGGTCAGCCAGGGCGTGGACATGTTTGACTGCGTCATGCCCACCCGCAATGCGCGCAATGGCTGGCTGTTTACCCGTTACGGCGACATCAAGATACGCAATGCTCGATACCGCGACGATATCCGCCCGCTGGATCCCAGCTGCACCTGCCATACCTGCAAGCATTTCTCGCGTGGCTACTTGCATCATTTGCAGCGTTCAAATGAAATTACCGGCTCGCGTTTGAATACCTTGCACAATCTGCATTTCTATTTGCAGATCATGCAAGAGATGCGCGATGCTATCGAGCAAAAGCGTTTCGCGGCCTGGCGGGAGCAGTTCCACCAGGATCGGGCGCGCGGTATTGAATGACACGCTGTTTGTGATACCGCAATAAAGTGCCGCTACAATACACCGTTAGTTTTTGACAACCCACACAAAAAAATCCTCAGGAGCCCCACATGTCCGCTGTTGACATTCTGACTCTCATCCCCGCCCAGGCAGCTGCCGGCGGCGAAAATGCCTTGATGGGCATGCTGCCCATCATCTTGATGTTCGTTGTGCTGTATTTCTTGATGATTCGTCCTCAAATGAAGCGTCAGAAAGAGCACCGCAACCTGGTCTCCAACCTGGCCAAAGGCGACGAAGTAATCACCTCCGGCGGTCTGCTGGGCAAAGTCAGCAAAGTTCACGACAACTACCTGACCGTTGAAGTGGCCAACCTGACCGACAAGCCTGTTGAAGTTCTGGTCCAACGCGTGGCCGTTACGACTGTTCTGCCCAAAGGCACGATCAAGTCGCTGTAATGCCTCCGACCCCGGACCTCGGTCCGGGGTTGCCATTTCTGCACCCGTCGTAGATATCCCATGAATCGTTATCCTCTCTGGAAATATGTCATCGTCTTGGTCGCGCTGGCGATCGGCCTGATCTATACCTTGCCCAATCTGTTTGGTGAGTCTCCTGCTGTCCAGGTTTCCAGCGCCAAATCCACGGTCCGGCTTGAAACCAACCTGATCAGTCACGTTGAAGAGCTGCTCAAGAAAAACAATATTCCTACGACGGGCTCGTATTTTGAACAAAACGGACCTAGCGCCACTGCGCGTTTCCGTTTTGAGTCCACCGATGTTCAGCTCAAGGCCAAAGACCTGATCGAGCGCGAACTGAACAAGGACTCCACAGCTACCGCCCCCGACTACACCGTCGCCCTGAACCTGGTGTCTGCGTCGCCTGCCTGGCTGACCGCACTGGGTGCCCACCCCATGCACCTGGGCCTGGACTTGCGCGGTGGCGTGCACTTCCTGCTGCAAGTGGATATGCAAGGCGCGCTTCAAGCCCGCTACGACTCCATGGTGGCTGATGCCCGCAGCGTGCTGCGCGAAGCCAAAGTGCCTGTTGGCGGTATCGAGCGTGATGGTCACTCGCTGCGCATGAGCTTTGCCTCGGCAGACGATCGCGACCGCGCTCAATCGGAAATGCGTCGCGCCATGCCTGATCTGGCTTTCACCCCTGCCGGTGACAGCGGTCTGACAGCCCGTTTGACCGAAGCCGCCACCATTCAGGTGCAATCGAACGCCCTCAAGCAAAACATCACCACCTTGCATAACCGAATCAATGAGCTGGGCGTAGCCGAGCCTGTAATTCAGCAGCAAGGGTCCGATCGCATCGTGGTTCAACTGCCCGGCGTGCAGGATGTAGCCAAAGCCAAGGAAATTCTGGGTCGTACGGCCACACTGGAACTGCGTATGGTGGAAGACTCGCCTGCTGCCGTTGCGGCCTTGAACTCGGGTACCGTGCCCTTTGGTCTGGAGCGCTACACCGAGCGTGGTGGTGCCCCCCTGCTGCTGCGTCGCCAGGTCATCCTGACAGGTGAAAACCTGCAGGACGCCCAGCCCGGTCGTGATTCGCAAACCCAGCAACCCACCGTCAACCTGACGCTGGACAATAAGGGCTCGCGCATTTTCCGCGACATTACCCGCAACAACATCAACAAGCGCATGGCGATTGTGCTGTTTGAAAATGGCGTGGGTGAAGTGGTGACGGCTCCGGTTATCCGTAGCGAAATTCCTAACGGCCAGGTACAGATCAGCGGCAGCATGAATGCTCAGGAAGCCGCCGATATTTCCCTGCTGCTGCGTGCCGGTTCGCTGGCCGCCCCCATGAGCATCATTGAAGAGCGCACCATTGGCCCTAGCCTGGGTGCCGACAATATTCGCCAAGGCTTTAACGCCACGCTGTACGGCTTTATTGCGATCGCCATCTTCATCATGCTGTACTACCACCTGATTGGTCTGTTCTCCACCATTGGCCTGACCTTCAACGTGCTCTTGCTGCTGGCTGTCTTGTCCATGCTGCAAGCCACCCTGACCTTGCCGGGTATTGCCGCTATCGCCCTGACCCTGGGTATGGCCATTGACGCCAACGTGCTGATCAACGAGCGTATCCGCGAGGAGCTACGCAATGGTGCCTCGCCGCAACAAGCCATTCACCTGGGTTTTGATCGTGCCTGGGCCACTATTTTCGACTCCAACCTGACCAGTCTGATTGTGGGTGTCGCTTTGCTGGCCTTCGGTTCCGGTCCTATCCGTGGTTTTGCGGTCGTACACGTGATCGGTATTCTGACCTCCATGTTCTCTTCGGTGGTTGGGGTTCGTGCCCTGGTCAACCTCTGGTATGGCAACCGTCGTCGCCTGCAGGGTATTTCCATTGGTCAGGTCTGGAAACCACAGGACAAGAAGTAAAGTGCCGGGGCCGGTGCAAACCGGCCAGGCCCAACTACAGGCATAAAGCATCATGGAATTTTTTCGTATTCACCGCACTATCCCGTTCATGCGCCATGCGTTGGTGCTGAACCTGATCAGTTTTCTGACATTTATTGCAGCGGTCGTCTTCATTATTGTGCGCGGCTTTCACCTGTCCATCGAATTTACCGGTGGTACGGTCATGGAAGTGCACTATCAGCAAACCGTGCAGGTCGAAGATGTGCGCGGCTCGATTCAGTCGCTGGGCTATACCGATTTCCAGGTACAGAACTTCGGCACGTCGCAGGACATCATGATCCGCTTGCCCGTTCTGGACGGACAAGACTCTACCCAGCAAAGCGAGCAAGTACTCCAGGCCTTGAAGCAGCAGCACTCGGACGTGGAGCTGCGCCGTGTGGAGTTCGTCGGCCCACAGGTGGGGCAAGAACTGCTGCATAACGGTTTGATGGCCCTGGCCTTTGTGGTCGCCGGTATCTTGCTATACCTGGGCTTCCGCTTTGAGTGGAAGCTGGCGCTGGCTTGTGCGATTGCCAACTTGCACGACGTGGTCATCATTCTGGGCTTTTTCGCGTTCTTCCAATGGGAGTTCTCGCTGTCGGTGCTGGCCGGTGTCCTGGCGGTGCTGGGTTACTCCGTGAACGAATCCGTTGTGGTGATGGACCGTATCCGTGAAAACTTCCGCAAGCAGCGCAAGATGTCGGTGTCGGACATTATTGATCTGTCCATCACCCAGAACATCTCGCGTACCATCATCACCCACGGTTCTACCCAGATGATGGTGCTGTCGATTTTCTTCTTCGGTGGCCCAACGCTGCACAACTTCTCGCTGGCGCTGACCATCGGTATCTGGTTCGGTATTTACTCCTCCGTGTTCGTGGCCGCCGCCATTTCCATGTGGCTGGGCGTGAAGCGTGAGGATCTGGTCAAGCCGATCAAGAAAGACGAAGGCGGCGAGGTTGTAGAAGGCTAAGTTGCTTCTTGGCTCGCTATTAAAGAAAAGCCCGACATTGTTTTAATGTCGGGCTTTTTTGTTTCCAAGGCTGCTGGATTGCGAGTAATAGAGTGGCGGCAGTAAGCCTCTTTTTGTTTTATTGAGGGCCGGAGCAGGTCGGCGGGCGAGTCAGGTTATTCGCCGCGGGCAGAGGCCGGATGCGGGGGTGCAAGGGTCGTGCTGTTTGAGGAGCACGCTTGCGGTTTGTCCGGGGGACAAACCGCGCTCCGAGTTCACGACCCGCCCGCATCTGGACTCTGACAAGGGGACCCGTGCGCAGCACGGGCGAATGACCCGCCAAGCCGACCTGCTCCGGCCCTCAATAAAACAAACGCCTGCCACCCTATATTGATCTGAAGGGATACTTCGGCACGACGGTTAGACAACGGGCAATACTGCCATCACGATATGACGGGATCTCGCAGCTGTGGCGGCATCAACGAGGTTTACAGAAAATCTCATTTCCATCGGGCTGAAATAACTTGCTGCTGTCGTTTTCAGTGCACAAGCTGCAATGACTGGATGACACACTACAAGCCGTAAGTAGTGCAAGGGAGGGACGACCAACTACTTAATTAATTCGGGATGGTTTCATCAGGCCGTAAGGTCAATACGCGCACCCCACTGTCTGTCACCGCTACCGTGTGCTCAAACTGTGCTGACAGCAAGCCATCGCAAGTGCGCACGGTCCAGCCATCTTTCCCGGTTTGCACCGCATGGCCACCTTGATTCAGCATGGGTTCAATCGTGAAAGTCATCCCCTCTTTCAGTCGCAAACCTGTGCGCGGCATGCCCCAGTGCAAAACTTCAGGCGCTTCGTGCATTTCCCGCCCGATGCCGTGCCCACAGTAATCACGTACAACGGAATAGCCGTTCTTGCGTGCGTACTGGGAAATGGCAAACCCCACATCACCCAAAGTCGCGCCGGGGCGCACGGCTTGTATACCTTTCCACATCGCCATATAGCAGGCATCGACCAGTTTTTGCGCAGCAGGAGTCACCTGCCCCACCGTGTAGGTTTTGCTGGAATCCGCGATAAAACCGTTCTTCTCCAGGGTGATGTCGAAATTCACGATATCCCCCTCCTTCAGTACATCCGTCGTGGACGGCATACCGTGACACACGACTTGATTAGGCGATGAGTTCAGAACATAGGCATAACCGTACTGCCCTTTGCTGGCGGGCCGGGCTTGCAGATCATGGACGATGTAGCTCTCGACCAGATCATTGATCTGCATGGTATTCATGCCAATCAGATCTAACTGATCCAGGCGCGTGAACACTTGAGCCAGCAAACGGCCCGATTCGGCCATCAAGGCAATTTCATCTGCCGTCTTGATCATGCTGACTCCACCTGATCCAGAGGCACGGCAGGCTCACCCAAACCAGCCGCCTTCATCTCACGGGCGACAATCTCGTTAAAACTCATGGTCGGGTTCAGTTCGCACAACAACCCCATACGTATCCAGAAAGCCGCCTGCGCATTGATGGAGCGACATGAAACCGTACTCGCCTTGCGTAGCTGGTCGTGCAGCTCGTCATCAATATTCACGATACCCATTTTTCAATCCTTATATGATCCATATACGAATCATATAATCCACAAAAACAGGACGCAAGTAGAAGCTGACT
This sequence comes from Alcaligenes sp. 13f, assembly GCF_020496585.1. Classification (NCBI taxonomy): domain Bacteria; kingdom Pseudomonadati; phylum Pseudomonadota; class Betaproteobacteria; order Burkholderiales; family Alcaligenaceae; genus Alcaligenes; species Alcaligenes sp. 13f. The sequence continues at coordinate 164,079 of NZ_JAHKKC010000008.1, forward strand.
GAAAATCCTGATCCAGCCTCATGCCCCGACAAGACTATTTCCAGCCTTCTCACCCCAAAGGGCGGCCTGTCTGCAACAAGTCCTCCCACATGATCCCAGCTTGCTTGTGGCTCACGGGAGGCTGGGCGTTATAATGCCCGATTCATCATTTTCAATGGCCCGCGGGATATACACCCGTCACGGCTCCTTCTATGACCGACACCACAATCTCTACCCCCGCCAGCGCGGATGCTGCTACCAAGCCTGCCCGCAAGCTCTTCATTCGCACCTTTGGCTGCCAGATGAACGAGTACGACTCCGAAAAAATGGCCGATATCCTGAATCAGGATCGCCCCGTGGAGTTGACCACCAACCCCGAGGAAGCAGACATCATCCTGTTCAATACCTGTTCGGTGCGCGAAAAAGCGCAAGAAAAGGTGTTCTCGGATCTGGGCCGGGTTCAGCATTTGAAGGCACTCAATCCCGATCTGGTCATTGGCGTGGGTGGCTGTGTCGCCAGTCAGGAAGGTGACACGATTATTCGTCGTGCTCCCTACGTGGATGTCGTGTTCGGACCACAAACCTTGCACCGCCTGCCCGAGCTGATCGTCAAGCGCCGCAACAGCGGCCGCTCGCAAGTAGATATCAGTTTTCCTGAAATCGAAAAATTCGACGCCCTGCCTCCCGCACGCGTGGAGGGTTATTCCGCCTTTGTGTCCATCATGGAAGGCTGCAGCAAGTACTGCAGTTTCTGTGTAGTGCCCTACACCCGTGGCCCCGAAGTCTCCCGCCCCTTTGACGACGTGCTGATGGAAGTGGCTGACCTGGCCGACCAGGGTGTGCGTGAAGTGACGCTGCTGGGCCAGAACGTGAACGCCTACCGTGGCCCTACCGATGTTGCCGGCGAAATTGCCGACTTCGCCATGCTGCTGGAATACGTGCACGAGATTCCCGGTATCGAGCGTATTCGCTATACCACCTCGCACCCCAAGGAAATGACCTCGCGCCTGATCGCCGCCCACGGCAATCTGCCCAAGCTGGTGCCCTTCCTGCACCTGCCTGTGCAAGCCGGCAGCGACCGTATTCTGGCTGCAATGAAACGCGGCTACACTTCGCTGGAGTTCAAATCCATCGTCCGCCGCCTGCGCGAGGCCCGTCCCGACATCGTCCTGTCCTCGGACTTTATTGTGGGCTTTCCCGGTGAGACGGAAGAGGATTTCCAGAAGACACTGAAGCTGATTCGCGATGTGAATTTCGACCAGTCTTTCTCCTTTGTGTATTCCCGTCGCCCCGGCACACCCGCCGCCGACCTGGAAGACAACACCAGCAAAGAAGAAAAGCTGGACCGCCTGCACCGCCTGCAAGCGCAAATCAACGAGCAGGCCCAGGCCATCAGCCAGGCCATGGTCGGCAGCGTACAACGCATTCTGGTCGAAGGCACCTCGCGCAAAGACGACTCGGAACTGAAAGGCCGTACCGAAAACAACCGCATCATCAACTTCCCCGGCGACCCTCGCCTGATCGGACAAATTGTGGATGTGCACGTGACCCAAGTACTGACCAATACCTTGCGCGGAGAAATCGTGACCCATGACCGGGTTGCAGGAGCCTGATCTATGACTAGCCAACGCCGCCGCATGCCCACTTCCTTGCGCCTGGACGGGGACAATACCCATCTGGCCAATCTGTGTGGCCCTTTGGACGAGAACATCAAGCAGATTGCCATTGCCTATGACGTCACCCTGCGTCGGCGTGGCAGTCATGTTTCGATTGAAGGCGAGCGCGCGGAGGAGGCTGCCAAGGCCATTGACTGGTTCCATTCGCGTGCCGTACACCGTGCGCTGAATATCGACGATATTCAGTTGGGCCTGGTTGAGCTGGGCGCCAGCCGCCGCCACGAAAAAGAGGAAAAGCCCGAGCCCCTGCCCGAGCTGCCCCCCGTCGGCCAGGAAGAAATTTCCCTGCGTACCGCCAAACGCGACCTGCGTCCTCGCACACCCGGTCAACGCGAGTACCTGCGCAATATCCTGAACAATGACATCAACTTCGGCGTAGGCCCGGCCGGGACTGGCAAGACCTGGTTGGCAGTGGCCTGCGCCATCGATGCGCTGGAGCGCGAATCCGTCCATCGCTTGGTGCTGACACGTCCTGCTGTCGAGGCGGGTGAGCGCCTGGGCTTTTTGCCCGGTGATCTGGCCCAGAAGGTAGATCCCTATCTGCGCCCTTTGTACGATGCTTTGTATGACTTGATGGGTGTGGAGAAGGTACAGCGCCTGTTCGAAAAACAAATCATCGAAATCGCACCGCTGGCCTATATGCGCGGCCGCACGCTGAACCATGCTTTCGTGATCCTGGACGAAGCCCAGAACACCACACCGGAACAAATGAAAATGTTCCTGACGCGCATCGGTTTTGGCAGCAAGGCGGTGATTACCGGCGACCCCACTCAGGTGGACTTGCCCAAAGGCCAGCGCAGCGGCTTGAATCATGCCGTCAAGGTGCTGGAAAACGTGCAGGGTATTTCCTGCTCGCGCTTTAGCAGCCGTGATGTCGTGCGCCACCCGCTGGTTGCGCGAATTGTGGACGCCTACGAACGAGCCGGTGATGCCTGATCTGTCCCTGAGCGTCCAGTACGCTGTTGATTGCCCCGAGCTGAGCCGCTCCCGTATCCGCCGCTGGATGCAGCGCACGATTGATATGGCAATCGAACGCATCCACCCCGAAGATCGTTTCACCGCCCTGTCCGCCACCTTGCGTATTGTGGACGCCGAAGAAGGCCAGAGCCTGAACCTGAGCTACCGGGAACGCGACTACGCCACCAATGTGCTGACCTTTGAATATGGTCAGGACGAGGACGGCGTGGTCCACGGCGATATCGTCTTGTGCCTGCCCGTGCTGGAGCGTGAAGCCCAGGAACAGCAAAAGCCGTTTCTGCACCATGCCGCTCATCTGGTGGTGCACGGCTGTCTGCATTCCCTGGGTTACGACCACATTGAAGAGGACGAAGCCCAGGACATGGAAGCGCTGGAAACCGCTGTTCTGGCCAGTTTGCGCATCCCCGATCCCTACCAGGAGCGCTAGCTCGCCCACTTGTCACAAAGGGTCTCCCATCCCTGACAAAGCTGCGCCAATCCTCACTTCCCTTCCCGCATTCCGAATGATGACAGGTACATACCTTGTCATCATTTTTCGGTTATGCTTGTTTCTTCCTTAACTCGTCCTTCGGACAATGTCAGACTCTGCTCCCGACCCCGAGCCCCGCCCTTCCAAGGCCAGCTCAAACAATCCCATCTCTCGCTTAAGTGCTTTTTTCAATCGGCGTCACGAACCCGAAGACCGAGAAGACCTTAAGTCTGTCCTGGTTGCGGCCCACGCCCGCAAAGTTATCGACGACGAATCGCTGTCCATGATCGCCGGAACACTGGATATGGCCAACAAAACAGTAGCCGATATCATGGTGCCCCGATCCAAGATCGATATGCTGGACATCGCCAAGCCGTTGACCGAGATGCTGCCCATCATTATTGAAACGGGCCACAGCCGCTTTCCGATCTACGAGACGGAGCGCGACAATATCATCGGTATCTTGCTGGCCAAGGACCTGCTGCTCTCGATCGCCAATCCCACGCTGGATTTGCGCCCGCTGATTCGCCCTGCGGTATTCATTCCCGAGACCAAGCGCCTGAACGTCTTGCTGCACGAGTTCCGTGGCAGCCGCAATCACCTGGCCGTCGTTATTGACGAGCACGGTGGTACAGCAGGCCTGGTCACCATGGAAGACGTGCTGGAACAAATTGTGGGCGACATCGAAGACGAATACGATGAAGACGCCGAGCAGACCATTTTCCAGGCCGGCCCCGACAGCTGGCGTGTCATGGCACTGACTGAAATCCCCGATTTCAACGAAGCCTTCCAGACCCACCTCCCTAACGACGACTTTGACACCGTAGGTGGTTGGCTGGCGTCCGAATTGGGACATATCCCTCGCCGGGGCGATGTGGCCCAGCTTGATGGCATCAGCCTCACGGTTGTCCGTGCGGATGCCAAACGAGCCCTTTGGTTGCACGTTCAGCGAGCCACACCCGCCGAGCCTAATCTTGAACAAGCCTGATTCCAAACCTTTACCCCAGGCGCTTGGCGTCGCTTTACTGCTGGTCCTGGGGGGCTTGCATGCCCTGTCCTTTTCCATTGGCCCGCTGCCATCCTGGATTTTGCCTTTCTACCAGATCACCCTGCTGGCCATTGCCTGCTCGCAGATCATGGGTTCGACGTCCGTGCGCCAGGCCTTTGGTCGCAGTTATCTGTTTGGGCTGGGGCATTTTGGCGTAGGGGTTTACTGGCTGTACATCAGCATGCACCAGTATGGTGGCATGCCCTCCTGGATGGCCGCCCTGGGCGTTTTGCTGCTGGCTGCCGCCCTGGCCCTCTTTCCTGCTCTGGCTTCAGCGGTTTGGCAAAAACTGCGCCCCAAGCACGATAGTGACTCCTGGCTACTACGATTATTGTTATCAGCAGGCTGGGCAAGCTGCTGGGCACTCAGCGAATGGCTGCGCGGCAATTTGCTGACCGGCTTTCCTTGGTTGAATATCGGCTACGCCCACGCAGAAGGGATGTTTACCGGCTGGGCACCCGTTGTGGGTGTGTATGGCTTGGCCTGGCTGTCGGCTTTCAGCGCCGCCGTGATTGCCCAGTTTGCCGCCTCCAAAGACAAGAACCAAAGCCCTTCCAGCGCGATCGGCATTGGTATTGCCATGATTTTCGGCCTGATCGGGATCAGTCTGCCGCATATTGCCTGGGTCCAGCCCCATGGCGCGCCCTTTATTGCCCGCCTGGTGCAAGGCAATATCGATCAAAGCGCCAAGTTCGGCCCCAATATGAGCGAAGGCATAGAGCGTTACTACGAGCTGGCAAACCTGCCGGCCAAGACCCCCGAAGACGCGCCGCGCCTGATTGTTCTGCCTGAAACCGTTATTCCCGTGTTGCAAAACCGCCTGGAAACCAGCTTCTGGTTGCGCTGGACGGAACTGGCTCAGCGCCATCAAGCCAATCTGGTGCTGGGTGTCCCCATGGACCGTGGCACGGTCAACGGCAAGCTGAGCTACACCAACAGCGCCTTGCTGATCAGCCCCGAGACTCAGCCCCAGGACATCATCAACAGCACGGCCAGCTACTACGACAAGCATCATCTGGTGCCTTTCGGCGAATTCATCCCCACCGGCTTTCAATGGTTTGTGGACATGATGAATATCCCGCTGGGGGACTTCCATCGTGGCGCCTTGCCGCAAGCGCCCTTCAAGATGGCAGAGGGTCGTGTTGCCCCCAACATCTGCTATGAAGACGTGTTTGGTGAAGAGATCATCCAGGCCGTGCAAGGCAGTCCTGGCCAGGAAGGCGCTACCTTGCTGTTGAACATCAGCAATCTGGGCTGGTTTGGCGATTCCTGGGCCTTGAGCCAGCACTTGCAGATCTCACGTATGCGGGCTCTGGAAACAGGCCGTCCCATGCTGCGTGCCACCAATACCGGCATGACAGCCGCCATTGATCCTTATGGGCGTGTTCGTGCGGTTCTGCCGCCCCTGACACCGGGTGTGCTGGATGTGGAAGTTCAAGGCACAACGGGCCTGACTCCCTACGTGAAATACGGCAATCTGCCCTTCTTGATCTGGGCAGGCCTGCTTCTGATTATTTTTGCCTGGCGCTCTCGTCGTCAGGACTGAGCACCAACAAACTCACGGCAGGCTTTGCGCTAGCAGGGATTGAAAGGATTCTGCTATTGCAAAGCCTGCGGTGCATTCGGGTACAAGCGCGCGGCAAAACCACCGGCTCGCTCCCGATTCCAGGTCTTGCACCAGTCCACGAACTCATCCGCCGGAATGGGCGTAGAGCACAAATAGCCCTGCATATAGTCGCAACCGGCGTTGTTCAACAAATCCAGTTGCTCGTGACTGGTCACACCTTCTGCCACTACCCGCAAGCCCAGCTTTTGCGCCATGACAATCATGGCCTGAGTCAGCACCAGATCCTCGCTGCTCAGGGCCAGATTGCGGATATAGCACTGATCAATCTTGAGCACATTGATGGAAAACCGCTTCAGGTGCGACAGCGAGGAGTAGCCGGTGCCAAAATCATCCAGCGCCACACTCATGCCGTACTCACGCAAGGAGCGCAACTGCTGCAAGGCTTGCCCCTGATCGTCCAGCAACAAGCGCTCGGTAATTTCCACCACCAGCGCATCGCCCGGAATGCCTTGGGTTTGCAGATACTCCACCCATTCGCGCGCGCAGGAGCCATTAAGCTTGAACTGCGCGGGCGAGACATTCAGGCTGACCCGGAAACCGGGGTCCAGCTCGTTGCGTAGTTTCACCGCGGCCTGGGCAGCCGTCTCGAACACCCATTCGCCAATCAGCACAATCAGACCGGAATCTTCGGAAAACGGAATGAATTCTGAAGGGGGCACCAAGCCCAACTGCGGGTGTTCCCAGCGTATCAAGGCCTCGGCACGGGTGACCTGCCCTGTACGCAAATCCACAATGGGTTGGTAATAAAGCTGGAACTGCTGCTCGCTTAGTGCCTTTTGCAAATCCTGCGAGAAACGCAGGCGCGCTTCCACGGCTTCGCTCATGGCAGGCAGGAAGCGGCAGTATTGATTACGGCCGCAAGCCTTGGCAGCGTACATGGCCATATCCGCATTCTTCAAAAGCTGGCCGGCATCATCGCCATCTTCGGGGAACAGCGTGATTCCCACACTGGCAGAAACAGACACCGAGTTCTTGCCCAACTGGAAAGGCTCTTCAATCGTGTCCAGCAAACAGCGACAAGTGCGCTCCACAATCGAGGTATCGCTGATATCCGAGATGATGACGGTAAACTCGTCACCACCAATACGGGCCACGGTATCCGTTACCCGCACACAGCGCTGCAAACGCTGGGCCACTTCCTGCAGCAGGACGTCGCCCTTCTCGTGCCCCAAGGAATCGTTCACATCCTTGAAAAAATCCAGATCCATAAAGATCAGCGCGAAAGGCAAGCCTGTGCGACGCGACTGCTCGCGCGCTTGCTGCAAGCGATCCTGGAACATCTGCCGATTGGGCAAGCCCGTCAAATGATCGTAATGCGCCTGCTTCCACATCTGCGCTTCACGCTTCTTATGGCTGGTGATGTCGGTGAACAAGCCAATATGGCGATACACCGTGCCATCCGGGTTCCAGGCAGTGCTGATGGTCAAACGCTCGGCAAAATCCTCGCCGTTCTTGCGTCGATTCCAGATATCACCCTGCCACCGCCCGGTTTCCGAAATCTCGCGCCACATCTTGCGGTAGAACTCCGTGTCCTGACGCCCCGAGTTCAGGATAGACAAGGTGCGGCCCCGCACTTCGTCCAGCTCGTAGCCGGTGATGCGGCTAAACGCCGGGTTGGCATCTACCACATGGCCAAAACGATCCGTTACAACAATGGCTTCGCAAGTGTTCTCGTACACCACGGCCGCCAAACGGCCCGTCACTTCGTTGCGCACCCGCGTGGTGATGTCCTGCACTACTGCCACCATGCCCATACGGCCCTCGAGCTCGATGGGAATGGCACAGATCTCGACATCAATGGATTTGCCGTCATAACGCAATGCCCGCGTTTCATAGCGCAAACTGCTGCCACCAGAACGCGAATCGGGCACCACTTGAGTCAAAGAAGGAAATCGCGGCGACAGAAAGACTTGATCAACCGTGAACTCCTGGCGCAATTGTGCACGGCTATATCCCAATGTCTCAGCCAGCTTTTTATTGACGAAATCAAAGCGGCCATCGCGGGATAAATAAACTCCCAATAAAGGGTTGTGGCTCAAACTGCGGCATATGGCGTTGAGCTGGGACAAATTGCGCTGCTGAATAGAAAGCTGCGCATCCAGCTGTTGAATCTGCAAACCGCAGTAATTCAAAATCTGCGACAAATAACGCGTTTCACTAGTGCCTGAACTGGTGCTTTTTGCACGGTAATTGTCGCCAGTAAAAGCCTGGCCTTGAGCCACCAGCTGTCGCAAGGGATCGGCTGCCCACGCACGCAACATGAAGTAGGACAGACACAGCGCGATCAAATCCAGACCCAGCATGAAGAACACCGTCCAGCGGTGCTGCGAGCGGACGCTTTCACGCGAGGCATCAAACGCATCCAGCAATTGCTGGGTGTTATGACGAAATAACGAGTCTTCCGCGTTCAGGCTGGCCGCTGGCAAGAGCACTTGCTCGGAGCTGACCGGAAAATCCAGACGCATCAAGCGCCGCTGCCATTCATTACTTAGTTGGGAGACCAGCCCCAGCAAGGGCTTGTCCAGCGGGACCAGGACCACACCATCGACTACCCCGCCATCGCGCAACAACTGCACCACCCCTTGGAACTGCTGATCCAAGTGGCGCAAACGGGCAGGCGTCGAACTGGAAGGCGCGGCCAGCGCCACGGAATAGCTGATATCAGAGAGCTGGCGCAGGAGGCCGCTACTTGCCTGCAGGCGAATTTCTGCCTGGTTTTGCTTGTAAATGACAGTAACCGTTGCGGAGATCAACAACAGCCAGACCAACAGCACCCAAATCAGCAAAGCACTCAAACTGATTCGTCTTTGTGCATCCACTGGAACAGGCAGAGGTGATGATATGCACTGCTTTGCTGACATAGCGCCATTAAATAAAAAAATGCAGGCTAAGTGAGGGGCCTACAAAACGTAATTATTGCAGGTGAAATGTTACTCAACGAAGCATACCATCATTAGATTACAGAGCAGCGCAAATTTCTCACAAACCCTGAATTTATGCGCCTAAGAAGGGAATTAGACGAGCCTGAAAGGGACAAAAAAACGACGCTAATAGTTGAAAGCATTTCCTTCTATTGAGCCACAAATGAAATGTTATGACACAAAGAAGATACAAAACTCCGTATAAAACAAAAAGATACAAGCGCATTTCAGGCTCACCCTGAGCCTTGTTTTCGGCTTCCGCACGCCGGGGGTATCGCCTCCTCTGCCTGCCCCATGCCCCTCCTCTGACAGCCCCCCTGAAGTTTTTTCACTTTATTTTGTTTTTTTTCTTCAAAAGACTTGCACAAAGATAAAAACACCTTCATAATCTCAATTCTTCGTTGGTGGTCGACAAAACGAACACCGAAATGGGGGTATAGCTCAGCTGGGAGAGCGCTTGCATGGCATGCAAGAGGTCAGCGGTTCGATCCCGCTTACCTCCACCAAAAAACGAAGATTAGCTGTAGAGTCCTGTCCCCTTCGTCTAGAGGCCTAGGACACCACCCTTTCACGGTGGGTACAGGGGTTCGAATCCCCTAGGGGACGCCAAGATTCTTGGCAACCGCTGCGGAGCGGTAGTTCAGTTGGTTAGAATACCGGCCTGTCACGCCGGGGGTCGCGGGTTCGAGTCCCGTCCGCTCCGCCAAAAGATTTAAAAAATCAGTCCCAGACTGGTTTTAGCAGTTTGAAGTGGCAAGCCTCGTCAAGCCTGACACTTATTTCGATACTTTGGTTTTTTGACGCAGTTAAAAAACGAAGTAAAGAAAATTGGGGGTATAGCTCAGCTGGGAGAGCGCTTGCATGGCATGCAAGAGGTCAGCGGTTCGATCCCGCTTACCTCCACCAAAACGACGATTTAGTTGTAAGTCCTGTCCCCTTCGTCTAGAGGCCTAGGACACCACCCTTTCACGGTGGGTACAGGGGTTCGAATCCCCTAGGGGACGCCAAGATTCTTGGCACCGCTGCGGAGCGGTAGTTCAGTTGGTTAGAATACCGGCCTGTCACGCCGGGGGTCGCGGGTTCGAGCCCCGTCCGCTCCGCCAAAAAATTCAAAAAGCCTGATAGATTTCGATCTGTCAGGCTTTTTTCATTGGTGGATTTCGGCCTGCAAGCATGCGCACCAGAACACCTCTCTCAGCCTCTGGTGCCTACCGCTCGTCTACGGATACTGTGCAAAGAAAAACCGATAAGCACTAATGCCCCTCCAAACAGGCATACCGCATGCCACCCACCCAGACGCCAGGCAATACCAGCCCCCCATGATCCAGTCGCACCACCCACGAACATGCCGCTCATAAATAGCGTATTCAATCGGCTCCTGGCCTCCGGACGGAGTGAGTAAATCACATGCTGATTGGAAATGAGTGCCAACTGCTCACCAATATCCAGCAACAAAATGCCCACAATCAAACCGGCAAGACTGCTCCAAAGCCCCAACACGGGGTATGACAGCAACATGATCAGGCAAGCAGCCGTGATAACAATATGCGGTCCACGATGATCTGCGCTGCGACCCGCCAGTGGAGCAATCAAAATCCCGGCAGCACCGACAACACCCATCAAGCCAGCTACATCCGCTCCCAAGCCGTATGACTCCTGCATGTGCAATGCCAGAACTGTCCACAAACCCATAAAGGAGCCAAACAGGACCGCTTGAATACGGGTTGCTCTACGCAACAAAGGCTCTTCCCGCCACAGAACGATCAAGGACTTTATAAGGCTGAAATAACGTTGATGCACCTGGGGATTGCTATGGGGCAATTTGAGAAAAAGCATGAGCCAAGCAATCGCCGTCATCACTGCACCTAAGCAATATGTGGCCCGCCAGCCCCAATGATCGCCAATAAAGCCACCCACAGCCCTACCCAATAAAAGACCGCACAACACCCCGCTCATTATCGTGCCTACTACTTGTCCCCGGCGGCTCGGCGTCGCTAGTTCTGCCGCAAAAGGCACAATTTGTTGAGCGGCTGATGCAGAGATCCCCACCAACACGGACGCACAGACAAACCCCCAGGCATTGGGGGTTACCGCCAGACATACCAGCCCGACCAGCAAAACCGCCGCCTGCCCCAGAATCAATTTTCTACGGTCAACCCGGTCTCCAAGAGGGACCAGAAAAAACAGGCCGCAAGCAAACCCCAACTGGGTCGCCGTCGGGGCCAGATTAATCAGCCCTCTTTCCTGCGGAAATGCCTGTTGCAACAGTTCCAGAAGTGGCTGGTTGTAATAGACATTCGAGACAAATACGCCGCAGGCAATCGCCATTACCATCAGAAGCGCCGTATCCAGACGACGCACCAAGGCGGATTCTTTGGACATCACTGACTCACAAAGTAAAAAGCAGGCTGTCATGGTGAAGGAACACGTAGCCAAAGTCTTTGGCCTACAATTTCAGACGTCTGAAATCTGCCTTTTCCGCCCAACTTTACCCAGAGACAAGCATGTCTAACGGTACTCACCCCGCCCCTCAGAAACACTCAAGATCCGCCCAGGCCCGCGACGACGATATGCTGGCATTTGGCCGGTACCAGCTATTTCCGGGCCTGCGGCTTTTGCTGCGGGACGGTGTGCGGTTGAAGGTAGGCGAGCGTGCGCTTGATGTGCTCATCTACCTTGTAGAGGCAGCAGGAAAAGTGGTGCCAAAAGACTCACTCCTTTCGCAGATATGGTCCAAGGACGTGGTCGAGGAAAACAGCTTGCAGGCACAGATCTCATCATTACGGAAAACTCTGGGTGACGATAGAGACCTTATTTCCACGGAATTTGGCCGAGGCTATCGATTCACCGGCGCTGTGCAACCCCATCAAGCGGCAAGCCCAATTATTGCTCATCAAACACGGAGCAAACTGCCACGTCCCAGGTCCCCCTTGATCGGCCGTATAGAGGAGCTACTGGAATTAAATCGGCTCCTTGCAAGCCAATGCCTGATCACGCTCGCCGGCCCTGCCGGTGTCGGCAAGACCCGTTTGGCCATAGAGCTGGCCTCTGAAGCAAGCCCACTTTTCCCTGATGGTGTTTACTTCGCGGACCTGTCCCAACTTGGCAGCCCCGCCTCTGTATTACCAAGCATCTCAAGCGCCTTGGCCGGCCTTGTCGGCACAGACACACAGGCCGCATCGCATCCAAACAGAGCACTCCTGCTAATTGATAACTGCGAACATGTCGCTTCGGCTTGCGCACACGTGATTGAACAACTTCTGGAGGCCGACCCGAAGCTGAGCATCCTCCTTACCAGCCAAACCCCTTTGGGACTGGAGGGCGAGCAAGTCTTTCGCATCACCCCTCTCTGCGTCCCCGCACACCCCATCAAGTTAGAAAACGCACGAGCATACAGTGCTATCGAGCTGTTCGTACGCCGGGTTATCGCCGCAGACTATCACTTCAAGCTGACCGAAGATAATCTGGATCAAATTACGGCACTCTGCAGAGCGCTGGACGGGGTTCCCCTGGCGCTGGAAATTGCTGCTGCCCGAGTTCCCTCGCTAGGGCTGGCTGCCGTCGCTGAAGACCTGGCTATTTCCTCGGGTTTGCTGGCCGCCCGGAAGACCCCATCCTCGGGGCGCCACCAGACACTGGGCGAGGCCATGCAATGGAGTTACCACTTACTGAACTCGCGTGAACAAAACGCTTTTCAGGAACTGGCTATTTTCCCTGGCGATTTCACCCTCTCCGCTGCAGAACAAATCGTCTCAGCAAGACCCAAAGACTCGACCAGACTGCCCGACATTATTTACGGATTGGTTGAAAAGTCCCTGCTCACCCTGCAAGCCGGAACGCAAACTATCCGCTATCGCTATCTGAGTATGCTGCGCGCATATGCCCTGGAGCAGCTTGGGGATCGACAGACTGTTTTGGCGGACAGACATGCGCACTTTACTGCCCAACTGGCATCCCAGGCTCAACACGACTGGATGTCCTTACCCACGCCCCCGTGGAGGCAGCAATATGAACACCACATCGATGACATCAGAACCGCTTTGGACTGGGCATTCCGAAATAATCAGCACCGCAGTCTGGGACTCCATATCCTGGCCAACTCCGCCCCATTCTGGATACAGTTGTCGCTTCACGATGAAGGTCGTCAGAGAATTACGGATGCACTCAAACAAAGCACAGGCTCATCCCTAGAAGAACAGCAGGAGATGATGATTCAAGCCGCCCTGGCCACCTCCCTGACCTGGTCACGCGGCCCGACGCCAGAGAATGGACAAGCATGGACCCGAGCTGGCGAGCTCGCATTGCAGCTGGGCGACAGGGAGATGCAGCTACAAGCGGAATACGGCCTATGGCTCTTTCATCTTCGTAGCGGCCGGTACACCCAGGCTCTGGAACACGGCCAGAACATGGCGGATTTGGCTCTACAGTTCTCTGACCGAGCCGCTTTTCTGACTGCCCGCCGTCTAATTGGCACGTCCTATCATTTTTTAGGACGGCACACTGAAGCCTTATTTGAAATCGAGGCCATGCTTGATGCCTATGTACGCGACGAACGCCATGGCTCTCACTTCCGATTCGGATTGGATCAGCGCGTCGCGGGCTGGGCTTTTCTTTCCCGCATTCTATGGGTCATGGGGAACACGAACAAAGCTCGCCATGCGGCCCAATTAGCGATCGAGGAGGCCATACCGCTGGATCACGCTTGCACCTTATGTTGTGCACTGGCGGAAGGAAGCTGCACGGTGGCAGCGCTTTCAGGGGATAGCCAGGAGGTCACTCGAATGTCGCAAGAGCTAAATCAGCTTGCTGGCCAACATGGTTTGGAGTTCTGGGCACGGTATGGTTCGGCATTTGCGCTTTGGGCAAAAGTCGCCGGAAACCCCGCTGAAGTTCCTTTCCAAACACTCCAGTCAGCTCTGACACAGTTACAGGAGCACGGGTTTGACACGGCATATTCTGTTTTCTTGTCTGACTTTGCACATGCAATGATCGAACAAGGGCATAGCCCGGAAGCGGTTGCACTCATCAAGGCCCGCCTTGCTGATGAGACCGCTGAAGAGCAACTATGGAACGCCCCGGAACTGCTGAGAATTCAGGCGCAGGCAATGATGCATCTCCCATCCGAACAACCATACGCATCAGCTACCTTGCAAAAAGCGCTATCCCTGGCACGCTCTCAACAAGCCAAAGCCTGGAAAGTCAGACTCAAAGCATGATCCCATCCTGCGGATGCCCTGCTGCCTGCTCAAGCCATCGGCTGATCTAAAAGGTTTGCCTGCCAAGAAGAGTCCCATCAAGCAAAAAAACGGGATATGTGGCCTCAATTTACTTGCCGCGGCTTAACAAGGAAGTTAATGTATTGCGTTATCGTTACTTCAACATTCAACTTCTATGCCAGCCAGTACCCTGGGCCAGCGTGGTCCGACCGAGCATCATCGCCGCGAACAGATCATTGAGCAGGCCAATACGCATTTCCGGCTCTACGGGTATCGCAAGACCTCTGTTGCCAGCCTGGCCAAATCCATAGGCGTGTCCAGCGCTTATCTCTATCGTTTTTTCGACTCCAAGCAGGCTATCGGCCAGGCGATCTGCCACTCTGTGCTCAAAGGCATGCACGTGCAGCTGCAACAGATTGTGGAGGGCGACTTGCCCCCTATCGAACGTCTGCGCCACTTCATTGAAACCGCCTGCACGCTAAGCCTGGAGCTGTTCTTGCAGGAAGGCCGCATGCAAGAAGTGGTCATTGAAGCGCTGCAAAACAATTGGGCAACAGTGGACCAGCACAGAGAAGATTTGCTGACCCAAATCACCGCCCTGGTGCGCGCGGGCCGTGAAAGCGGCGACTTTGAACGCCGCACGCCCTTGGACGAGGTGGTTCAAGGCATCCTGTTTGCCTTGACCGCCTGTCTACACCCTGTCTTGCTGGAAATACATCCGCCTGAAAAAACCCGCCAAGGTTTGCTGGTGGTAACGCAGCTTATCCTGCGCAGCCTGATGCCTTGAACATCACGCCCCAAGTTACAGTTCATCCAACTATTTACCTACCCGGAGTCCTGCATGGCTCTTTTTCGCTCTCTTAGTCCTGTCTTGAGTTTGTCCGCCGCCCTTGTACTGATGGGGTGCAGCCAGCAGACGCAGGAGGCCGACCCTCGCACTCAGGCTCCTTTGGTCATTCAAAGCGTGATTCAGCCCAAGGCCGATCAGCAGCGACGTTTCCTGGGACTGGTCAGCGCACGGGTGGAAAGCCCGCTGGCATTTCGGGTAGGCGGCAAGATTGATACACGCAAGGTCCAGAACGGCGAGCACGTGGAAAAAGGCCAGCTCTTGATGACGCTGGATCCCAAAGATCTGCAACTGGATTACCGCGCCCGTCTGGCTGCCGTGCAGGCCGCCCAGGCTCAGGCCGAACAAGCCCAGTCAGATTACAAACGCTTGTCCCTGCTGGTAGAGCAAGGCGGTGTTTCCCGTCAGGCGCATGAACAAAGCCAGAAGGCACTGCGTAGCGCACAGGCAAATCTGAAGTCCGCACAAGCACAAGCTGAAATAGCCCGCAACGCCGACCAATACAGTTCCCTGAAAGCAGAAGCCAGCGGCATCATTACCGCCCAGATTGCGGATGTTGGCCAAGTTGTCAGCCCAGGGCAAGCCGTGCTGCGCCTGGCCCAGGATGGTCCACGTGATGTCATTGTCAGCCTGCCCGAGCAGTGGGATATTCCGCTGGGTACTCGCGCCACTATTGAGCTGACGGACTCCCAGGAAAGCCTGCCCGCCCAACTGCGCGAGTTGGCCCAATCCTCTGACCCTGCAACCCGCAGCTATCAGGCCCGCTTTTCCTTCGAGGGCGAGAATGTCACCGCAAGACTGGGTTCCAGCGCCATTGTGCATTTGACGCCCCCGGATGCAGACGCCTTGAATCAAGTACCACTGACTGCAATTTACGATGCGGGTAAAGGGCCCGGCGTGTGGGTAATTGATGATCAGAAAACTGTGCACTGGCAGCCCGTGACCATTGCCAAACTGGCCCAGGAACACGCTTACCTGTCCCAAGGCCCTGAAGCCGGCACCGCCATCGTGGCGTTGGGCGCTAACCTTTTACATGAAGGCCAGGAAGTTCGTCCTGAAACACGCGAGGTCAAGCAATGACAGGCCGCTTCAATCTCTCCGCTCTGGCGGTGCGTGAACGGGCCATCACGCTGTTCCTGATCATTGCCCTGGCAGCGTCCGGCATTTACTCCTTCGTGAAACTGGGTCGAGCCGAAGACCCGGCTTTTACCGTGAAAGTGCTGACCGTCACCGCCATGTGGCCCGGAGCCACCGCCCAGGAAATGCAGGATCTGGTGGCCGAGCCCATGGAAAAGCGCATGCAGGAACTGCGCTGGTTTGACAAGGTAGAGACGGTTACTCGTCCCGGCACAGCCTTGATGGTGGTGACCCTGAAAGACACCATGCCGCCCGCGGACGTTCAGAGCGAGTTCTATCAGCTCCGCAAGAAGCTGCAGGATCAGGCTCCGCGCTTGCCCAAAGGCGTGCAGGGGCCGTTTGTGAACGACGAATACTCGGACGTGTCCTTCAGCCTGTTCGCGCTGCAAGCCCCCGGTCTGCCACCGCGCCTGCTGACTCGCGAGGCCGAGAAAGTACGCAGTCAGCTACTGCAAGTCCCCGGCGTCAAGAAGGTGAATATTCTGGGCGAGCAAAGCGAGCGTATTTTTGTCGATCTGGACGAAGCCAAGCTGCACAATCTGCAGCTCAATCCTCAACAGATTCTGGAAGCCTTGTCCAAGCGCAGTGCCATGACAGCCAGTGGTGCCATCAGCACCGATGGCCCGCGTATTCACATGCGCCTTAGCGCCGGGCTGGAGGATGTAGAGGCCATCAGCAATACCTATATCTACGTGCAAGGCCACAATCTGCGTCTGGGCGACATTGCCACCATCAGTCGTGGATACGAAGACCCGCCCAGCTTCGAGATTCACCACAACGCACAATTTGCCATGTTGCTGGATGTGGTGATGCAGGAGGGCTACAACGGCCTGTATCTGGGCAAGGATCTGGAAAAGGCACGGGAAGATATTGCCGCTGCCCTGCCCCTGGGCTTCTCCCTGGATACCGTCACCAACCAGTCGGTGAACATTGCCTCCGCCGTAGGCGAGTTCATGTTCAAGTTCTTCGCGGCGCTGAGCGTGGTGCTGCTGGTGTGTCTGGTCAGCATGGGCTGGCGGGTCGGGATCGTAGTGGCTGCCGCTGTGCCCCTGACGCTGGCCATGGTGTTCGTCATCATGATGATGACAGGCAAGGTGTTTGATCGGGTAACGCTGGGCGCGCTGATTATCTCGCTGGGCCTGCTGGTGGACGACGCCATTATTGCGATCGAGATCATGATCGTGAAAATGGAAGAAGGCATGGACCGCCTGAAAGCCGCCGCCTATGCCTGGAACCATACGGCAGCCCCCATGCTGTCCGGCACCCTGGTGACGATTATCGGCTTTCTGCCGGTGGGTTTTGCCCGTTCCTCTGCCGGGGAGTACGCCGGCAATATCTTCTGGATTCTGGCCGCTGCCCTGCTGACGTCCTGGCTGGTCGCGGTGGCCTTCACTCCCTATATGGGCGTGAAATTGCTGCCCGCCATTCCAGCCCGTCCTGGCGGCCATCAGGCCATTTACGACACCCCCAATTACATGCGCCTGCGCCGCATGATTGCCTGGTCGGTACACCACAAGTTTCTGGTGGCCGGAATTGTGGTGACGGCCTTCGTGCTGGCGGTTGTAGGCATGGGTTTCGTCAAACAGCAATTCTTCCCCACCTCCGACCGGCCCGAGCTGCTGGTAGAGGTGCAGTTGCCCGAGGGCAGCAGTATTCAGTCCACGCAGACCGTTACTCGCAAGGTGGAGAGCTGGTTGCGCGAGCAGCCCGAAACCAAGCTGGTCACCAGCTATGCCGGGCAAGGCGCACCGCGCTTTTTCCTGTCCTACAACCCTGAACTGCCTGATCCCTCCTTTGCTCGTCTGGTGGTGCTGACGGCTGATCACCACGACCGCGATGCGCTGCTGCAACGCTTTCGCCAAGTGGTGGCCGATGGCCTGACACCAGAAGCGCGCGTCCGTGCCACTCAGCTGGTGTTCGGGCCATCCACCAAATACCCGGTGGAGTTCCTGGTACGTGGCCCTGACCTGAACAAGCTGCGTGATATTTCCGAGCAGGCCATGGCGGTGATGCGGGCCGACAAGGACATGCGTCAGGTGAACGTGGACTGGGGTTCGCGCGTACCCGTCCTGAAGCTGGACGTAGACCCACAACGTCTGCAAGCCTTGGGGTTGAATCGCCAGAGTCTGGCCGAACAAATCCAGTTGCAGCTGGATGGCACAACCGTTGCGGAATACCGCGAGGACCTGCGTAATGTGCTGGTTGTGGCGCGCAGCTCGGCCAGCAACCGCCATGACCCAACTCGCCTGTCCGGCCTGACCGTCATGAATGATCAGGGCCAGAACCTGCCCTTGGAGCAAGTCGGCAAGCTGGAAATCATGCAGGAAGAACCCAAGCTGGCCCGTCGCAACCGCCTGCCCACCATGACAGTGCGGGGAGATATTGCTCCGCACGTGCAACCGGCAGAAGTGGCCAACCGGGTGATGAAGGAGTTTGCCTCCTTGCAGGCTTCCCTGCCCCCTGGCTACCTGATCGAGATGAGCGGCATCACCGCCGAGGCCAAGAAGTCCAATGACGCGCTGCTGCCCGTCTTCCCGGTCATGATTGCCTTGATGCTGCTGGTTATCGTGATTCAGGTACGTTCGCTCTCGAACATGATCATGGTGTTCCTGACCGCCCCCTTGGGCCTGATTGGCAGCGTGCCCGCCTTGCTGATTTTCCAGCAACCCTTTGGCTTTACGGCGATTCTGGGGCTGATTGGTCTGGCGGGGATCCTGATGCGCAATACCTTGATTCTGATTGAGCAGATCAAGACCAACCGGGCTGAAGGTGCCTCGCCCTACGATGCCGTGATTGAAGCCACTGTGCAGCGTGCCCGCCCCGTCATTCTGACGGCGCTGGCGGCGGTACTGGCCTTCATTCCGCTGTCCTTCTCCGTGTTCTGGGGCTCCATGGCCCTGACACTGATCGGCGGTACAGCCATTGGCACCATCCTGACGCTCTTGTTCTTGCCCAGCTTGTATTCGATCTGGAATCGAATCCAGGATCCACGCGCCTCATAACTTGCTTGAAGGCTGAAACTGTGTAAATAATGGATGCATGGTTTGAACACAAACAAACCATGCATCCCACTGCCAGTCTTGTGGGTCCAGAGAACAGAACGACGCAAGATAGCTTATGTCTACACAGAAAGACCTGCCCGCCGCCCTGTCTCACGCTTTCGAGAAGGCGATCTACCGTGTACACAGCCCAAAGGGCGATATGGACGTGCGCATCGGCCAGCTCAACCGCCCTCTGAATCAATTACTGGAACAAGAAAACAGCCGTGGTGCGGCAATTTTGACCGCCTGCAATCCAGGCGCACAAATTTGCAGCCGTGCCTTTAACGATGCGGTTCAGGAAAGCTTGCTGCGCGATTTGCAGAAACTGGATCTGCGCTGGTGGCCCGCTGTGAATCTGGACCCCAAGGGCAAATGGCCGGATGAACCCAGCCTGCTGGTGCTGGACATCAGCCTGCAACAGGCACGCTGGCAAGCACGCCTGTTCAAGCAATTGGCTTTTGTCTATATACCGCTCAATGGCAAGCCGCAGCTGCATCAAGTGCAGCAGCGCCTGCCGGTGTCTGATCAGGCCGCTTCAAACAGCCCCGTTCCCTTCTAAGCGCTGACGAAAGTCTTCAGCAATGGCGGCACCTTTCAGCCGCCCTTCCGGCAAAACCTGCGCCCAGGCGCGCCACTCGTGGCCGGTTGCTACCAGCACGCCGTCCATATTGAAGACTTGATATTCAAGCTTGAAACGCCGGTCCAGCCATTGAGCCACATGCACGCAAACGCGAATCTCGCGATCATAGGTGACAGGTGCGCGGAAGTTGGCACCGACATCCACCAATGGCGTTACCGCATCATATTCCTGGCGCAAGATACGCTGGCTCAAGCCTGCTTGCCGCAGCCACGCCTGATACGTGCAATCAAACCAATAAAAATAATTGGGATAGAAAACAATCCCGGCCTCATCGCAATCACCCCATTCCACGGTGATGCGGCGCTCGAACACGTGCATGTTTATCCTTTTGCAAAATCGCCTGCCAGTTTACCTCGGATAAAAAGGTGGAAACCACGGTAATCAGGCACTGAATCAGCCGCTGAAACATTTTGAAAACACTACCTTTGAAATAGTTTGTATCCCTCACAATGATTGAAATTAAGCGAAGTTAGCGACAATTTCGTCTAAGCATCACTGAAATAGGCCCCATAGCGAGAAAAGCCTCCGGAGCCTGCCAGCCCCAGGAGTCGTCTTTCACAGGCAGAAAACCTAGCATAGCTGCGTCACTGAATAAGGTAGCCTGCCATGTCTGTAAATACCCCCGCACCCTGGACGATTCGTCGCATCATGGAGCTTTACGAGCTGCCCTTTATGGACCTCGTGTTCCAGGCGCAGACCGTACATAGACAGCACCACCCGGCCAATCAAATCCAGCTCTCCAGTCTGCTCTCCATCAAGACAGGCGCCTGTCCCGAAGATTGCTCCTACTGCCCGCAATCCTCCAAATACCAGACCGAGCTGGAACCTGAACCCTTGATGCCCCTGGAACAGGTATTGGAAGCGGCCCGCGCCGCCCAGGCACAGGGTGCTCAGCGTTTTTGCATGGGTGCCGCCTGGCGCTCTCCTACCGAAAAACAGTTGGACCAGGTAGTTGAGATGGTTAGCGCCGTCAAAGCGATGGGGCTGGAAACCTGTGTCACCTTGGGCATGCTCAAAGACGGTCAGGCGCAGCGCCTGAAAGATGCCGGGCTGGACTACTACAACCACAATCTGGACACCTCCCCCGAGTTCTATGGCCAGATCATCAGCACACGCACATACCAGGACCGCCTGGACACGCTGGAACGCGTACGCGCAGCCGGTTTGAACAGTTGCTGCGGCGGGATTATCGGCATGGGTGAAAGCCGTCGCGAGCGTGCTGGTCTGCTGGCTCAGCTGGCCAATATGCGCCCTTACCCCGAGTCCGTGCCTATCAACCAATTGGTGAAAGTACCGGGCACGCCGCTGGATCAGGTCGATGATCTGGACCCCTTCGAGTTTGTACGTACGATTGCCATTGCGCGTATCCTGATGCCCACCAGCGCCGTGCGCTTATCGGCGGGTCGCGAAACCATGGATGACAGCACCCAGGCCCTGTGCTTTATGGCCGGTGCCAACTCCATTTTCTATGGCGAGCAATTGCTGACTACCGGCAACCCGCAGTTTGTGGCGGACCAGGATCTGTTTGCCCGCCTGCAACTGGAAGCGGCCAAAACCACACTGTCCGAACCCCCTTTGTCATTGGAACAAACCCGTCCACGCGCTATGGTCGAGGCCCTCTAACATGCTCACTCTGATCGCCAGCATTCTGTGCAGTGTTGCCGTTTCCATTCTGCTGAAAGTCGCTCGCCAGCGGCAGATCGATGTCGCCCAGGCCATCATGGTCAACTATGGCGTGGCGGTCACCTTGAGTCTGGTATTGCTGCAACCGCATCCCAGCAGTCTGCTGAATCCTGCTACCCCCTGGTGGATTCTGATTGCCTTGGGTGTGCTCTTGCCCAGCGTCTTTCTGTTCATGGCGGCGGCAGTGCGGCAAGCCGGGATTGTGCTGAGCGATGCTGCCCAGCGCCTGTCCCTGTTTATTCCCTTGCTGGCGGCCTTTCTCTTGTTTGGCGAGCATCTGGCTGGTCAGAAACTGCTGGGCATCGCCCTGGCCCTGATTGCCTTGCTGTGCCTGCTGATACGTCCGCGGCAGGCCAGTAGCCAGGAAGCAGGCTCCGGGCATCCTGCCCTGATGCTGCTGGCTGTGTGGCTAGGCTATGGCGTGATCGACATCATGTTCAAGCAGCTTTCCAAAGCCGGTGCAGCTTTCTCCAGCAGTCTGGTGGTGTCCTTCTCGCTAGCCGGTGTGCTGATGCTGTGCTGGCTGCTGGCCAAGCGCACCAGCTGGCACAAAGGCAGCCTTTTAGCCGGTCTGGTGCTGGGCCTGCTGAACTTCGGCAATATTTTCTTTTATATCCGCGCCCACCAGATCTTCCCGGAGAACCCCACTCTGGTGTTCTCGGCCATGAATATTGGTGTGATTGCCATGGGTGCCATCATCGGCGCGGGCTTCTTCAAGGAAAAGCTCAGCGCGCTCAATATGGTGGGGGTTGCCCTGGCCATTGGCGCTATCGTGGCCCTGATTCCGCGGTGAACAATGTCGGGCGTGTCTCATACATGCCCGCGTAAACGCACTATACGAGAATTCTTATATTTGACATTTAAAACTTCAGGGACCGCGGCTTTTCATCTCCTGTAGATTAGAAAAAAACGATTTTTACCGACGCCCACGTCGGAGACTACACAGGAGACATGATCATGACCGGATTTACCCGTCGCCAGTTACTGCTGGCCGCCGCTTCCGCTGGAGCCGGCGCACTGG
Organism: Alcaligenes sp. 13f; assembly: GCF_020496585.1. NCBI lineage: Bacteria > Pseudomonadati > Pseudomonadota > Betaproteobacteria > Burkholderiales > Alcaligenaceae > Alcaligenes > Alcaligenes sp. 13f. The sequence goes on from NZ_JAHKKC010000008.1 coordinate 186,362, forward strand.
CTGCCCCTTGGCTTGGCCGCAGTGTGCTGGCGGCCAACAAACCCGTCGTTGCCGCCCTGTTCTGCGGCCACATTGATGACAACGGCTTCATGCAAGCTGGTTATCAGGGCTTCAAGAAGGCCATGGACCAGTTGCCCATTACCGGCCACTACAAAGACCAGGTGGCCAACGAAACCCAGGCACAAATTGCCGCTCTGCGCGAACTGGCAACACAATACAAACCGGCCTTGCTGATCGCCCACGGCGGTCAGAACACCGATGCTGCCCTGGCCGTTGCCAAGGAGTTTCCGGATACCCGCTTTGTGATCACGCAAGGTGCCGTCACTGCCAGCAATCTGAGCAGCTATGACGTGCGTCAGGAAGAGTCAGCCTGGCTGGCCGGTGCCTATGCCGCCCTGATGACCAAGACCGGCGTAGTGGCCCACCAGTCCGGCATACGCGTACCCCCTGGTTTGCGCGCCCGCGCTTCCTATGCTGCTGGCGTCAAGCATGCCAATCCGGATGTGAAGCTGCTGACAAACTTCTCCGGCAACCAGGATGATATTGAGCTGGCCGCGCGGGTCACCCAGGCACAGGCCAAAGCTGGTGCAGACATCATCTACACCATGCTGAACAAAGGCCGTAGCGGCACAACGCAGGCCTGCCGTGAACTGGGCATCAAAGAAATTGGCAATGTAATTGACTGGGTCGCCCGCGAGCCCGACGTATTCGTCGGTTCCGCCTGGGCCGATGTAGGCATTGGCGTATTTGAAGCTTGCAAGGATCTGAGCGAAAACAAGTTCGAGTCCGGCAAGATCTTCAAGGTTGGCCTGCAGCAACCGGATGCGGTGCGCCTGATCATGGCCCCGGACACACCGGATGCCGTGCGCCAGCGTATTGCAGCGCTGCAGCAGGATATTCTGGCTGGCAAGATTGAGGTTGAGGCCGAATTCAAAGGACCTGAGTTCCAGATTTAAGATCCGGGCAGAAATAAAAAACCCAGGCTTGGCCTGGGTTTCAGACTGCTGACAAACCCTCCCATAAAACAGCAGGCTTGTTCATAATACGTTCATGCTTAAGACCCCGACTGCTTATCAACATGAATGGGAAATGGTCACGCTGGACTCCTTGGTTCCGGGCGACC
>NZ_JAHKKC010000009.1:0-187218 GCF_020496585.1 Alcaligenes sp. 13f
CAGCGGCCCAAGACCCCGTTTCCTTATTGGACCCCAGCGACAGGGCCTGGCTACGCCAGTCCATGCGGGACGTCGCCCCCTTGAAAAAACGCGGTCAAAGCGTAGTCATGAGCCGTCCTGCGGCTAGCCCGGAACAGTTGGAGCAACGTCGTCGCCACGCGGTAGGTGCGCCCACCAGTACGCCCGCCCTGCCCCAGGCCTCTGACCAATATGTCAGCGTGCAAGGTGAAAGCAACGATATACGACATTTGCGTGCTGGCTGTGGCACCGATGTCTTGCGCGATCTGGAACGCAACCGTTGGCCGATTGAGTCCAGCCTGGATTTGCATGGCTCGGATCTGGAACAGGCCCGCGAGCGACTGGACAACTTTCTGCGCTCCTGTCTGGAGCACGGCGTGCGCTGTGTACGAATTGTCCATGGCACGGGCTACGGCTCGCGCAATGGCGAACCCGTTTTGCGTCATGCCGTGCGTCGCTGGTTAACCCAGTTGCCCAGCGTTCTAGCTTATATGGAATGCGCGCCCAACGAAGGTGGGCAAGGTGCCGTCAAACTGGTGCTGCAAGCCATGTCCGAACCCGGCGTTTGATTTTTTCCATTAGGTACAGACGTAAAAAAGGCCAGCTTTCGCTGGCCTTTTTTTTGTTGTTGTTATGTTGTACTGCCTATTGCTTTTATAATAGTGACCGTTTTATTTCGGTCTTTATTGCCCAGCGTTGCGGGGCTATGTCTCCTCACCTGCATGAAACGTATTGTGCCCCATTTATAAAGCTGTCACACTTAGGGAATGCACTGATACCCGCATGGTAAGAAAATATCAGTCGCCCATTCGCAGTCTTTATTCTGCTGCCTGGTCCAAAGCCTTCACGGCCCGCTTCAAAAACACCTGCATTTCTTTCTCAGCCTGCTTGTCGCCCTGCTCTTGGGCAATCACCAAGCCCTGCTCCAGAATTTCCCTGGCCTGTTTGAATTGCTCCAGGTTCACCAGCACCCGGCCCAACAGCTTCCAGGCTGCGGTGTAACGCGGATTCATTTCCACGGCTTTGGACAAATGTTCGCGAGCCGCTTCCAAATCGCCCTCACCCATACATGCATTGCCCAAGCCAAAGCGCAACAAAGCATTATCCTTGCCTGCCGCCAGTAGCTTCTCCAATCCTTCGCGCATAATCCGTACCCTTGAAAACAAAGCAAGGCTGGGTCGCGCTGCCTTCACACAAAACAAAATAGCAGCAACGACACGCCTGCACAGCTTGATGACTATTGAACCATCTAGCCATAAACCATTGAGCTTGGTTTTGTACCACGGAATATCAAAGGGCGGCCTCAGCCGGCCGGGCTCTGTAGGTCCATTCTCCTGCTGGTACCGCCCTGACTAGCGCTTTAGGCCAGATCGCCTTGCAACACCCCCTTGCTGACAACTTCACGGCCATCCAGGCTAACCGTGCAATTGCGCATTGGGTAGTCGAAGTGGCAATCGGAGAAACGACCCGCCGCTGGATTTGCGCCCGTAGAGAAAAGGAAGTTACCGGCAAAGGCGCGCAACTCGGTTCCGTTGGTATCGCGCTTGTCATACATGGCCATGGAGTCCCAGCGTGCCGCCGGCGCCATGCCCCAGCCCACATGACTGACCGCATAGGCATCCTTGTCATTCCAACTGGCGTAATAGGAGCGGATCAAATCGGCATCCACGCCCTTGCCCTCAATAGCCACGACATAATCGTTTTCGATGCGCAGGGTCACCGCCGATTCCAGATAGCGCTTGAAGGTCAGGTTCACATCTCCACTATCCAGCACCAGCGTGCCATTCACACTGCCATTGCTGGGGTAGCAAATGCACAGGCCAGCAGGCCAATACCCAAAGCTGCCCGGCTTGTCGGCAATCCCGGCACTGCCGCGCCCGATCACACCCGCCAGGCTGACCGTCAGGTCCGTGCCGGCTTCGGAGCTAATGTGCATGACACTGGCATCGGTAATCAGCTTGCCGCCAATATCGCACTTGCTTTGCAAATCAGGACTGGGTTTGACCCGTTCCAGAATCTCGGGATGCTCGTCGCTAATCATCATGATGCGGGCACCTTTGGCCAGCAGTGCGGCACGCTCGGGCGAATGCAGCAGCCCTTCTACGGTGCAGTCCACAATGAACTGGCTGCCTGCCAAAGCCTGGACAATCGGGTCCATACCTTCCAGCGCCAAAGACGTCCCGGTCGAGCGCAGGGCAATATTGCTTTTCAGTCGTGGTGAGACCAGTTTCACATGGCAAACCCGTGCGCCCAATTGCGTCAGGGCCAACTCAGCCAGCTCGGCCAGCACGGAGCGCGATTGCGTCTCGGACAGCACGACAGCCATCTCGCCGGGCTGCACCTTGCACAGTCCAAACACCTCTACAAAATCAGCAATCCACTTGCCTTCAATATGCTCACGCAACATCTCACTACTCCTAGAAAATTCAAAAAAGGCGCTGCGCGGTTCGTTCAACCGGGCAGCGCCTGTACACATCAGTCGTGCAAATCCTTGCCCTTGGTCTCGGGCGAGGCAATGGTGGCCCACAGGGCCAGAACGCACAGGCCGATCAGGTACCAGTCAAAAACCTGCTTTTGATTGATGGAATGCAGCCAGGCTTGCAAATAGGGAGCGGTCCCGCCCGTCAGGGCACCAGCGACCGAATAGGGCAAGCCCATGGCAACCGCACGGATACGAGTCGGAAACTGCTCGGGGAAAAAGGCCGGCATGATGGCGGTGGGTGCCGAGATCAACAGCATGCCGCCCGCCATGAACACCACCAGACGCCAGATCTCGCCCTGGCCGCCGGTCAGCACCATGGTCAGCGGGATGATGCTGATGATTGAACCGATGGAGAAGAAATACCAGTTCGCCTTGCGACCAAAACGATCCGAAAATGCGCCCCAGAAAATCAGGCACAGAATCAGGAAAAGATTGGCCCCTACCCCCACCCACATCACTTTGGCGGCAGGCATGCCCAGGGAGGTAATGGCAAAGGTGGGCGCCATGATGGCCCAGACGTAATACAGCACGGTGCCGCCGGCCGACAAGGCAAATACGCGCAAGCAGGCACTGCGATACTTCCAGACCTCCGACCAGAACACGCGTGCGCCCGGGCGCGCCGTTTTGCCTGCCGCTCGCGCTGCGGCCTGACGGGCTTTGAACATGGGAGTTTCATCCAGCTTTCTACGCAGATACAGCGCATATACCCCCAAGGCCCCACCCAAGACAAAAGGCACACGCCATGCCCAGGCCCGAACAACATCCTCACCCAGCAGACTGGTCAGGCAGGCACTGAGCAACACAGCCGCCAATACCCCGATCGTGACAAACACAAACACGGAGGAAGACCACAGCCCACGTTTATGAGCAGGTGCCATTTCGGTGACATAGGTGAAGGAAGAAACCACCTCCCCACCGTGGCCAATCCCTTGCAACAAACGGCCCATCAACAAGAACAAGGCGGCAATCGGCCCCACCATGTCATACGTAGGAGCAATACCAATCACCAAACTGCCCAAGGCTGTCACCAGCATGGACAGGGTCATGGTGAAACGCCGCCCCTTGCGATCGGCCAACCAGCCAAAAAAGATGCCTCCCAGCGGGCGCATGAAAAAACCCACAGCAAATACTGCCAGTGTGCCCAGCAAAGCCGCCAGCGGGTCCTCACTATAGAAAAACTGCTTGGCAAAATAGGCGGCAAAAATCGAATAAGCCGTCCAGTCGTACCACTCCAGGGCGTTACCCGCCCCAACCCCCAAAATAACGCGTCGACGCTGCGCGGCAGTCATGGGCTGCTCGCGCAAAGATGGTGTATGTGCGTCCAAGAGATGTCCCCTTCACTGTGATAGTTATGCTTCTTGTTTATTGTTTTTGATCCGGTGGCTCAGGCCACCAACTGCGTGAAACGAGAACGATGAAAGATCAGTGGCGAGATTTCGCGCTCGATCTGCACATCGTGGATAAGCAATTGCACGGCATCGTGGTCCCCGGCGGGATGCACTTGAAAAACACTGCAGTCAAACCAGACTGATGCCCCTTGTATATGGACGGCCCCCTCCTCGGTCAGCTCGACCTCGATATCGCTGAATCGGCTGTCCTTGTCCGGTCCGGCCAGCTGACGGCAAATAGCCGCATGTTCAGCACTCAAAATTGACACCCCCAGACGCGAGGCGCGAGACAGCAGCGCCCAGGTCGAGGAACTTTTCTGCACAAAAAAGGCGGCCAAAGGCGGATCCAGCGAAACCCCTACGGAAAAACTGGACGCAACAATGACTTGCGGCTTGCCATCGAGTACGGCGGCAATGGCCGCTACCCCGGATGGAAAATGTCCGAAGGCTTCGCGCACCACCCTGGCTCCCAACCCACTTATGTTTTCTTTCATGACGATGACTCTGCTCAGGCGTTAAAGACCCAAAACCCAAAATGAGGCGAGCTCTGCGACAACACACTCGCTTGGCCTAAATTCTGTTTCGATCGTCATTTATTTGCAATAACAAAATAGGCAAATAAGGATGGTTTTTGTTGAATTTAGGTATTAACCCTATGAAAATTCGTCGTTTTAAAAGCTATAGGCCTATACAATTCAACCGAATATTATTGCGTATTATCTTTCGTCATTATTTATTTGCAATAATTAATGAGCTTAAAACCTCTCGGAATCCACAAGGACAGCATGTATCTACATATCGTTTTGATGGCACCCCACACCCCTGTCAGCCCGGAACTCGCCCCCAAGCTGGACCAGGCCTTTATCCGCATACATCAGGAATGCTCCGGCATAGAACGCTTTGAATGGGTGCCGAACCTGTCACGCAGCTCGGCGCGCTACAGCCATGCCCTGCTTTCTGTATTCCGCACTCAAGAAGCACTGGACGCCTACAGACAGAGTGATGCTCACCAGGCCATGCTGGATGCCATCGCCCCGCACATTCAGGACATCGTCGTGCTGGACAGCGTGCTGGAGAAAAGCCTGCCCTAAGAAGCTCAAGCTGGCGCCCTGGCAAACAGGACGCAAGCAGCCCCAGTGCGGCTACGCTAGCGCCGCCGGGGCACGCACGGTAAAATGGCCCGCTACAAACCTACTATCAAAAATGGGTAGCAATCAGCCCCACCACCGGAAAACAGAATGAAAGCAAGCGTCGCGATTGATGAGTTCATCGCTAGCCGAGACCATGGCGAGCACGAGCAACTTGCCCCGCACCACTACATTCTGACGCTCTACGGTCTGTTCGCCCGCCCCACCGGCGTCATCATTCCCGTGGCCAGCGTGGTTCAACTACTGGCCGACCTGGGTGCTGAACCGTCCAGCGTGCGCTCCGCCATTTCCCGGCTCAAGAAAAAAGGCGTGCTAGTTAGCCAACAAGCCGCCTCGGGCAAAGGCTATGCCTTGGCAGCCGAACTGGAGCCGCATATGCAGGCCGGTGATGAACGGATTTTTTCCTCGCCCTCCATGAATATTCGGGACCCCTGGCTGCTGGTCTCCTTCTCCGTTCCGGAAAGCGAACGCCAGAACCGTCACAAGATTCGTACAGGCTTGGCTCGCATGGGGTTTGGCACGGTAAATGCGGGCCTGTATATAGGTCCGGCGCGCTTGCAGGCAGAGGCTGTCGAGTACATACGCGAGCACCAGCTCTGGCCCTATATTGAGCTGTTCACCTGCGAACCCAGCGGCCTGAGCGATATTCAGGAAAAAATCTCCCGCTGGTGGAATTGGGACAAGCTGGCCAATGAGTACCAGTCCTTCTTGAACTCGTATCAACACGAAGTTGAAGCGTGGCAAACCGCTTTACGCCAAGGCACGGCCGACCCTTTGGAAGCCTTCCGACTCTATATGCCTATGGTGACACGCTGGCGCAGACTGCCCTTTCTGGACCCAGGCCTGGCACCCGAGCTATTGCCAGACAACTGGGTAGGCAATACAGCCCGCAAATTGTTCGGTGATTTGCATCGACTGCTTAGTCCCTTGAGCTCGCAACACGTGCAGCAGGCCATTCCAAACTGGAAGGCCCGCGGCACGGAGTAAACCTGCTCCTTTAGTCAGGCCCCCGCAAAGCGTGCGATGTCGCCCATCAAATCCTGGGCGACGCGCTCAAACCGCTCCGACGTCACCCCCTGCATCATGGGTGCATCCCGCCAGGCCCGGAAGTTGCCAAACTGGAAAGGCAAATCAAAACAATGCCCGCTGAACACCGCTTCAAGCGGGCTTTGTTCCATGAAGCCACTCCAGACCACCGAGCGCCCCGCTGCTTTCAGACTAGCCGCATACTGCGTGGGAAAACGCTGGAATTGCAACCAGGACGACGCGGCCACCACTTGCTGATACGGCGTCAGACCCGAACCTACTCCCTGATACACCCCATTTCGCAGCAGGCTGTCTGGCAAATCTCCCACAGGCCATACACCCAAAACCTGATCGACCTGCTCTTGCGTCGCCTGCCGATGAAAAGGCACGTCAAAAAAGAACACCGAGGACTCTTGGGCAGTACAACGCAGATACACCGCCTGCGCATGGCAGGCTTGGGCCGCCCAGTCAGGATTCAAGAAGTCGGGCGGCATCCCGGCGCTGGCCACAGGCAAGAATGCCGAAGGAGCATGAGCCAAACGTGGCGGCTCTTTGTCCAAGGCCATCATGCCGTGCTGCATCAAGATATCCACGTTCGCCGTCAGCCACTGATCACCCAAGCTTTGTCGCAGGCGCTCTGTGGTTTTTCTTTGTTGCTCGGGTGACCACGGCGTGCGCGTTCCCATGCTGAGCAAAGCAACACGATCAATCCAACCTCGTGTGGACTCCAGCACGCTGAGCAAATGCGCATACCAGCCACCCGCCGATTGCCCCATCAAGGTAATCTTGTCCGGGTCTCCGCCAAAGGCATGGATACGATCTTTCACCCACTGCAGTGCCAAGAGCAGGTCGGCTGCCGGCAAAGGCAAATCATCAGCTTGTGCATCGCCCAGGTGCCCCAAGGCACCCAGACGGTAATTCACATTGACCACCACCATGCCCTGCGCTGCCAGGCGGGTGCCGTCATACCAATCCAAAGAAGCGCCGCCACTCATCCAGGCTCCACCGTGGATAAAGAACAGCACAGGCAGACCTTGCGCTTGGGCGGGAGCCCACACATTCAGAAAATAAGCATCTTCAGATTGCGGATTGGCACTGCCTGCGCCCATCACCGCCGCAAGGCGGCTGGGGCGCTGCGGGAATAAGGGCACCTGGTCCAGAGAGGTCGCTGCCACTCGCCCCGTCGCCGCCTGCGCCGCTTCAAAACGACGCGTACCCTGGGCGTAACGCAGGCCATACCAGGCCTGCACCTCTACGCCATCGGCATGACAACGTCGCGAGGGAGCATTGACCAGCAATGTCGCCGTCATGGTTTAGAGCTTGTTGGAAATGTAAGGCGTACCGGTCATGCCGTTACCGTGTAGCTCATAACCCATAGGGGCGGTAATCGAAGCATGGCGAGTACCTGTATTGATATCCCGCCACATACGGCCCAGCAAACTGTTTTCCGCAAAAGAGGCCGTGCCATGTAACCAGCACAGATTGTTCACCGCATCCACCAGTTCGTGTCCGGCATGGCCGATTCCGGCGCGGTGACGAGCACGTAGCTCCAAAGGCATGGGCACGGTGCCAGAGGCAGCAGCATCAATTTGAGCCGCAGCGCGTTCCAGCAATAAGCGGGCACCATCAATCTGAATACTGGCCGTTCCCAGGTTCTGCACAAACGCCCCTGAATCCGACTGCTTCTTATAATGGGTATAGGTAATGCCGCGCTTGCCACTGACACCAGTAGTGAAATCCACGGCGGCTTGCGCGGCCCCTAAAGATGGCGCTTGAATGCAGGTGGACATGGTCAGGTGCGGCGTCAAACGACGACCAAATGTAGCCAAGGGATCTTGCTCCTGCACATCGCCCATCAGTTGCTGAAACGTAATCAGGCGCTCTTTGGGCACCCACAGGTTTTCTGCCACCATGGTGTTGGAGCCCGAGCCGCGCATACCGATGGTGTACCAGGTATCCTGAATTTCAAACTCATCACGACGCATCAGCACAAAGCCCACGGTGGGCTCGACCTGCTCGTTTTCCTTGATGAACAAAATCCCCAGTGCCCAGTCCGAGTGATTGCTGTTCGAGGCAAAAGGCCACTTGCCCGTAATGCGCCAGCCATCGCCATCCGGCGTTGCCGTGCCTTGGGGTTGGGCAAAAATGGACGCCGCACGGATTGGACCGTCTGCAAACACCTCATCGAGCATGGCATCGCTAAAGCGGTTGGCCAGCATGACCGAACCATTAGAGATCACCACACACCAGGCTGCTGCCGGATCGTAATAGCCCACGGCGCTGGCACATTGCAAGAGCATCTCCGCCCCACCCTCATAACCGCCGTAGCGCTTCAAGGCCGAAATGCGCCAGGCCCCGGTGGACTCCAAAGCCTGAACCGCCTCGTCTGACAACATGCGATTACGGTCAGCCTGCGGGGCCAACTCACGTAGCAGCGGGCCGATCTCATGGATGCGCCCCAGAATCTCCTCTGTCTCCTGACGGGATGGTGCCTGGGTAACGGTGATCCGCTCGCGCTCGGCGACCAATGTAGCTCCTGTGATAGTCATAACAGCTCCTTAGAATTATTTAATATGGCAAATTTATAGCTATCGTTAGCCAATCGCAATATCAATAATCATGAAAAACGCTAAACCCGCTTGTTTTATTGAGTTTATTCGGGTTTTCACCTAGTAAAAATCATGAACCAAGCTTATTCTTAATTGCATAAAAGTAACGATCAAAAATATTTTGAGCACAAGCAAAGCAGAAAAAAGAGAAAAAAATGGCCTGCGCCAGCATGAGACAAAAAAAAACCGCCGACCCGAAGGTCGGCGGTTTCTCATGTAGAAAACCGGCTTTAACAGCCTGTATTCATTACATGTTTTCGATCATGACATCGCCAAAGCCGGAGCAGGACACTTGAGTCGCGCCTTCCATCAGACGGGCAAAGTCATAAGTCACTTTACGCGAGGTGATGGATTTTTCCATGCTGGAGATGATCAGGTCAGCAGCTTCGGTCCAGCCCATGTGACGCAGCATCATTTCGGCAGACAGGATCAGCGAACCGGGGTTCACGTAGTCTTTGCCAGCGTACTTGGGAGCAGTACCGTGGGTAGCTTCGAACATGGCCACGGAGTCGGACAGGTTGGCACCGGGAGCGATACCGATACCACCCACTTGAGCAGCCAGAGCGTCGGAGATGTAGTCGCCGTTCAGGTTCAGTGTGGCAATAACGTCGTACTCGGCAGGACGCAGCAGAATCTGTTGCAGGAAGGCGTCAGCAATCGAATCCTTGACGATGATCTCGCGACCGGTCTTGGGATTCTTGAATTTGCACCATGGGCCGCCGTCGATCAATTCAGCGCCAAATTCCTTTTGAGCCAGTTCGTAAGCCCAATCACGGAACCCACCTTCGGTGAACTTCATGATGTTGCCCTTGTGAACGATGGTCACGGAAGAGCGATCGTTGTCGATGGCGTACTGGATGGCCTTGCGCACCAGGCGCTCGGTACCTTCGCGGGACACAGGCTTGACACCGATACCGGAGGTATTGGGGAAGCGAATCTTGTTCACGCCCAGGGTGTTTTGCAGGAAGTCGATCAGCTTCTTGGCGCTTTCGGACTCGGCAGCAAATTCAATACCGGCGTAAATGTCTTCGGAGTTCTCGCGGAAAATGACCATTTCGGTCTTTTCTGGCTCACGCACAGGCGAAGGAACACCCTTGAAGTAGCGCACTGGGCGCAGGCAGACGTACAGGTCCAGTTGCTGACGCAGGGCCACGTTCAGGGAACGGATGCCGCCGCCAACGGGAGTGGTCAGAGGGCCTTTGATGGACACGACGTAGTCTTTAACGGCATCCAGAGTTTCTTCTGGCAGCCAGACGTCGGAACCGTACACCTTGGTGGATTTTTCACCGGCGAACACTTCCATCCATTCGATCTTGCGCTTGCCGCCATAAGCCTTGGCAACAGCAGCGTCGACCACTTTGATCATGACTGGCGAAATATCCACACCCGTACCATCACCCTCGATGTAAGGAATAATGGGTTGATCGGGAACATTCAGGGAAAAATCCGCGTTAACTGTAATTTTCTGCCCCGACGCGGGGATCTTGATATGCTGATAGGACATGGATGCTCCAGTTGTGCTCCAATATTAGGGATAGCTAAACACGGAACGCTTTCGCGTTTCCGAAGTCTTATATAAGAGTTTAACTTAATTCGCGCGTATTCAGGCACCTGTAAACTCAAAGCTTGCCAAAAATGCTTGCATTCTTGGCAACTTATCCATTCTACACGGCCCCGATTGCAGCTTGTGCCGGCCTTGCGCCCCCACCATTTCACGCAAAACACGCGCCGAAGATTCGCATTTTCTGACTATTTTTATCTCGATTCCACCATGTTCAACCCCTCTCGCGAGCAGGTTCGCCAATTTTTCATTGAAGCTTGGGACAAGCACCAAAGTGGTCATCTGCTGACCGCTCTGGAAACCATGGCGGTGGATCTGGTGCAACAGCACCCTGAATACCACGACGACTTGCGCAACGCCGACGCCGTCAACCAGGACTATTCCGTGGAGCAAGGACGCAGCAACCCCTTCCTGCATCTGTCCATGCACCTGGCTATCAATGAACAACTGTCCATTGACCAGCCTCCAGGCATCAAGGCAGCGTATCAGCGCCTATTGACCCGGCACGATCAGCACGCCGCAGCGCACATCATTATGGAAGCGCTGGGCGAGGTGATCTGGGAAGCACAACGTCTGGGCACACCGCTGAACAACGAGCGCTATATCGAATTGATTTTGCGCCACAGCACGCGCGACTAAAGTCGCAGGCTGCCTTACTTTCTATTGCTCAAGGGGCCGGGCTGACGCGACAGCCATACGGAGATACTGTCGATATCCGCCTGGCTCATGGTATTGGCCATAGCCCCCATAACGGCATTCTTGCGGATATTGGACGTTGCCGGTGCCCCGGCCTGCCCACGCTTGTAAGCCATCAAGGCTTGCCGCAAATAATCGGCATGCTGACCGGCCAGAATGGGATATTCCGGGTTCAAGGGCGTTTTCGCATCGTCACCATGACAGGATGCGCAATTCAGATTCTTCCAGGCTTCCCCGCCTGCCTTGGCCAGATCCTCAGCGGCTATTGCCTGACCGGCCACCCCGGCCATCAGCCCCATTGCCACCAGCAAGACTGCTTTTCTCATACGTGCCTCCCCGTCCTCAAGGTTTGTTGCCCGCGTAATACGCGGCAATATCCGCCATGTCCTGTTCGGACAAGCTCAGCGCAATGGCTTGCATGGTGGGGAAGGTTCGAGCGCCGCTGGCATACTCCTTGAGCGCTGCTTCTATATAAGCAGCCCCCTGCCCGGCAATCATGGGGACGTGATAGACCTCGGGAAAGCTGGCCTTGTAACCGGGCAAGCCATGACAGCCTATACACATGGAGATCTTGTCGCGCGCCGCCTCGGGATTGGCCTTGATCGGCTCGGAATCCTGCGCCTGGGCTGCCCAGGGCAGACAGGAGCTTGAGGCCAGAAGAAAGAAAGAGACATACCGCTTCATTTGCAACTTCATCATCGCTATTCGCTTTGTCGTGGAGTTGAAAACGGTCCGGGTCAGGCTCTGCGTCTATTGCAGCAAAAAGGAATCAACGCGACACCTGGCTCTGTGATGCTGACCGACGAGTACTGAGTCGATTGTATGATAATTGCCAAGGATGACTGATACTAGTATTTATACCCGAGTTTCTATTCTTGACAGATCAACATTTTAAGTACAAGTTTGAGCCGATTTATGACTACTACGACCCGTTTTGAAGGCACCGATCAGTACGTTGCCACTGATGATTTGAAGCTGGCCGTCAACGCCGCTTTGACGCTACAACGTCCTTTGTTGATCAAAGGCGAGCCCGGCACTGGCAAGACACTGCTGGCCCTGGAAGTGGCCCGCGCCCTGGGACGCCCCCTGCTGCAATGGCACATCAAGTCCACCACCAAGGCCCATCAGGGCCTGTATGAATACGATGCGGTGTCGCGTCTGCGTGACTCCCAGCTGGGCGATGAAAAAGTCCGCGACATTGGCAACTACATTGTGCAAGGCACCTTGTGGCAAGCGTTTGAGTCCGAGGAACCCACGGTTGTTCTGATCGACGAAATCGACAAGGCTGACATCGAGTTCCCCAACGACTTGCTGCAGGAACTGGACCGCATGGAGTTTCATGTCTATGAGACTCGCCAGACCGTCAAGGCGCGCCATCGTCCCTTGATCATCATTACCTCCAATAATGAAAAAGATCTGCCCGACGCCTTCCTGCGCCGCTGTTTCTTCCATTACATTCGCTTCCCCGAGCGCGAAACCATGGAACAGATTGTGGCGGTGCATTACCCCAATCTGCGCAGCGACATTCTGTCCAGCGCCCTGGATACCTTCTTTGCCCTGCGAGATGTCCCCGGTCTGAAGAAAAAGCCGTCTACCTCGGAATTCCTGGACTGGCTGCGTCTGCTGCTGGCCAACGACATTCCTGCCGATGCCCTGCACGAGCTGGATGAAGGCTTGCCCCCTATGGCCGGTGCCTTGCTGAAAAACGAACAGGACTTGTCCTTGATGCAACGTCTGGCCGCCATGAGCCAACGCAGCCAGCGCCGGAGCTGATATGCAAACAAGCGCTTTTTCCCAGCCATTGGCCCCCGTGACACTGGAAGGATGGGACGTGCGTCTGGAGCCTTTGCAATTGGCGCACGTGGAGTTACTGGAAGCCGCCGCTGCCGATGGCGAACTTTGGAATGTACGTGTAACCAGCGTGCCCGCCCCCGGCCAGGCCCAGGACTATGTAAAAAAGGCGCTGGACGGCCTGGAGCAAGGCCATATGCTGCCCTTTCTGGTGCGTGACCTGAGAACAGACCGGGCTGTCGGCACTACGCGCTATCACGACATTATTGCGCCAGTGGCCCGCCTGGAAATCGGCTATACCTGGTACGCCCGCAGCGCCCAGCGCAGCCACGTCAATACCGCGGCCAAACTGCTCCTGCTGCAACATGCGTTCGAGACCTTGGGAGCCGGAGTCGTGGGCTGGCGTACCGACCACCTGAATTTCAAATCCCAGCAAGCCATCACCCGGCTGGGAGCGCGTTTCGATGGTCGTGTCCGCCACCATGCCATCCGGCGCGATGGCACGATACGCGACACCATGTTCTACAGCTTGATGGCAGGCGAGTGGCCCGATACCCGCGCCCACTTGCTGGACAAACTAAGGCAGCACAGCCATGTTGCTTGATTTCTTCTACCACCTGCGCGAACGCGGCCTGCCGGTCTCCATTCAGGAGCACCTGACGCTGCTGGACGCCTTGTGCAAAGGCATCATGCCGCCCACGCTGGACGATTTTTATCACCTATCCAGACTGGTTCTTATCAAAGACGAAACGCTTTACGACCGCTTTGATCTGGCCTTTGGCGAGTTCTATCAGCCGCAGCTGGAAGCGCTGGCCAAAGATAAAACCCTGCCCGAGGACTGGCTGCGCAAAACCCTGACGCGCAACCTGACTCCGGAACAGAAAGCCGCACTGGAAAAGCATGGCTTGGAAAAGCTGCTGGAGATGTTCAAGGAACGTCTGAAAGAGCAGCAAGGGCGTCATGCAGGCGGCAACAAGTGGATTGGAACCGGCGGCTCCTCGCCGTTTGGACATGGTGGCTATCATCCCGAAGGTATCCGCATTGGTGGCCCTTCGGCAGGAAACCGTACTGCTATCAAGGTCTGGGAAAAGCGCGAGTTCGTGGACTACGACGACCAGCAAGAGCTGGGCACACGCAACTTCAAGATGGCGCTACGTCGCCTGCGACGCTTTGCACGCCAAGGTGCCCCTACCGAGCTGGATCTGGACAGCACCATACGCGAGACGGCTCGCAATGCGGGCATGCTGGATTTGCAAATGCAGGCCGAGCGACAAAACCGCGTCAATGTGCTGATGCTGCTGGATATAGGCGGCAGCATGGATGACCACATCGCCCAGGTTGAATCCCTGTTCTCGGCCGCACGTTCCGAATTCAAACACCTGGAGGCCTACTACTTCCATAACTGCGTGTATGAATCGGTATGGCGGAACAATTCACGCCGCCAAAGCGAACGACTGGAAACCTGGGATTTGCTGCGCAAGTACAACGAGGACTGGCGCGTCATTATCGTGGGCGATGCCACCATGAGTCCTTACGAGATCATGGCCCCAGGTGGTTCTGTCGAGCACTACAACAAGGAAACCGGCGCAGCCTGGCTGCAAAGACTGAACGACCACTGGCCACGTATTGCCTGGCTCAACCCCGAGCCGCAGGCCTACTGGCCCTACCGCCAATCCATTGCCATCATCCAAAACCTGATGTCCGACCATATGTACCCCGTCACCAGCGCAGGGCTGGAAGAGGCAATGCGGTACTTGTCGCGGTAGCATCAGACCTCTATCAAGCAGCAAGTTAAAAGACCCGAATTTCGGGTCTTTTTTTATTTACGATTAAAAAACCCGCAGAGTCTTGCGACTGTGCGGGCTTTCAATCAGGCTTTGCTATTGCAGCGATCAGCGACCTCGTTGACGCTGCAACATCCCGGCACGCTGTCGCTCCAGATCCTTGATCTGACTCTGCAATTCACGCAACTGCTCTCGGGCTTCACGCTCTTGTTCGGCCAGCGCCTGGGCTTCGCGACGGGACTCCTCGCGCTGAGCAATGGCCAAGGCCTCTTGCTGACGCTGCAACGCCAAGTCGTTCTGCAGCACGGTCAGTTGATCGGCGCTTTCATTCAATTGCTTTTCAGCCTTGGCAACTTCAGCCTGCAGCTTGATGCGCTCCAGATCGGCGGCGGCATAGTCCACCGTGTCCTGACGGTACTGGGTGTACATGCGCTCGGCCAGGGATTCGTCGGTGGTCTTGAAGACGCGCCAGAACTCACGCTGCTGGAACAGGGCCACGTAGTAGGTCATGCTTTCGGCAGAGAACAACAGACTGGCACCGAAGCGGCCGTTATAGGCGGTACGCAGCTCTTGCACGGCACGGGCCTGAATCAGCTGCTGCAACTGAGCCACAGTGGTGTTTTGATAAGCCGGGGCCGCTGCGGGCGCTGGAGCAGCGGCTGGAGCCGCAACCGGGGCTACCTCTTCAACCTCTTGTTCCTGGGTTTGCGCGACCACGGGCCGCTCTGGCTCCTGCACCAAAGACACCGAGCTGCACGCTGACAATAAAAGAAGTCCCCCCAAGGACAGCAACACCGCCGTCTTCTGACTAAGGTTCACCATACCCATCCCTTGATAAACAATTTTTTTGTGTTTAGCTTGATACACAGAATCAGCCCGTATTCTAAACGCGGCTTGTCGCATCTTGTGCCTTTATGTTGAATTTGCGCATCTTTTCCCACAAAACTTTACGAGAAATCCCTAATACAGCAGCGGTATCCTGCCGTCGCCAGTTCTGGGTATCCAGAACCGAAATAATACGTGCACGCTCTTCCTGCTCCTGTGCGCTCAGGCTGATGACGGGCTCGGGCCGCTCCAGAATGGGCGCACCTTCAGGCAAAGCCAGAGCCGGGGCCATAACGGGGGCATTGAAACGTTCCAGCACTTGCCGCAACTGCACCGACTCCCAGGCCCCAAACTGCTTGCTCATGACAGCAACGCGCTCCACCAGATTAGCCAGCTCGCGCACATTACCGTTAAAGCGCATGCTGCCCACCGCATCCAGAACCCATTGAGGGATGTCCTCGACGTCACACTCCAGGGCCTGTTCCAGCAAGGCGCAGAAAATGGCGATTTTTTCCTGGGAGCCACGCTGTTCCAGATTCGGAATCAGCAGCTCAACCACGGCCAAACGGTAATACAAGTCCGCACGGAACTGGCCTTGTTGCACCAGTCCCAAGAGGTTTTTGTTGGTGGCAGCCACCATACGAAAATCTACTGGGATCTGTTGTGTCGATCCCAGGCGCGTTACCGAACGCTGCTCCAGCACCCGCAGCAGCTTGACCTGCTGGTGCAAGGGCAAGTCCCCGATCTCATCCAGAAACAAGGTGCCTTGATCCGCCTGCTCGAAATAGCCTTTATGAGCACCAATCGCACCTGTAAAAGCCCCTTTCGCGTGGCCGAAGAAGTGGGCTTCAAACAGGCCCTCAGGCACCGCCCCGCAATTCACCGGAACAAAGGGCCCTTGCGCTCGTGAAGAACGCTCGTGCAGCAATTGAGCGATGCGTTCTTTGCCCACACCTGTTTCACCATGAATCAAAACACTGGCCCCGCTATCGGCGTACATATCCGCTTCAGCAATCAAGGCCCGCATCACAGGCGATACGGCTACTAATGGTTGAGGACCACCTTGCCCTTCGCGCTCGACCTGTGCGGTCAGCCCGGCCAGCTTGGCCACCAGAGTACGCAGCTCGGCCTGACTGAAAGACAGCGGCAAGGTATAGGAGTAGGCCGAGGGGTAAAAACGCGGGTCGTAGCCTCGGTCCTCCGAGGCCACCCAGATCACCGGAATGGCGTGCTCGACCAGCCACTGGTGCTGCTCAAAACGTCCCTGGGCCATCACACTGACGGACACCAATGCAACCGCATGGCGCGTGGGATGACGCTCGGCGTCCAGCACCAGGGAAGGCTCTACGCGCATGACCGCTACCGAACTGGGTTCCATGGCGCGCTCGGCACGCGTCACCAGATCGGAACTACCCTCCCAGACGTATAAAACGGGTTCATTACCCATAAAGCTGACGCTCATTGCTGTATTCGCCTCCCGCCCTATTGCACCAGATAGGCAGTACCGCACTGCACATCATGAAGTTTCACATCCGCCTCGACCAGGCTCAGGCCCAGCAGCTTCAGCAGTTCTTCCAGCAGCGCGCTCAAACCTTGCAATACAGGGTCTAACAAAGCGACAACCAAACTTAGAACGGCACCCACCAGGTTGGAGTCTTTAAAGACCAGCACCTCTACCGCGCCTGTCCGGCATTCGCGCATGGCTTTCTGGCCACCTATACCGCCAATCACACAAGCCAGATCGCTCAAGGGAGCACCCAGCAGGGTTGTCAGCAAATTATCGACAAAGCCCAGAGTTCCGCCCAACACACCAATCAAACCGTTCTGGCTCATGGTGCGGGACAGTTGCTCCATGCGTTCCTTGGACCAGTTCATCTCGTTCACAACGGCAGAAATTGAGCGGCCCGCCCCATCACCGACCAGACTTTCTGCCATCTGACGTTTACCGGAAGCGCCACTCCAGGGCGTGTTCAGCAAGTCGCCCAGAATGCCTGACAGAACCGCATCGGAGAGCAGGCGCACACTGCGGGACAAGTCCAGCTGAGTTGCGTTCACGGTTGCTTCCGAAGGCTCGCCCGGAGGCGCGGTCAGCGTCACATGAACCGGGTTTTTGGTATCAATCAGGGGCAAGGTGACTTTGGCAGTCAACGGCAAGATACCCAGCACATTGATGACACGATGGCGCTGAATCTGCCCGAAGGATTCGTCCTTGCAGCTATTGCTGGTCGAAAAGAAATCCGAATGCGGGAACTTGCCCAGACACACATTCACCAAGGAGGATTTGACCGCAATCGTGGCCTGATTCTCGGCAATCGGGGCACGACAGATATTGACGAGCTCCCCAGTGGCTTGGGACAACTCGATAATGACCGGCAAGCTGACTTCGGTTCCCAGCACCTTCAGGATCGGGCCGGCCAATGGAATCTTGGAAGTATCCAGATTCAGATAGACTCGCACACCTGCCGAGTTCGCTTTAGTGCCTATCCCGCCCATGGCGATGCTGGGCGGCTCCACAACCCGCACTCGCAAATCCAGGGCGTTATTGAACATATTGGTCAAACCGGAAGGCAGCGCAGTCAGGTTCAAATCAATCAGATTCTTGCCATTGGCCACCACCAGTCCCGTGTTGACCAGTTGCAGCACGTCCAGGTTCACATTCAAGGCCGACAAGGGATCCACACCATCGATCAAGGCCAGAATACCGCCATCGCCCAGCAGTTTGACGGGCAAATCCAGAGGCCCGACGCCCAGCAACAAGCGGATGTATTCCTGCAGGGCCCCAACGTCCAGACCCAGTGTTTTTTGCTGGTCCAGCAAGGCCAGGCTGGCACTTAGCAAATCGGCCAAAGTCAGCTGCTCCAGCCGGGCCAATTCTTCAGGTGTACCCACTCCTGCGATAACCGTGGCGGGCAATCCCAAGGCTTTCAACAAACCGGAAGGCGTAATCTTGGCATTGACCAAACCGGCCGAGTCCAGCACCGTCAACTGGTCCGGGCGCAGGCCCACGCCGCGCAGCAGGTTATAGACCAGACCATTGCGCTTCAAGGACAAAAGGCGACTGCCCACGGAGAAGGTCGCAACCGGCTCACTGTTCTTGGCGGTGGCAACCGCCTCAATCACCGAGGAAGTAAAGAAAGGGAACAGGGAAGGCGGCTGATAGCTCAAATGCACGCGCACGGAATCAGCGGGCAAGGAAGAAACAAAACGCTGGGCCGGATCACTGTGGCTGCTATTCCATTTACCGCAAAAGACTTTGGCACCATCGCCCGTCAAACCCGCAGCAGGCGAATCGGGCTGGCTATTCAGGCTGAACCTGGCCATGCTTTCACCTTGCTGGCAGCCCAGCGCATCCCCGGAACCCAAGGCCTGCGCCCCCGCCAGTGCAGCCAGGTCAGCCGCGTTTTGCAGCCCCCGCTTCACATGGAAGTTATGCCCCAGGTGCGCCGCCCCCAGCAACACCAGCCCCACCAGTAACGCGGCGGCTGCAGGCACAATAATGGAACCTTGCTGCTTATGTGCCTGCTCGCTCTGGGTTCGAGTTCTTCCCCATTTCATCTCGCTCTCCTGACCCACTCCAGCCCTGTGGGCTTTAATCACTGCCGTTTGTTTTGATGCGCTCTTTCATGTACTCAGGAATGGGATGCTTGAAGCTCTCCAAATAGCGCTCCCAGGCCAGATTGGCTGCCGCACCATGCACCGGCAAGACCTTGCCTTCTCGGTCCGGGTCGGCCTGCATGCTGAGCAGGCTGCGGGTATCAGGCCCCACCTCGATGCGCGGCGGAATATGGCGGCGCTCGTTCTGTACATGCACAGGCAGGCCCTCCACTTCAGGCCAAGGGTGTACTTCCTCATCACTCAAGCGGTACTTCTCGTAAGGCTGACGCTCAGCAGGCGCTGTTTCTGCCGCCGGAGCGGCCGGTGTGTGCACACCCTGATTGCTGGCCGCTGCCGGGCTGGTGCTGACCGGGTAGGTGCTGGTGCCTGAAACCATGGTTCCAGTCAGCGGAGCTTGTGTCTGCGCCCAGGCACTACTGGCCATCAACAAGGTGCAGCAGGCCAAAATGCGGGATCGGTTCATTGCGATATCCTTGAAAAAACGGCAATCAATTCATTGACGAAGACACAGGGCCCAGGCTTTCCAGCAAGGGACGGTTCAAGCCCGCTTGCGTAGAAGAAACCACAACCGCAGCAGGACGAGCCACGGCCGGGTTTTGTGCCTGGGCGGATCGGTTCAAGACCACCTGGCCCATCGCCGTCGGAGTAGCCGGACTCAATGCCACCGCCTGGGCTCTGGCCTGCTCATCCTTTGCAGCCGCTGCCATGCGCAGCTCGTGTTGTTTCTGCATTTGCTGACGGGCGTGCAATTGCTCCAGATCCTGTCCAATTTGTTCTGCCATCTGCACAATGGCTTGCTGAGTTGCGGCGTCCATACCCGCTTGCTGCATCACAAAGCCAGCCCGTTGCGTTTCCTGGCTGACCAGCAAATACAAGGCCATATTGCTCAAAATCTTGGGGTTGTCCGGAGCCAGTTCTGCCGCCTTGCCCAGGGCCAGACGTGCTTCGTGAGGGCGACCGGAACGCAAGTAGGCATAAGCCAGATCGCTTTGCACAATCGCATTCGTGGGGTCTTGCCCAGCCGCCTGCTTAAGGAAATGAGCAGCCTGATCAAAGTGTTCTTGCGAGCCAGCAATCAAACCCAAACCTTGATAAGCCCGTCCGGCCACGGGTGTATTCAACAGGGCCTTGAAGGTGTGCGCTGCCTGCTCCAGCTGTCCGGTTTGACGCTGTGCTTCAGCCCGCAACACCATGACCTCCGGGTCTGCGCCATATTCCTTTTCCATGGCTTCGGCATAGGCCAGGGACGCAAAGTAGCGGCCCTGTTTTTGCGTCTCTTCCAGCATGCGTACCGCCATCTGCTTGTCAGTCGGTCTGCGCTTTTCCCAATGCTCAATTTCCTTGCTCTGCAAGAAGGCTTCCTGTTCCTGTTGCTGACGCACCAGCTCATAGGCGGAGTCCGTGGTGGAACACGCCACCAGCAAAGTACTCCCCAAACCCAGCGCAGCCCAGCGCATCAAGGGACGAGTCCATATCGACGTTTTCATCAAAGTCACCCTCCGGCCACTTGGCTCAAGCCACGGAACAAGGCCAGAAAACCTGACCCCGCAGTAATAATCAACAAGGCAGGCAGCAAAGTCAGCACCATGACGCCCGTCATCTTTACAGTCAGTTTGCCCACCTTGGCTTTCAGCTCCAGGCGACGCTGCTCGCGCAAGCGCACACCGAAGCGATGCAAGGGTTCCTGCATCGCACCACCATGCTGGTCCACCTGCACAATCAGGCGACAGATCACGGCCAGATCCTCGTTGGTAAAGCCGCTGGCAATCCGCTCCAACGACTGTTCACGAGTACGACCACGGGCATATTGCTCGACCGCAATGGTCAGCTCTGAGCCCATGACGGGAATCACGTCATGGAACTCGCGCTCGATAGTGTGCAAGGTCTGGTCCATGGACAGGCCCACGCCTTGCAGCAAACGCAGCAAATCCACAAACAGGGGCAGCTCCGCAGCGATACGCAGACGACGTTGCGAGACCCGGCGCGCCAGCCACCATTTGGGCAGCATCCAGCCCAGGGCAAAGCCAATGAACACAGACACAAACGGCACATACTCATTCAGCCTGCGAGTCATGGGCAGCAAGCTGAACAGGACAATCAGAACAATGCTCAGGCCGACTCGACTCAGGACGAAATACTGCCGCGCCACATCAATGTGCTTGAAGCCTGCATTCATGATGAGTACGCGATCTTCCTCGCTAAGCAGGCTGGACCCGAAGCGCCCTTTCAGCCAGCGCTCGCCCAGACTGCCTGCCTGCATCTTGATCTGTTCCACCGTCTGGCGAGATTGGCTGGGCGCCTGCGTCATGTTCGGCGCGCCTTTCAGGCGTTCATCCACCGCCTGGCTCAAACGCATGGCTTGCTGACGCTGCTGCCAATGGTTGTGAAACCACAAGGCAAACAGAATCAGGCCAGCCAGAGCGCAAGCCACAGCTCCCCAGACCAGAACGGTTTGTGCTTCCAAGGCCATCATGTCTTGCTCCTAGACATTGCGTGCCATCCAATACAGCCAATAACAGCCCACACACTGCAAGACTGCTGCGAACAGCAGCATGCGAAACCCCACGGGGTCGTTCCACATGGTCAGGAACAGCTCGTTATTGAAAATCAGAATGTAGACACCGATCAGGATCGGCAATAACGCCAGAATCCAGGCGGACAGGCGCACCTCGGCAGACAAGGCCACCAACTCACTGCGGGCGTTTTCCCGGTCTCGCATGAAGCCGGCCATACGTTCCATGGTCTGATCACTGCGACCGCCAAAACGCATTGCCACACTGATTACAGCGGCAACCAGAAAGAGCTCGTGCAAGCCGTGCTGACGCGAAACAGCACGCAAGGCTACGTCCAGATCCTGCCCGGAACGGTGCAGGGAATTTGCATCCTGCAATACCTGGCCCAGGGGTTGTGGCGTGTTGTCAGCCGCATTCAAAAAGGCCGCTCCCATGCTGTTGCCAATAGTGATCAAGCGCACCATCAGATCCAGAAAGTCCGGAATTTGAGAGACGATTTTGCGGTGTCGCTTATCGCTGCGAAACCACAGAAAGGTATAGGCGCCCAATACGGTGGCAAGCAGCATGGCCCCACCTGCAACCGGCCCGACAAAGGCCAGCAACAAAGCAGGCGGCACCAGCGTGCCCAGCAAAAGAATCAGATAAAAACGGCGCGAGGGCTGAATGCCGGTGCGCAGCATGAACTCCCGCCAGCCCTTCGGAGCTCCCAACCAGGCATCCTGCGCACTGGGCTGGGCTCGTACGCTACTCTGTACCGCCGGGCGCAAAGCCAGCTGCTGCTCCAGCACCTGTGCCGAACGCTGGGCCTGCTGACGCTGAGCACCCTTGGCCCAGAGCAGCACCGCGCCCAGTATCAGAATCACAGCCGCCAAAGCGATATACAAAGCCATCATTTAGCGTCTCCAATCCCAGAAACCACCGCCTTCTTTAGGCGTGTTGTCCTGAGCCTGAACCTGCTCATTAGCCAGTTGATCGCGGTACTGCATCAGCTTGCGGGTATGAGGATGAATGCCCAGGCTGACCCAGCGATCCTGCTCGGTGCCATCATCCAGCACATAGGATTCGTGGCGATACAGCTCTTGCATGGCAATCACGCCATCACCCATGCCGGTAATTTCTGTAATGGACAGCACCCGGCGCTTGCCATTGGGCAGGCGGCCAATCTGAATAATGAAGTCCAGCGCGCTGGCGATCTGTCTGCGCAAGCTGTCCTCGCTGCCCTGAAAGCCCGCAAACCCGGCCAGCATTTCTACGCGATACACACATTCGCGCGGCGAGTTGGCGTGGATCGTGGCCATGGAGCCTTCGTGACCAGTATTCATGGCTTGCAGCATGTCGATGACCTCGGCGCCCCGCACTTCCCCCACGATCACCCGGTCCGGACGCATACGCAAGCTGTTGCGCAGGAGTTCGCGAATCGAGATTTCGCCGCTGCCGTCATACCCGGCCTGACGTGCTTCCAGGCGCACCACATGCGGGTGATTCAAGGCCAGTTCGGCGGTATCTTCCACCGTTACAACACGCTCGGTTTTGGGGATGTAAAAAGCCAGGGCATTGAGCAAGGACGTCTTGCCGGAGCTGGTCCCGCCAGAAATCAGAATATTGCAACGCGATTTCACTGCGGCTTGCAGCAGCCGGTCCACCGGCTCGTCAAACGCGCCCAAACGCATCAAGTCTTCAGGCTTTAGCGGGTCCTTGCGGAACTTACGGATAGAGACCATGGGGCCGTCCACCGCCAGGGGGTGAATGACCACGTTCAGGCGGCCACCATCGGGCAAGCGGGCATCCACCATCGGAACCGACTCGTCCAGTCTGCGTCCCAACGGAGCCAGAATACGGCGCACGATACGCAGCACGTGCTGATCATCCGTAAACCCACTGGGTTCCTGGCCCAACACGCCACCGCGCGACACAAACAGCTTGTCGTAACCGTTGATCAGAATATCTTCAACCGCCGGATCCTCCAGCAGGTCTTCCAAAGGCCCCAGGCCCGCCAGTTCGCGGGTCAGCGCCTGCACGATCTCGCGCACTTCCTGTTCGTTGACGGGCACCCGTTTCAACCGAACAAAGCTGGCCAATTCGATGCCAACAAAATCCTGTATGGCCTGCCGTGTCCAGCGACCAAACTCGGCTCCCAACTCTTCGATGCGAGCCAGCAAATGTTCATGGGCCTGTTCCCGGACCTGAATCAGGTCGGGACGCCCACCGAGCAATGAAGTATTGTTCATGCCTTACTTTTCCATGCTTGGGCCTGTTCAGCCCCCGAACCTGAATTTCAACCGTCCCAAAACCG
This sequence comes from Alcaligenes sp. 13f, assembly GCF_020496585.1. Taxonomy (NCBI): domain Bacteria; kingdom Pseudomonadati; phylum Pseudomonadota; class Betaproteobacteria; order Burkholderiales; family Alcaligenaceae; genus Alcaligenes; species Alcaligenes sp. 13f. The sequence continues at coordinate 23,750 of NZ_JAHKKC010000009.1, forward strand.
TCCTGACCTTGTTTTGTGACAGCCCCTGCCTGCGCCCCGTCAAACCCGATGCCAAACTTTGCAAGGCACGGGTATAGGGGTCCTTCTCATCTACTTGCACCAGAATCTTGCCCAGACCGGCGCTGCGCATATGCCCAAGACGCCGATCCGGCAGCACGGCGGCCAACTCCAGATCAAAGCGCTCGGCAATGGCCTGCCCAGAAAAACCGTAAGCTGGATCAAACTGATTCACCACCAGACGTACATTCGCCAACGCATCGAACTGCGCACGCAAGGCCATGAACTCGGCCAGGGACACCAAGGCCCCCATGCTTTGGTCAGTGACCACCAGCACCTCGTCCACCAGCGATTCCAGTTCCACCAGAAAACGCGGATTGGGAAAACCGCCAGCATCAATCACCAGGCAGCCCATGCGTTCACGCAAATAACTGCACAAACCCAGCGAATCTTCCAGACTGATTTGATTCAAGGTATTCACATCGGCGGGCAAAGACAGCAGGTTCAAGCCGCTGCTGTGTTGTGCCAGTGCCGAATGCAACATGGTGTCGTCCATTCGATGACGCTGTGATGCCGCCTGAATGAAGTCAAACTCCGAACCCAGGCCCATGTACAAGGCACAGTCCCCGGTAGGTGCTCCCAGATCCAGCAAACCAACTCGCTCGGACAGCGGCACCAGTTCAACCGGCAAGGGCTTGGCCGACGTCAAACCTCGTACTTCCTTGCCCATGCGGTTCATCTCTTGTTGCAAGAGCCAGGCCAGACTGCTGGCAGCGGTACTGCAACCGACACCAATACGCGCGCCCATCAACAGCACACTGCGAAAAGGCTTGTCCAGCAAAGGGCTGTGCTGGGTCTGACCCAGCTTTTCAATCAATACCTGCAACTGATGATGCAGATCTTCGTTCGTGTCCAGGTTCAGGAACTCGTTGGCACCCGCCCGCAAGGCATTGACGGGGCCTTGGGGCACGGATGCCCGCCCTACCGCCACACGCTGCACACTGGCATCGAGCCGCGCCAGACTGCGTACCAAACTTACTACCTGTCCGTTCTCTTCCCCATGCTGTCCATGAACAAAGTCAAAAAACACCAAAGGTTCCGCTTGCTTGGCCAGCTCCCGGCGCAAACTCTCGGTCGTGGGCTCAATCGCCCTTACCGTCAGGAGCCCGGCAGCTGCCGTGTTGATCATCACAGCCAGCTCGGGGTGCTCTGTACACAAGAGGTATTCCCGATATCGTTGCACGTCACCACTCCACGCGCTTAGCGCGAAAACCCTGGCATCTGCTCGTAACCATGGCGGCCCAGCAAGAAGTAGCCCCAGGCATTGGGTGCGTCATCCAGTTTTTCCTGACGACCACCCGGCAAGGCAATCGTGGCGCCTTTCTGGATAGGTTTGATCAGACGGGGAGTGACGACAATGACCAGTTCCAGCTCTTTCTGGCTGTACTGCACGTTGCGGAAAAAACTACCCAGAATCGGCAAATCCCCCAGGAAGGGAATCTTTTTGACGGCAGCGGCGGTTTGGCGCGACACCAGCCCGCTGATGATGTAGCTTTGGCCATCACCCAGCTCAATAGTTGTATCGGCTCGACGGGTACGCAAAGAAGGCATCACCCCGCCACCGGGCATTTGCACCACATTCGAGTAATCCAGATCACTGGCTTCAGGGGCAACCTTCAGGGCAATACGTTCGGGAGACAGCACCGTTGGCGTTACCGTCAGACCGATCCCGAAAGGTTTGTACTCCACCGTCGTTGTTCCCAAACCGCCCGAACTGGGGATAGGAATTTCGCCACCGGACAAAAAGCTGGCGCTATGACCTGACATGGCCACCAAAGTCGGCTCGGCCAGCACACGGGCCAGGCCATTTTGCTCCAGCAGATTCAAGGTCGCACTGAAGTTGCTCGAGTTGTACCCCAGGCTCAATCCACCCGTTAAAGCCTTGGGCAACAAGTTCACCCCGCCCGACCAGGGCTTGCCGCCAATGGCATTGGCACTCAGGCCAATGTCTTTCATGACTTCGCGGGAAACTTCCACCACTTTGACTTCCACCTGCACCATGCCACTGGTGCTGACCTCGGACAGGTCCAGCACCGGCGCATCCGGACCAGTGCCGGAGCGTGCGGCGGCCATGGCATCCTGGTGATCCAGCAAGGAAGGGCTGCTACCCGTAATCAAGGACTGCTGTCCGGCGCTGGACACCTGCGCCGACATGGGGCGACCCGCTTGCGCCAGTTGCTGTTGCACCTGACTGGTCACTTCAATCGTCCAACGGTCCGGATTCGTGCGACCAGGCATCCAGACACGCAAATCAGCCGTACCCGCGCGTTTGCCGATCAGGAGCACCTCGCCGCGCTGCCCGGCCGATGCAGACAGAATTTGCACATCCGCCACGCTTTCATCGCTGATCGCCACACGCTGCGGAACTTGCGACAAGCGCAAAATATCCTGATCGTTGGCCACCAGACGTATCACCTTCTGACTGGCGCTGGTTTGGGCCGTTTGCGCCATCACCGGCACCGGTGCCAAACCCGACAAGCAGAGCGCATACCAGCACCCCAAACCCAGACCTGCTTTTTTGATTTTCTGTCTCATGTGTTTAATCCATGCTGCCTTGCGTCGCGTCTCGTCAGCCCTCACAGGCAGGCTGACCCGTCCCCACAACAAGCTCTGTATTGCTTAATACTGAATGACCTCTAAACGGCCCCCGCGAATAACTTCCGTGCGGCGCGGCGGCGCAGCATGCGGTTCTCCGCTGGCCAGGGCTCGTGCCTGCACCTGTTCTTTTTCGGTCTGGCTGATTGCAAATTCACGCAAGCCCAAACCGGCCATGGCGCGGTTATCCGGCAGTTTCAAGGCATCGCGCTGATCCGCATCCAGACCAGCACGCGCGGGAATCAGACCCGCAAATTCAGGGAACAAGGAGGCGTCCGGCAAGCTCTCGTCCTTGGGAGCACGCAGGACCAGTTGCAGGCTGCCGCTACGGCTGGCCAGCAGGAGTTCGTTCACCGACTCCAGGGGGACGGCCAGCATGGCGTGGCGCGCCTGAGTCTCGGCACGATTTGTCGCATTGGCCTCTGCCGGATCTGGCCCGGACAGCGAAGCGCCGCCATAGGCCAGCACGCGCACACGCGACATCAACAGGCGGGCCTGGGTGTCATTGACTTCGTTGTTGCTGTTAAAGGTAATGAAGATATCGACCAGATCGCCCGGCTCTACCCTGTGGCTGGCGCCAGTAATCACATCAATGGGAATGGTGACGGCGCGCTCACCCTCTTCCAGATAGCTGGCCAGACTTTTGGCGATGAAGCTGCTTAACACCGGCTGCCCTTGGCCCAAGTCAAAACGCAGGGTTTTCCCGCTCAAGGCTTCCAGCGTGTTGAAAGACTGGGCGGGGGCCGCAGGCCACTGCGCCAATTCCAGGGCATCAGCCTGCAAGGTTTCCCCCGCTTTCACATCCCGTTTGAGCACGACCACCGCCTGCAAGTTGGCCGCTGGCTCTACGCTTTGCGTGCTGAGCACAGGCTGGACCACCTCGGGTTTGGGCTTCATGCCCAGGTACAAGGCAAACGCAACCAATACGGCTGCGATCAGCAATAAAAGGACTGCCGCCCCCTTCATAATGCCGCTCATTAATGTGGTCTCCTGAGTACGAGTAGTGTCTTGGCGCTTAAGCTGCGCAATTGATCTGCCTGACCCTCTTCAGGCCTGAACAGATCCAGGGTTTGAGAAAGAATTCCGGGTTCAAGCTCCAGCTTCAGAGAAAGCTGGGCGCAGTCATACTGAGGCTCCGAGGCACAAGCCTGGGATTGAACATCCGCACTCAGGTCGCCAAACCAATGCAAGAACGCGTCGCTCTTGGCTTGGCCCCTGCCATAGTTCCTGGCCAGTTCCTGATTTATAAAAGGCGCGATCTCATCGGCGTTCTTGACCTGCATCGTCGCTTGGCGAGAAAGATCGCCGACCAGATGGTCCATTTTTTGCTTGGCCAGAAACAAGGAACTGAAGGTGATGATGCCGCTGAAGATCAACAACAGAATCCCCACCATCAAGGCAAACTCGATGGCAGCAACACCTTGCTGACGTTGTGCAGCAGAAAGGAAACAGGCGGCACGCGTCATGGCGTGTCTCCCGCTGTGCCCACTTCACCGGCAACCAGCAGATTGATCTGCGCATTGCCCTTTAACTGTTCGGGCACAACCAGCGCAAACAAGGTATCGGGAGCAAAACGAGGAATCAGAGGGGCTTGGAGGTAGTCGTACACAATCCCCACACGCAGCTCATCACTGAGCAAATCTGTGGTGATGCGCACATGCTCACTACCTACCCAAGTGCTTAGCCACTGAACCTGATCGGCGGCCACTTCCTTGGCCCGATTTACTCGTGCTTGCAGGCGATCCGGACTGAGCATGGGGCCACCCGGACCTGCGCCTGGCTCCAGCAAAGCAGCGCGGGCACCGGATTCGGCCGCAAAATTAAGAGACTGCTGGGCGGTCATGATCAGACCGAACGTCAGCAAGCCATACATGAAGAGAAACAACAATGGAAAAACCAATGCAAATTCCAGTGCGTAGGCTCCGTATTGGTATTTTTTATCTACGCCACGCCGTTTTGCTAATTGGCCCTCTCGTGGGGGCTTTATTGATTTTGCATCCATACCCACCCCATTGTTGCAAGGGATAACCAGGCCCCTAAAGGCACACTACGCGCCTTGACGCGGGTTCCCGGCAAAGCAAATCCGTACTTACGTTCCAAGGATGGAATCAGCACCAATACCAAGGCATGCAAACCCGCCAGTACCGTGCCAAACAACACCACCATGCCTGCTTCCTTCCACCCCAGGGCCAGGCCCAGCACGGCCATCAGCTTTACATCGGCCGCACCCATCAAACGCAATAACCAGATTGGATAAAACACGATCAAGGCGGCGGCAAAACCGATCAGGGAGTCCCCCCAGCCCGCCCCCCATCCCCAGGGAAGGCCATAGGACACACTGACAAAAACCTTGTGCAACAGAACCGCCAAACCATAAAAAACTAATAAGGCATTAGGGATTTTCCGGAGCTTCAGATCGCTATAGATAATCTGAGCAGAAAAGAAAAGCAGAATAAAAATAAAGGAAAGCTTAATTAAAACGGGCATAAGCATCAGCCATTCAAGCTAAAAGATACAGCCAGACCTGAAGTGGCTGATGCACCATCAAAACGTCTTACTTAATCAAAACAAGAGTCCGTAAAAACTATTACGTGACGGACTTTGCACCACTGATCTTGTCAGATATCGTTGTAAAAAGAGCATCCAAATTCGTACCCAGCGCGGTCAAGACACCGATGATCGCCACAGCGATCAGCCCTGCGATCAGGCCGTACTCAATAGCCGTTGCACCGTCTTCATCGTTCCAGAATTGCTGAAGTTGAGTCTTCATGACTGTCCCCATTCAAAAAGAAAAAATTACCCTCAACAGCGAGGATTCAAGGCCCCTTGGGGCACTACACTTTGCCAACTTTGGCAACTTCCACTGCTAACTGTTATCAATTTTTGTATTTTTCAGTTGAAATCATCTTAAACCCATGTATGTATCTGTTTTTACTAGGGTTTACGTGTAACAAACATCAAATACACAAACGAATTCTAGCCCAAAGATACGAAAAACGCATGATTGTGTATTTACAACAGCCAATTTCCCATAGAAAAAGGCCAAAAAACAGCTAATTTGAAACCTTTACTTACCTGTATTGTGTCGAAGTTTGTTAATGTTACTGTTTTTATCATTTCAGAATGCAACAGAAAAACTGACCGGCTACTGCTGCAAGGCGTCTGCAAGCCAGCTTTAATTACTTGAAAGAAAGTAGCTTTTTTTCAATTTATTGCTGTTAGCAAGGGAAAACCCGCGCAGCCCCAACTAAGCATGAATACAGACATACAAGACTGTTTGCTAACGAGCTAAATCAGGGCTATTTTTTTTACGTTTCAAAATGTAATAGTTAAAGTGTTTTAAAGCACTAAGAGGAAATACCCTGCTTTCAAACAGCAAAAAGTGACAGCGAAGTTAAACTACGGCACAGTAGAAAAAAGCGCCCGATTTACAGCGAATAATGATTAATGAATATGAATCCCAAGCATCACTTGTCACTGGCCTTCCTTAGAAAAAAAAATCCCAGCCTGATTGTGAGCTTGGGATTATTTATGGGGCTGGCCGCTACTGGTTCAGAAAGTTGGGCGGACGCCCCCTTGCGGGGGAACCCGGTCGACTCTTTGCCGCCCATTAATGCACCGGCCCCCAGCACGCGTGCGCCATCTCTAAACATTCCGCCCGCTGCCGCCCAGACTCAATTGCAGCAGCAACTACAACTGCAAGTGGTGGTGCGCAGCTTTGATGTCAGCGGCAGTCGCAGCATTCCTTTTGAACAGATCACCGCGATTCTGGAACCGCTGGCCGGTAAAACGCTTAGCATTGCCCAGCTGATCAACGAGGTGAACAAGATCACCGCCCTGTATCAGCAGCAGGGCTACCCCCTGTCTTTTGCCATCTTGCAGCAACAGGACTTTGCACAAGGACACATCAAAGTCACAGTGGTGGAAGGGCATGTAGGCAGTGTTCGTATTGAAGGCGATCCAGGTCGCAGCCAGGCTCGCATCGAGCGTATCGCCAAAGCCATGGTGGATGAAAAGCCGCTTACCCAGCGCACGCTGGAGCGCACCATGAATCTGCTGCGCACCATTCCGGGCCTGAAAATAGATCCCAAGCTGGACATGCCCGTACGTACTGATGGCGCCTCCGAGCTGGTCATCAATGCACAGCACAAATCTTTCAGCGCAAATGCCAGCGTGGCGGAAATGGGCTCCAGCAAACAGGCTCTGGTGCAGTTAAGCGCCAATAGCCTGACGCCTCTGGGCGAACAGCTGAAGCTGACTGCCGCCATCCCCACCAGCTCTGAGGACGTGAAGTACGTCAGCGGCAACCTGACCATTCCCCTGACCGGTAATGGCTTGAATCTGGAGATTGATGGCTACCACTATCGCTCCAAGCCGCGTGATGAAGTTCTGGAAAGCCAGGGCTGGAACCGCAAGGTCATCAACGAACGTATCGGGGCGGCGATCAGCTATCCCTTTATTTTGAACAATCAACGCAGTCTGAAAGGCACGGCAGGTTTTTATGCCAGTCGCTCCCTGGACGACTACACCCACAAGACACTGGACAATGTCTGGATCGAGAACACCACCGACGTACGCGCCCTGAAGGCTGAGTTGCGCTATACCGATGCCTCGCAGCGTCAATCTCGCGAGGTCAATCTGGGGGTGTACAAGGGTCTGGATGCCATGGGCGCCCGCAAGTCTCTGAACACCTACTTGCAACGTGACGCCGAGTCCGATCTGGACTTGGACTTCACCCGCTGGACCGCCTCTATCAAGCAGAATCTGGCCTTGCCAGGGCAATTTGGCATGAGCTTTTCGGCCAGCGGCCAGTACAGCTCGAACGTCCTGCCAAACTCCGAACAGGTTTCTTTTGGTGCCTGGCGACATGGCTATGGCTATCCGCAAGGCGAGCTGGCTGGCGACAAAGGCATAGGCGCCACGCTGGAAATCAATCGACGCTTTACGAACTCCTCCACCTGGCTCAACAACATTCAGCCCTATATTGCCTATGACTGGGCACGCGCCTGGTACAACCTGGAGCGACTGAACAGCTATAACAATCGACGCCTGCGTTCCGCTGCCATTGGTGTACGGCTGTCCAATAACAAACACTATCTGTTTGACATCAACGTCGCCAAACCGCTGGGCGATTTGCCGGTTAACTCCGACAAACGCAAAGTACGCTTGAACACCAACTTTCTGTTCTTCTACGACGGTTTTTAGCAGGCATCCTGCCGGCACCCTTACTGCCGATTTTTCCCCAAGGCCATCGCAAGATGGCCTTTTTTGTTTTCCATTTCGGCAGATTCCGGCCTCAGGTGTTACGAAAAACGTTACGTAACAGGAACGGAACACCCCACAAAAACAGCCCTAAACACGCTCGCACCGACCCTGTTTTTTGATGAAATCCTGCTCCAAAAAAACCAGAAAAACTCACAACACACTGATTAACAACAATAAAAATAAAACACAACAACAAAAACAGAACTTGGCACGCTACTTGCTTCATGTCTATCAACAGCCCTTGAAGGGCGTGCTTACACTTCAAATCGGAGTCAGACATGAAAGCAAGGAATTCAGCAAGAAACGCCTCGGTACACCGCAACTTGCAACGTGCCGTTGTCGCTACATTGGTCATCAGCGCCGCCGTTCTGGCCGGTTGCTCCTCGCGCGGCGGTGTTCGCGACGGCCTGGATGTGTCGGTTCGCCCCCCTGTTGTTGACCCTAACCTGCCCAAGCCCGGTGACGGCGGTACCGGCGGTGGCGACAACGGCGGCGGCAATAACGGCGGAAACAACGGCGGTGGCAAGGACACTAGCCTGACCCAAAATGCACTGGGCAATCTGGGCCAGGCTGTCGACAACGTAGTGCCTTTGAACCTGAGCAAAACAGGCAATCAACTGGGCAAAACGCTGGATGGCGCGCTCAAACCCGTTACCAATATCGTGACGGATGCCACACGCACCGTCGGTGGTGTGACCGGACTGGGGCAGCCCGTCAACGGCTTGACTACTCAAGTCGGCGGTGTAGTGACCAATCTGGGCGATCAACTGGGCAAAACCGGCCTGCCCCTGAACCTGGGTGAGGGTGCGGGCGGTCTGCTGTCCCACTTGGGTCAAGCCGTGGGTTCGGTCGGCGGCTTGCTGGTCAACGATCCCAAGAATCCCAATCCACTGGGCAACACCTTGCACCACGCCACCAAAGGCATAGAAGTGCTGACCGGCTCCTTGCTGGGAGAAGGCAGCCTGCTGCATCCATTGACAGCGCAGCTAGGCCTGGGGGGTATCTTGCTGGCAGAGGGGGGAGAGCCTGTCCTGCAGCCTGCACTGGGCAATATCGGACAAACCGTAGATAACATTCTGCCACTGGGGCTGAACCCTATTCTGGGTGATGTGGGCGGTGCTTTGGACAACACGGTAGCGCCTGTGGTTGCCACCGTCACCAATGTGACCCAACAAGTGGGTGATGGCCTGGGCGTTGGCCGACCCATCAACGCCTTGCTCGGTGGTGTTGGCAGCGCTTTGGGTAATGTGGGCAGCCAACTGGACAATGCAGCACCTCTGGGGCTGGGCGGTGTGGTAGGCCATTTGGGTCAGGCCGTCGCCTCGGTGGGTGGTGTACTGCACAAGACTGATGCAAATACCAACCCCCTGGGTAATACCTTGAATCACGCCACCCAGGCCGTCGCCTCCCTGACGGGCGGACTGGGCGGTATCACAGGTGGAGAAGGTGGTGGCTTGCTGGCACCCGTTACCGGACTGTTAGGTGGTGTGGGTGGCGGCGATGGTGCTAGCGGTGGATTGCTGGCCCCTGTCACCAGCTTGGTCGGTGGACTAACTGGTGGCTTGGCTGGCGGCGACGGCGCGAGCGGCGGCTTGCTCTCCCCTGTCACCAATCTGGTCGGTGGATTAACTGGTGGCTTGAGTGGCGGTGACGGCGCGGCCGGCGGCCTGCTCTCTCCCGTCACCAATCTGGTGGGCGGTTTGACTGGTGGCCTGACGGGTGGTGATGCCTCCAACGGTGGCTTGCTGGCTCCTGTCACGGGTCTTGTGGGTAGCATCACAGGCAGTGTTTCGATCGGTGGTGGCGCAGCAGCGGAAGGTCAGGCTGGTGGTGGATTGCTGGCACCCGTTACCGGTTTGGTCGGTGGTCTCGTCGGTGGCCTGACAGGTGGCGTCAACGTACAGGCAAACGCTGGCGCAGCCGGCGGCGAACAAGCCAATGGTGGTTTGCTGTCCCCGGTAACTGGTCTGCTCGGTGGCTTGCTGGGAGGTGGCCGGAAATGATGAATAAAGTCATGAACCCGGTCAGTTTGCCAGTGAGCTTTCATCCTGGCGCCCAAGGCGCCGGGGCTCGCTCCAACTGGTCCTCACACAGCGATGAGCAAAGCATGTTGTCAGAAAAGATGTTGATGGATCTGGGCAAAATGCTGGGCCGTCAGTTCACCATCTACGCAGAAGCCCTGAAAGCTAGCTTGGCCGAAGAAGCGAATATCCCCTTGAATGATTTCAAAGCACTGGAATACATCATGGAATTCGATGCATTGCCTACAGGTCAGTTGGCTCATTTGATGGACTTGAGTGCCAGCGGTGTCAGCGCCCTGATCAACCGTCTGGAACACAGGGGCTACATTACCCGCGGCCGCCACCCCCTGGACAAGCGTGTGATTGCCTTGCATCCGGTAATGGACAAATGCCGTGAAGTCCTGGCTGTGAAGGAACGTGCTATCAACCAGGCGATCAACACGGCAGCGAATCAAAACCCTGCCCAGCTGATTGCCATGTACGACTTTCTGGTCGACAGCATGAGCACCTTCAGGCAAAACACCAAAGCCTGGCTGGATGCCAAGGCCCTGGTGCCACGAGCCTCCTGAGCACCCTGCTCAGCCCCTACGGAACCGCTGCTTGTCAGCGGTTCTTTTTTTGTTACGTAACACGTTCCGCCCAGCCCCTAAAACCCGTAACAAATAGCCCTCTTTTTTTCCTCTACTTTTCGCCAAACCCAGCTTACATGCGGCCTGCAGGCAAGCCAATAAATTGGCATGTGAATTGCTTAACTAGACTCAGGAAGCAAGCAAGTCCCCCGATCATTTATTGGAGCAAGCAATGCATAAAAATACAGACAGCAAGAAACCAGGCCTGCGCCTGACACTCCTGGCCACCCTGATGGCCAGCACTTTAGCGCTGACTGCCTGCGGCAGTTTATCCGGTGGTGGCAGCGGTGGCAGCGGTGGCGGCGGATCGGAAACCCCCACCAATCCAGGCCCAGGCACTGGTGGCGGCGACAACGGCGGCGGTGACAACGGCGGCGGTGACAACGGCGGCGGCGACAACGGCGGTGGCGACAACGGCGGAGGCGATAACGGCGGCGGCGACAACGGTGGTGGTGACAACGGCGGCGGTGATAACGGCGGTGGCGACAACGGCGGCGGTGATAACGGCGGTGGCGATAACGGCGGCGGTGATAACGGCGGCGGTGACAACGGTGGTGGTGACAACGGCGGTGGTGACAACGGCGGTGGCGATAACGGCGGTGGTGACAACGGCGGCAATCCCCCCACGCGTACACCGGGCCCACTGGAAACCACTCTGAATAATGTAGGTGAAGCCGTCGACAACGTCCTGCCAGTCGGCTTGCAAGATACCGGCGGCAAACTGGGCAAAACACTGGATACCGTAGTCGCTCCTGTCGTGGACACGGCAACAGGCCTGACTCAACAAATTGGTGGCGCAACCGGCTTGGGCCAACCCATCAATGGTCTGACACAGCAAGTTGGCGGCGTCGTCACCAACTTGGGCGAGCAATTGGGTAACAGCGGCCTGCCCCTGAATCTGGGCCAGGGTGTTGGGGGCTTGCTGAGCGGTCTGGGCAATGCCGTGGGCAGCGCAGGCGGCCTGCTTCACGCTGACGCAAACAACCCTAAGCCGCTGACAGCCGTACTGGGCCATGCAACCAGCGGTGTTGCTGCACTGACCGGCTCCCTGCTGGGTGAAGGCAGTCTGCTGTATCCCCTGACAGGACAATTGGGGCTGGGCGACTTGCTCAATGGTGCTGATGCTGCCCCTATCCTGGAACCTGCCTTGGCAAATGTAGGCCAGACAGTCGACAACATTTTGCCCATTGGCTTGAACCCCATCCTGGGCAATGTCGGCGAGACCCTGGACACCGTAGTCGCTCCTGTTGGTGCAACGGTCACTCATGTCACCCAACAAGTGGGTGACGGTCTGGGTGTTGGTCAGCCTATCAATGCTTTGCTGGGTGGCGTAGGCAGCGCCCTGAGCAATGTGGGCACGCAGATTGATGGCGCAACCCCACTGGGTCTGGGCGGCACCGTTAACCATTTGGGTCAGGCTGTTGCCTCGGTCGGTGGCCTTTTGCATAAAACAGATACCAACACGAACCCGCTGGGCAACACCCTGAATCACGCCACACAAGCTGTCGCCTCCTTGACTGGCGGGCTGACAGGTAATGGGGAAGGCGGGCTGCTCTCGCCAGTAACCGGCTTGCTCGGCGGACTGACTGGGGGTTTGGGCGGTGGTGATGCTGGCAACGGTGGCTTGCTGGCCCCCGTCACAGGACTGCTGGGTGGCCTGGGCGGTGGCGAAGGCGCTAACGGCGGCCTGCTGTCTCCTGTCACCAACCTGCTTGGTGGACTGACCGGCAGCTTGGGCGGCAGTGATGCTGGCAACGGTGGCCTGCTATCCCCCGTAACAGGACTGCTGGGTGGCCTGGGCGGTGGCGAAGGCGCTAACGGCGGCTTGCTGTCTCCTGTCACCAACCTGGTCGGTGGACTGACCGGCGGCTTGGGTAGCGGTGAGGCTGGCAACGGTGGCTTGCTGGCCCCCGTCACAGGACTGCTGGGCGGCCTGGGCGGTGGCGAAGGCGCTAACGGCGGCCTGCTGTCTCCTGTCACCGACTTGGTTGGTGGACTGACCGGCGGACTGTTGGGTGGTGTCACTGCATCGGTTGATGTAGGCGCCTCTGGCAACGCAAGCGCTGGTGGTGGAGCCACTGCAGGCACCAACAATGGCGGCTTGCTGGCACCGGTAACCGGACTGCTTGGTGGCTTGCTTGGCGGCCCTCGCTAAGCACAGGGGATGGGGCGTACACCGCCCTATTCCTTAACCCCAGGATCTCCCTCAGTTCTGCTTGAAATGGCTGAGCAATCCTGATCACTATATGGAGTAAGTCATGACTAGAAAGACACGTTTTGCATCCAGCGGGATCATGTTGCTCAGCCTGACAGCCAGCCTGTTTTCGCTGACCGCGCAGGCCCAAGTTCTAGAAAGCAGTCTGGGCAACTTGGGAAGGGCGGTTGACAATCTTCTTCCCCTTGAACTGGAACCGACAACAACACTACTGGGTCAGGGCCTGGACAACTCCGTTCTAGAGTACGTCGATTTTGAGGTGACGTTTGAAGTTTTGCACAATCAACTTCATTCCTGGCTCAAGCCGGGGCAGGTGTTAAGCCCCGCGCTGCAGTTGGCACATGAATCACTCGACTCTCTGGGTGACACCGTGGCTGCTACCGATTTGCCCTTGCAAGCAGGACAGGCTGCATCGGGACTGCTTCATGGCGTAGGCGATGCCGTTCTCAGTACAGGCGGCCTGCTCTACGACGTCCCTAATGAACCTAATCCCCTGACGTCCATATTGGGACATGCAACCAACGGGATTGCTGCGGCTACAGACGCTTTACTTCAAGGGAATACTCTTTTGTCTCCCTTGCCAACCTTATCACCCGACTCGGCCCCACGAACAAGCCTGAATACGGGAACCACCGATGGTCTGCTTGCCCCCGTCACGAATGTCCTTGTCGGTCTTAATGGAAATGGAGACACCAGCAATGGCGGCCTTCTGGCCCCCGTAACCGGGCTACTCGGTGGTTTGCTGGCCCCCCCTCGCTGAACAAGACGGGCGAATGGGGCCCGCACCGCCCTCTTCCTGAATCCCGGGACTTCTCGCATCGCTACCTGAAATGGCTAAGCAATCCTGAACACTAGATGGAGTAAGTCATGATTACAAAGATACGCTTTGCATCCAGCAGGATCATTTTGCTCGCTATTACGACCAGCCTGCTTTCGCTGTCAGCCCAGGCCGACATACTTAGCCCTCAAGCCCCTGAGTCTCCCGCACAATTGGAGATTAAGGAAAGTCTTATCACATTCAAAAGCTCAGCTAGTCAGCCCGGCGCATTCCAAAAAACTCTAGGCGATCTTGCACTGACAGCCGACCAGCTCACGTCTTTTAAAACATACTATTTGGCAACCCATGCCGGTGAGGTATTGGATGAAGGAAGCATATTTCTTAATATGACTGTCGACGACTTAAGGAGACTTCGTGTCCTTGACGCTTCCACCCGCATGCGCGACGCCCTAGATCTCGGCTATCTCATATTAGAAGGCGGCAATAAAATTGCTATCACTCTTGAGGAAGGGCTAGCAATTTTCTTGGACACAGTGGAAAGTGCTGACCTGACGCCCATTGTCCGTGAAGGCTTAATCGCCAACTTGCGCCGTATTGCTCACAGTGCGGGCATCCAATTCAATGGTCCCCTCGTTACCGCTCCCGCTCCTATGCCGAATCAAGCGACAGACGGAACCCATGGGAAAGCAATTTCCCCCATCCAGAATACGGATATTTTGATGCCTCTTCTTGGCTCATTGAGCCCCGGAAACAATGGCAACAGCGGATTATTACCCCCTCTCGCTAATGCAGTCGATGGCTTAGGTCATGGAGCCGAGAGCCACGATGCTTTATTGGCTCCCATTACAAACTTAGTAAGCGAGGTGAGCACCGGGTTGAACGGCGATGCTATAGCCAATAATGGCTTATTAAGCCCTGTCACTAGTAGCCTAGTCAGCAGTTTAAGTGGTGGCCTAGCTGGAGGCGAGACAGCAAACCGTGGACTCTTGACTCCGGTGACTAACTTGGCCGCCGGTTTGGTCGGCGGTTTGCAAGGTGGAGTAAGCCCGGAACAAGGGGCAAAAGGAGGCACCACCAATAACGGCCTGCTGACCCCTGTCACGGGCCTGGTCAGCGGACTGCTGGGCGGCCCACCCCGCTAAGGACTTGTATATATGTCCGATAAGCGGCCCCTTACCAAGAACTGGATTGCCCCCTATCCTCAAGAGGAGGTTTTGTCAGGGCATATGCGAGGCGACATTGTGCGCATGATGGTGCGTCAGTTCGATGTCTATATGGAAGCCAACAAGCACGAACTGGCACAAGAAGCGGGCCTGAGCCTGAACGAATACAAGGCACTGGAATTTGTACTGGAGCTCAAACACTTGTCGCCGGGCAGGCTGGCCCAGCTCCTGCACCTTAGCCCTAGTGGCAACCACGCCCTGATTACCCGGCTGGAGCACGCTGGTTATCTGACTCGCAAGCCACACCCTCGCGATGGACGCATGACTTGCCTCTACCCCAATCAGGAACGATGTAAACGCCTGATCGCCAATATGGAACACGCTGCGCAGCACATTATCAAGGCCACTGCTCAGCACAATCCGGGCCAACTGGCCGCCTTGCACGAGTTTTTGACCGGCAGCATCGGCCATCTCCGTCATGATGCGCTGCACAGACTCAAGCGCAAACCTGACTGAAGATCAGGGACCGGTTTCTTGCTGTTTTGCCCACCAGTACCCCTGGTGGGCTTTTTTTCGATGGTGCAGGACATTTGCAAGAGAAGTCGCCTACCCAGCCAAACGGCCCCATGCTACAAAAGACACTGGTCGGCTTGGCTGGCTTTTTCATCGCTAAAACCGTAAGGATGTGTTCATGAAACTCTCTGTACTGATTGCCGCCCTGCGCCTGCGCCATCTTGCAGGGGCTGCGTTGCTGTCCAGTTCGCTGGCAGCCTATGCCCTGCCCGCAGGTCTGGCCCAAGGCCCCTCTGTCGAAGGCGTCACTCAATACACTCTGGACAATGGCCTGCGCCTTGTTCTGGCCCCAGACGATTCCAAACCCACGACCACCGTCAACATGACGTACCTGGTCGGCTCGCGACACGAGAATTACGGGCAAACCGGCATGGCTCACCTGCTGGAACACATGCTGTTTCGCGGTACGCCCACCTTGCGCAATGCGCTGGGTGAATTCTCCAAGCGCGGCCTGGAAGCCAACGGCACCACCTCCAGCGACCGCACCAATTACTTTGCCAGCTTCGCCGCGGATCCCGAAACCCTGAAGTGGTATCTGGACTGGCAGGCCGACGTGATGGTCAACGCCCTGATCGACAAGCAGGATCTGGAAGCGGAAATGCCCGTGGTGCGCAATGAAATGGAAAGCGGTGAAAACAGCCCTTTCCGTGTTCTGATGCAAAAGCTGACAGCCGCTGCCTACCAATGGCATAGCTACGGCAAAACCACGATTGGTGCTCGCTCCGACGTGGAAAACGTGGATATTGAACAGCTGCGCAAGTTCTACCACGACTACTATCAGCCCGATAATGCCGTGCTGTTTGTGACCGGGCAGTTCGACACCGAGCAAACGCTGGACAACATTGCCAAAGCCTTTGGCTCCATCCCCAAACCCACTCGCACGTTGCGCCCCGAATACACGGTTGAACCCGTACAGGACGGCACACGCACGGTGACCTTGCGCCGTCACGGTGGTGCACCGCTGATCATGTCGCTGTATCACCTCCCCAGCGCAGCCAGCCCGGAGTACATGAGCTTGAGCCTGGGTATCAGCGCTTTGGGCGACACCCCCAGCGGCCAGCTGTACAAGAATCTGGTCAACAAGAACCTGGCCACCAGCGTATTCAGCTTTGATTCCGAAAGCCACGATCCGGGCTACGCCCTGTTTGGTGCCGAGCTGAAACCCGATATGGATCAGCAAAAGGCCTTGAAGGCCATGAATGACACGCTGGAAGGCTTGGCCAAGTCCCCGCTGAAAGATACGGATCTGGAACGCATCCGCAGCCAGTGGATGACGGGCTGGACACAAACCTATGCCAACCCGTCCAGCCTGGCCAGCGCGCTATCTGAAGCAGCAGCCAGCGGCGACTGGCGTTTGTTCTTCCTGCAGCGCGACCGGGTAGAAGCCGCCAAGCTGCCACAAGTTCAAAAGGCCCTGGAGACCTGGCTGGTCGCCAGCAACCGCAGCAATGGTTTGTACATCCCCACGGAAAAACCGCTGCGCGCTCCTGAAGCCACCACGGTTGATGTGGCCAAGCTGGTGCAGGACTACACCGGCAAGGACGGTAGCAAGACGGTAGAAGCCTTTGATCCTAGCCCGGCCAACATCATGGCTCGCACCGATCTGCAGCCCTTGTCCTTGGGCAAGGATCTGGGTGAAGTGAAAATGGCACTGCTGCCCAAGGGCACCCGTGCTGAACGCGTGGAAGCGCGCTTGTCCTTCAAGTTTGGCTCGCCTGATCAGCTCAAGAACCAGACCGCTACCGCCGCAGCTGTCGCCAGCCTGCTGAGCACCGGCACCAAGAAACTGAACCGGGAACAGATTTCCGACCAGTTCACCGCCATGCAAACCCAGTTCAGCACCAGCGGCTCCAATGGTCGCTTGTACCTGACGCTGTCCTCCAACCGCGAGAACCTGCCTAAAGCTATTGCTCTGGCGCTGGACGTACTGCGCAACGCAAACTTCCCCGAAGACGAGCTGAAGAAATATCAACAAGCCGTGGTAACCGATCTGAAATCGGCCAGCACCGAGCCTGCTGCTTTGGCAAGCCAGACGATTGAACGCTATACCAACCCATGGCCCAAAGACGATATCCGCTACACGCCCAGCTTTGAAGAAGGCATAGAGCGAGTCCAGGCGGTAAGCATCAAACAGGTGCGGGACTTCCACCAAAAGTTCTACGGTACGGGTGATGTCGCCTTTAGCGCCGTAGGTGACTTTGACAAGAACGAGGTTCGCAAGGCCTTGGCTGATGGCTTGAAAGGCTGGCGCAAAGCCCCGGCCTACCAGCGTCCTGACAATCCACTGCAAACCGTGACTCCCAAGGTCTTTGACATCAACACCCCGGACAAGGCCAACGCTTTCTATCTGGCGGATCTGGGCCTGAAACTGCAAGACAGCGATGCCGACTTCCCGGCTGTCTATCTGGCCAACTACTTGCTGGGTCTGTCCGAGACCTCGCGCCTGTGGAACCGCGTGCGTGTGGAAGATGGCCTGTCCTACAACGTGCGCAGCCAGGTAGATGCGTCCAGCTATGAACCCAATGGTACGTGGACGGTCTATGCCATTCACGCCCCCAGCAATAGCGAAAAGCTGGGCAAGACCATCGACGAAGTGCTGGCGCAAACACTGAAAGATGGCTTTAGCGAACAAGAGGTCAAGGAAGGCGCGAATGCCTTGCTGAACTACCGCCGCTTGTCGCGCAGCCAGGACACCGTCGTCAGCAGCGCCTGGTTGAATTACCTGGATCTGGGCCGCAGCTTTGAATGGTCGGAAAAGATGGACCAGGATCTGCAAAAACTCAATGCCGAACAGGTCAATGCCGTTCTTCGCAAATACCTGAAGCCCAAGGAAATGGTAGTGGCAATTGCTGCTGACCATGAGCGTCAGAAGCAAGGTGCTGCGGCTCCTGAAGTTGAGACAACAGAGCAAGCACCAGCGCCAGCTCCACTGGATGCCCAACCTTGACCCTTGAGTCCACAGGAGCGACCCGGCGGTACAAAAACCCGCCTGGGTCGTGAACTGATCTCATCAAGTTGGATAGTTAGAAAGCTAAAGGCCTGAGTCCAGTACTACACGGACTCAGGCCTTTTATCCAGAACCACAACAGAAGCATTGTCCGGCGCCCCCAATACCAAGACCTGCGCGATGATTTCATCCGCCGCCTTCTGTGCCGAATCACATTTCACGACTATTGCCGCTGCCATTTCGGGTGACATGACCTCAAAGACACCATCCGAAGCCAGAATCAGAAAGCGGTCATCCGGGTGGATTTGTACCTGTCGAATCTCGGGCTGATGACTGATGATCGGGGAAAACCCAGGAAGGCCTAATGCCCGGCTCAAGGCAATGCCGTGCTTTTGTCCAAGCTCAGGCGCAAATACCCGCAACGGCCCCCACGCAACCACTTCACCACTATCCAGTTCCTTCTGTTCCCGCCTGATTTCACCGCCTTGCTGAACAATGCGCTTCGCTTCTTGTTCACAATCGGGATGATGTGCTTGCATCAAGGGAAGACATGACAGAGTTCCATCACCTTCCAGACCGCCGCTTTGCAAGCGCCAGATGGGTGAATCTCCCACCCAGGCGGCAATCAGCTCATCTTTTTTCAGTACCAGGACACTTGCCGTCGTTCCGCAGGTGACCAAAGGATCCAGACGGCGCAGTGCCGTCTGAACATCCTCAAAAACCTGAGTAATCGATACGGCAGCATCTGCTTGCTCTGCCAATGCATTGGCCAGCACCAAAGGCAAACGCCGCGCTACATACTCACTGCTGCGGTCACCCCTCATACCATCACAAACGCAACATATCACGCTGTCTTCTGTCTCGACGATAGATATAGCGTCTTCCATACGCTTGCGCACTTTGCCCACTGTACTTGCCAGACCAATACCGACAATCCCCGTGTCCTGCTCTCTAGCCGGATGAAAAGAGCATGCCTGCTCCCCCACCCCACCAATGCACAAGCTGTCCCGTATTTCCATGAAGGTTGGCCTTTGCGACGGGTCATCCAAGCAACAACGACGCGCCAGCTCTTCCAACTGTGGATTCCTGTATTCCCAATGAGGGCGATACCCCTCATGGATGACCCGATAAGAAAACTCCGTACGGGACAAAGCACCCGGCATGCCCGTCGCCACATTGCGATAGGGACGAGCACCGCCATGCAGCACTTCGAACATCAAGATTCCAAAGGCATAGATGTCAACCCGATGATCATAGGGTGCTGCCCTCAATAGCTCTGGTGCCATATGGAACAAGGACCCTACCGGCTCCTGGATGCTGTCTCCTTCCGGTAGATGCACCGCCCGGTCGAAATCGGATACCTTGACCCGCCAGCGAGATGGGGCACCGTCGTCTTTCCCCTCTACGGGAAAGACAAGAATATTCTCGCTTTTCAAATCCCGGTGAACCAGACCGGCTGCATGCAGACATGCCATGGTCTCTGCGATCTGCAATAAAAAAGGTATTGCAACCTCAGAGCTTGCTGCATCCAGGACCTGCCCTCGATAGCGATCAAACAGAAATTGCTCCAAGGTGCCGGTATGAGAGCGTTCCATGACCCTGACAAGATAGTCCTGTGTCGCAGATATACCGAGCATGCCTACCACACCCGGATAATTACCCGCCGACAGCCACCGAGCATAAATATCGATTTCATGCCAGGCCAGCACTGATTTCTCCCAATGGCTGAACTTGAAAATCTGCGATGGCTGGTCCTCATCAACAACAAGCAAGCCTTTATTGGGTAATTGCCTCCCCTTGGGTGGCGGGGTCTTATCGAAAAAGGGAACAGATACAGAATGCCCCTGATACGAAGGCAGATCCATCAACACGCGGGACATAGATTCTCAGTATGAAAACGGGTTCATCCGTGCAGTGGCAGAAATAGCAGACAGCAAGGTCAACAACAGGGATGCCGCCCAAGCGGCTCCCATGCGAACTTGCATTTATCAATTGAACAGGGCCATGGTTTTCTGCAAGGTCATCCACACGCCCCACAGCAATGGGATCCCGACAGCCGCCCAAGCCAATACGGCAGGCAGGTCAAACCGTCCCTTGTCGATACCGGAAGGTCCATTGGTCTCTTGAACGGCATCATTCTTTCGTTCCCTTGACTGTATTTCTGCCAGTTCCTGCGCAGACATGAACCATTTTTTGTCCAGTGGCTTGACCATCGCATTCGCCAGCAAGCCCAGAGCAAGAAACCCCGCCAGGATATACATCGTGAAGTCATAAACCTGTGCCCGAGGAATGCCTGCTGCAATCTGTGCCTCACGCAAGTAATTCACGACAACAGGGCCCAGAATGCCGGCACTGGCCCATGCTGTCAGCAAGCGCCCATGTATGGCTCCGACGAACTGTGTGCCGAACACATCCGCCAAGTAAGCCGGTACCGTCGAGAACCCACCGCCATACATGGAAAGAATGATGCAAAGCATGGCAACGAACAGCACTTTATTGCCCATACCTGCAACAGTGGGCACCATGGCATACAGAACAATGCCCAGCGCAAAGAAAATGAAATACGTATTTTTGCGTCCCAGACGATCAGAGGCCGAGGCCCAGACAATACGTCCGCCAATATTGAACAGTGACAAAAGGCCTGCGAAGCCAGCAGCAATCGCTGCCACAGCCCCCAACTGTTCACCCGACAACTCGGTGAATGAAAGATTGGGCTGACCAATCAATTTCCCGGCAAAAATTTCCTGCAACATGGGCGAGGCCATGCCTATCACCCCTATGCCCGCAGAAACATTAAGGCAAAGAACGACCCATATCAGCCAGAACTGCCGTGTCTTGTGGGCATTTCGCAAATGCACATGGTCCTGGGTAATCAGCGTGTTGCTTTGCACACGTGGTGTCCACCCATCCGGCTTCCAGCCAGCGGGCGGAACACGATAGCCGAACGCCCCGCACAGCATGAATACGAAATAAATGGCCGCCATGACCAAAAAGGTTTCCCACACGCCAACGGCTGTCGATGTAGCGAAATAGTGCATCAATCGATCTGCCAGCGGCGCACCGATCATCGCCCCGCCACCAAACCCCATGATTGCCATGCCCGTTGCCATGCCCCGACGATCAGGAAACCATTTGATCAAGGTAGAAACAGGAGAGATATAGCCCAATCCCAGCCCGACTCCGCCAATGAAACCGGACCCCAGCCACATCAGCCATAACTGGTGAGTCATGATCCCTATGGCCGCAATAACCATGCCACCACACCAGCACAAAGTAGCAACCAGCCCCGCTTTGCGCGGCCCGGCAGTTTCCAGCCATCCGCCCCAAATTGCCGCCGAGGAGCCCAACAAAACAAAAAATAGCGTGTAGATCCAACCCAGGTCGGAGACACGCCAATCACAACTGCTGGTAAACAAAGCCTGGCCCAGGCTCATGCCTTCGCAAACCAGTGGACTGCTGACACCAATCGCTTGTGACAAGGGCAACCAGAATACGGAAAACCCATAGGCCATCCCGATACAAAGGTGGATGGCCAATGCGGCTGGCGGAACCAGCCATCGATTGAAACCGGGTTTGGCAATGATGCGTTCACGTGTAAGCCATCCGGGTACCTCTGCTCGCCCCGTCTCCTGCGCAACTGTCATGTCTCCTCCTCATTCGGACTTCATGCCCGATATGTCAGGGTGTCACTGCACGGGTTCTGTCCCCTGCCAGTGGCACGACCTTGTTGTCTTGCACATAGGCTGTCTGTCTTGTGCTCAAGCAGGATAGGCGCGCTTTGAAACCAGCTTGTGGTAGAGCAATCCCATGCATACCAACAGGATCGAGCCCACCAATATGGGAAGCACCAGGAACTGCCATCCTGCTCCAATCGCCATCACTAACAGAGGGTTGCCACCTGCAGGCGGATGGATGCTGCGACTTATCTGCATCACGGCGATCGCCAGTCCAACGCCAATCCCCATCGCCAAAATGCTGTTTCCAAGAACAGTCAAGGTCAGCAACCCCACCAATGCCGACAGGAAATGCCCGACGATGACATTTTTAGGTTGGGCGACCGGCGCTTCTGGCAAGGCAAATACAAGTACACAACTGGCCCCGAATGGCGCAATCAACAACATCAGTTCTGTCGCCTGGGTCAGTCCAGCCAGAATCCAGATCGCCAAGGCTCCCCCCAGCCCGGAGATCAATGCAATAGAGCCCCTTTTCAACACATTGTTTGTAACCACGCCATCTCCTCTGCCTGCGTTTTCAAGTTTTTTTAGGCATACCAAAAATGGCGTCCGCCCGGTTTCGAGCGGACGCCATCTCTGCCTGACTACTTAACGCTCTTGAACTTGGCAGCCTCCTCCGAGCCGCCCGTCGCATTCCCCTTGGAGTAGGAATGCGCACCCACACCGGCCAGACCGCCACCCTGCACGATCAAGTATTCATCCCGGATAGGACGGCCTTCGAAATGGCATTCCAGAATTTCTCTGGTACCAGCCGCATAACGGGTCTGGGCTGACAAGGACGTCCCGGAAATATGAGGAGTCATGCCATGATGCGGCATAGTGCGCCATGGGTGATCCTGAGGGGCGGGCTGCGGGAACCAGACATCGCCCGCGTAACCTGCCAGTTGACCGGACTCCAGAGCGCGCGCAATAGCGTCACGATCGCAGAGCTTGCCACGTGCGGTATTGACCAGATAAGCACCACGCTTGAACAACTTCAAGGTCTTATCGTTGATCATGTGCTCGGTTTCTGGATGCAGGGGGCAATTGAGCGTCACCACGTCGCAAACGCCATACATCTCTTCGCGCGTGGCATGCCAGGTCAGGCCCAGTTCCTTTTCCACCGATTCGGGCAGGCGATGACGGTCGGTGTAGTGCAGATGCATGCCAAAGGGTTTGAGGCGCTTGAGCACGGCCAGGCCGATACGTCCAGCTGCCACCGTCCCCACATGCATACCCTCCACATCGTAGGAACGCGACACGCAATCGGCAATATTCCACCCGCCCTTGATGACCCAGTTATAGGAAGGAATATAGTTGCGCACCAGACCGAGAATCATCATGACCACATGCTCGGCAACGGAAATCGAATTGCAGTAGGTCACCTCCGCGACGGTTACCTTGTGATCAATTGCCGCCTGCAAGTCCACGTGATCCGAACCGATCCCGGCTGTCAGGGCGAGCTTGAGTTTAGGTGCCTTGGCAATCCGTTCCGCAGTCAGGTAGGCGGGCCAGAACGGTTGAGAAATGATCACCTCCGCATCATGCAGATGCTTTTCCAGCTCCGAGTCCGGACCGTCCTTGGACGATGTCACGACGAACTCGTGCCCCAGGGACTCCACATATTTCCTTAACCCGAGTTCGCCTGAAACCGAACCCAGCAAGGTACCAGCCTTGAAATCAACAGACTTCGGCGTAGGCAATGTCTGCCCATCAGGATAGCGATCGATTTTTGGCAGATCATCACGCGCATAGGATGCGGGATATCCATCTACTGGATCGTCATAAAGTACGCAAACAACCTTGGCCATGAGATTTCCTTCCTGGTTGTGAAGCACTTGCGACAGCACTGCTGAGCCGATTTCTGGGCGCACACGTCCCACGCATCAAGCCATGAGTTTGATGCGGATAATCGGTAGTAGTGTGATTAGGCTAATGCCGCAAATGCTTCTGGTTTAGATTAGCCGTCTTGAATGAGACAGAGCCAAGGTACCTGCCTCACCATTCGAGCGTCTAATGGATAATTTCCAAGAATCGATAGAGAGCGCCAATGAAGCTGCATGACAGCAAGACGACAAAGCGCCAGTACATCCCTGCTATGCGGTATTTAGACCAGATCCTTGCTGCAATGCAAAAACATGCTTTTTCAGGGGCATGCAGGGTTTCCCATAGGTCCTGAAAGCGGCCTCGTCACCCAAGTGAATCGCTTATTGAGAGTGAGAAGGCGGCTCGTCATCCGACCAGGGCACGTCCGCTTCAATTGCCATCCTGAACTGGTGTTCGATCTCGGCATTTTCCGCACAAGCCTGCAAGGCGCACGCCATTGGTGACTGAGGAGAGCGGTCCGACAACACCAGCCCTATCTGTTGCTGATGGGAAGGATTGACCAAAGCACGCAAGACGAATCCCTGAACCCCGCGAAACACAAAGCCAAACGTATGGGGCACGATGGCGCACCAAGTTCCACTGCGCAGATGGGAGGCAATTCCCAGGAATGAATTGCAAACTACCTTGGGGTGCAGCTTGACGCCCGCCTTGGCAGCAATGCCATCCAGTATCCGGCGATTCTGCATATCGTTGGTCAACAGGCACAGTGGCTGACCCACCGCATCGGCCCAACTGACTGCCTCGGCCTTGGCCAAAGGATGATCGACATGACAAGCAAACACATATCGCTCGTCATACAGAGGAAAGCAGCGAACATGTTCCAGTGGTTCATTGTCCAGATAGGTGATCCCACCATCGATATCAAAATTATTCAGCGACAGTTGAATAAGCTTGGATGGCATGGAGCGGATTTCTATGGACGCCATGGGATGCCGCTGCTCGAACTGCTGGGACAAGAAAGAAACCGACGGCATCGCAGCGGGGATGACCCCAAGCCTGACTGTTCCTGTCAGCCCCCCCTTTTTTCCACTCAAGTCATCCTTGAGGCTATCGTAATTGGCAAGAATCTGCCTGCCCCATTGCAATACGCTTTCCCCTTGAGGTGTCAAGGACATGAAACGATGACCTCGAATGATCAAGGCCAAATTCAGGTCCTCTTCAAGCTTACGAATAGCTTGTGACAAAGTCGGCTGGGTGATATTGCATATTTCAGCCGCGCGGCCGAAATGCTGTGCTTCGGCCAATGCGACGAAAAACCTCAAGTGTCGGATAAGCATTTGTCTCCCCAATAGTGTTCAACGTACACGTCTTCACCATGCTTGGCTCCCATGCTGGAACACAAGCGCGGACACAACAGATCACAAACCCTCAGCTTGTTCAGCCTCCCTCTGAACACCTGATCCTGCAATGACACGACAGCCATGCAGGAATGGGATTTGTCGTTCAGATCAAGCGTTCCCAATGATGATCAGGATATTGAGAAAAACGGTGGGCCCTGGATTTCAATGGGTGACGAGTGAGATACCGATCTGTCCGCCTGACAGCATAATAATAAAATTTATTATTAATCAAACTTATATACGTCAAGCACCTTGTGCGGACACACGCCATGACACAAGGTGGAGGACTATTGGAGGAGCCACACGCCTCTCCAGCCCTTATGGCCAAGTATTTATTTATTAATCTGTTTGATGGCCGTTCGCGGAAACAAGCTGATCTGAAGAGCTTGTTCGGAATCTTGTACCGAAAAGTACGGAGGGCGTTTCTGAATAGCCCTGTTTGAAGGCCTGCTGCCTGCCCCACGCAAATGCCAGGGGCAGAGCAACAGTACCGGGCTTTTTATTTAGCTTTCCCTTGCAGGATTCAGGAGAAGAAACCCTTCACCTTGTCCGTCCAGGATTCGCTTTTGGGCGAGTGCTTGACGCCACCATCGCTCAAGGCCTGTTCAAACTGACGCAGCAATTTCTTTTGCTCTTCGTTCAGACGTACAGGTGTCTCGATTTGAATGTGGCAGTACAAGTCACCGGGGTAGCTGGAACGCAAACCCTTGATACCCTTGCCACGCAAGCGGAAGGTCTTGCCCACTTGGGTGCCTTCAGGGATGGTGATTTCGCCACGCCCTGTCAGGGTAGGCACTTCCACCGTTCCGCCCAAGGCCGCCGTGGTAAAGGGGATGGTCAGTTCGCAATGCAGGTCCTCGCCATCACGCTGGAAAATACCGTGCGGCTTGATGCGGATTTCCACATACAAGTCACCGGCAGGACCACCGTTAACGCCAGGCTCACCATTGCCACTGGAGCGGATGCGCATGCCATCATCAATACCGGCTGGAATCTTGACCTGCAAAGTCTTGGTCTTCTTGACCTTGCCTTCGCCGTGACACACCACGCAGGGATCAGGAATTTCCTTGCCGCTACCGTGACAGGTCGGGCAGGTTTGCTGCATGCTGAAAATGCCCTGCTGCATACGGACCGCGCCACTACCTTGGCAAGTGCGACAAGTCTGTGCAGAGGTACCGGGCTTGGCACCCGAACCCGAGCAGGTTTCGCAGTTTTCCCAGCTTGGTACACGAATTTCAGTATCAAAACCGGCTGCTGCCTGCTCCAGGCTAATATCCAGCGAATAGCGCAAGTCCGCGCCACGGTAAACCTGAGGGCCACCGCCACGACGTCCGCCGCCACCACCAAAGATTTCGCCAAATATATCGCCAAAGGCGTCTGCAAATCCGGCCCCGCCCATGCCGCCACCCATACCGCCCATGCCGGCATTGGGATCGACTCCGGCATGACCATAGCGGTCATAGGCTTCGCGTTTCTGTTCGTCGGACAGGATCTCGTACGCTTCCTTGGCTTCCTTGAACTTTTCCTCGGCGTCCTTGCTATCCGGATTACGGTCAGGGTGGAACTTCATGGCCAGCTTGCGATACGCCTTGCGGATTTCATCCTGCGTCGCATTTTTGGCCACACCGAGAATTTCGTATAAATCGCGTTTTGCCATGTTTGATTAACGACGTCCAAACGCCGCTGTTTGAATAATAATGCCCGATCTCCAGCGTATGCCGCCAAAGATCGGGCCAGGGAACCTTATTCAGGCTCGCAATTACTGATCGCGTTTGACTTCTTTAAAGTCAGCGTCGACCACGTTCTCGTCGGCGGGCTGCTGGGCTGTGCCTTCAGCACCTTCTTGTGCTGCGGCTTGAGCCTGCATGTCGGCGTACATCTTCTCGCCCAGTTTCTGCGAGGCCACACCCAGTGCTTCCACCTTGGCGTCGATGGCTTCCTTATCGCCTTCTTTCAGAGTTTCCTCCAGATCAGCGATGGCCTTTTCGATGGCTTCTTTCTCTTCCGCTTCCAGCTTGTCGCCGTAGTCCGTCATGGACTTGCGGGTGGAGTGAATCAAAGCCTCGGCCTGGTTGCGTGCAACAGCCAGCTCAGCGATGCGGTGGTCTTCTGCTGCGTTGACCTCGGCATCTTTCACCATGCGCTCGATCTCCTCGTCGGACAAACCGGAGTTTGCCTTGATGGTGATCTTGTTCTCTTTGCCTGTGCCCTTGTCTTTGGCGGACACGTGCAAGATACCGTTGGCGTCGATGTCGAAGGTCACTTCAATCTGTGGCAGGCCACGTGCTGCTGGTGGAATGCCTTCCAGGTTGAACTCGCCCAGAGCCTTGTTACCGGCAGCGATTTCACGCTCGCCCTGGAACACCTTGATGGTCACAGCAGGCTGGTTATCGTCAGCCGTGGAGAACACTTGCGAGTGACGCGTAGGAATCGTGGTGTTCTTCTGGATCATCTTGGTCATGACGCCACCCAGGGTTTCAATACCCAGGGACAGAGGAGTCACGTCCAGCAACAAGACGTCAGTACGATCGCCGGACAACACGGAACCTTGAATGGCTGCACCAGCGGCAACAGCTTCGTCAGGGTTGATGTCTTTACGTGGGTCACGGCCAAAGAACTCTTTAACGCGCTCTTGCACCTTGGGCATACGGCTCATGCCGCCGACCAGGATCACGTCGTCGATTTCCGAAACCTTCACGCCAGCATCCTTGATGGCAACACGGCAAGGCTCGATCGTGCGTTCGATCAGGTCTTCAACCAGCGCTTCCAGCTTGGAGCGAGTGATCTTCAGGTTCAGGTGCTTGGGACCGGAAGCGTCTGCCGTGATGTAAGGCAGGTTGATTTCGGTCTGCTGCGTGGAAGACAGTTCGATCTTGGCTTTTTCAGCGGACTCTTTCAGGCGCTGCAAGGCCAGCACATCCTTGGACAGATCAACGCCGCTTTCTTTCTTGAACTCGTCGATGATGTAGTCGATGATGCGCTTGTCAAAGTCTTCGCCACCCAGGAAGGTGTCACCGTTGGTGGAGAGCACTTCAAATTGCTTCTCGCCGTCGATATCGGCGATTTCGATGATGGACACGTCAAACGTACCGCCACCCAAGTCGTACACAGCGATCTTGCGATCACCCTTGTCAGCCTTGTCCAGACCGAAAGCCAAAGCTGCGGCGGTAGGCTCGTTGATGATGCGCTTGACTTCCAGACCGGCAATGCGGCCTGCGTCCTTGGTTGCCTGACGCTGGCTGTCGTTAAAGTAAGCAGGCACGGTAATCACGGCCTCGGTTACTTCTTCGCCCAGGTAGTCTTCGGCGGTTTTCTTCATTTTGCGCAAGATGTCGGCGGACACTTGCTGAGGTGCCATCTTCTTGCCTTGAGCTTCCACCCATGCGTCGCCATTGTCGGCGGCAGTGATGGTGTAAGGCACGTGCTCGATGTCTGTCTGAACTGCCTTTTCAGTGAACTTACGACCGATCAAGCGCTTGACAGCGAAGATAGTGTTGGTGGGGTTGGTGACCGCCTGGCGTTTGGCAGGAGCGCCAACCAGGATTTCGCCATCCTGCATGTAAGCCACGATGGAAGGGGTCGTACGACCGCCTTCGGCATTTTCGATAATACGAACCTGGTCGCCATCCAACACCGATACACAGCTATTGGTGGTTCCAAGGTCAATACCAATGATTTTGCCCATGATTTTTTACCTGACTAAAAGATTGATTGCGAAAGCAAATTATTTGATGAAATGCATATGGGGAACTCTGCGTGCATTTCAAGAGCAATGGCCTTATTTTTTTACTGTGCCAGCGGCTGATCCGAAAAAGCAGTCAAAAACGCCTTGCTTCCGGACAGCCTGCGCGCACAGACAGGCTGGCTCTATTACTTGGGGGCCGACACCATCACCAAGGCTGGACGCAGCACGCGATCCGAAATGGTGTAGCCCTTTTGCAGCAACTGAGCCACTGCACCTTCTTCAAACTCCGAAGGCACGGCCGAAATGGCTTGGTGCAGGTGCGGATCAAACTTGTCACCGGCTTGTGGAGCCACTTCTTTCAGGTTGTTGCGCTCAAAAGCCTTGTTCAGTTGACGCAAGGTAGTTTCCACGCCTTCTTTCCAGGCGTCCGTGCTTTGCTCGGTCTGGGCCAGAGCCGCTTCCAGGCTGTCACGCACGGGA
Source organism: Alcaligenes sp. 13f (assembly GCF_020496585.1). NCBI lineage: Bacteria > Pseudomonadati > Pseudomonadota > Betaproteobacteria > Burkholderiales > Alcaligenaceae > Alcaligenes > Alcaligenes sp. 13f. The sequence goes on from NZ_JAHKKC010000009.1 coordinate 53,098, forward strand.
ATCAGGCTTTCAGCAAAGGACTCGGTACCGAACTTGCGGGCTTTAGAGACATCATCCTCCGCACGGCGGCGAATGTTTTCCACTTCGGCCTTGGCACGCAGCAGTTGGTCGTAGTACTGCGACACTTTTTCCTGGGCCTGAGCCAACTCGGTGGCCAGATCAGCCGAACTTTCTTCGGGCTGCTGAGCCAAAATCTCTGGCTGCTCGTGCTCGGGGGTGCCCTGTTGTGCCTGTTCAGGCGTGTTTTCCGTCACTTCCCCGTCCAGAGGCTTATTGGGATCGGCATGTGTAGCCATTCGATGTATCTCCACTACAGAATTCGTTGATCGCATAAAAATGGGGGCATCTGCCCCCAGTTCAAGACCCGCCCGCATATTTTGCTGGCCAGTCCCTTGGAAAACGTCCAATACCGCTATCCGGCTGGCACCAGACGACTGGGCAACCAGCCTCCCAGATGTTGCACGGCCAGCCGTCCCAGACCCTCAATCCATTGCGGATCGTCATTCAGGCAAGGTATGTAATGGAACTCGCGGCCACCTTCTTCCAGGAAAGCGTCGCGGCATTCCACCTGGATTTCTTCCAGCGTCTCCAGACAATCGGCCAGAAAACCGGGGCAGACGGCATCCACACGCCCCACGCCCTGCTTGCCCCATTCGCGCAAGGTGGGCTCGGTATAGGGTTCCAGCCAGCGCTGCGCACCAAAGCGACTTTGAAATGCCATATGCACTTCTACAGCAGGCTCATCTAGCGCCGCACGCAAGGCATCCGCCGTTTCACGGCAGTCACGGTAATAAGGGTCGCCCAGCTCCACGCAGCGGCGCGGCAAGCCGTGAAAGCTCAATAGCAGGCGCTCTGGCTTGCCATGTTCATCCCAGTAGCGGCGTATCTGTGCCGCCAGCGGGCCAATGTAGTCCGGGTGCGTATGGTAACGCTTGAGGAAGCGCAGCTCAGGTTGATTGCGCTGTTTTCCAAGGTGCTCCGCCACGCAATCCACCGCCGTAGCCGTGGTGCTGGCTGCATACTGCGGATACAGGGGCAAGCTCAAGATTCGTTCGCAGCCCGCTGCTTTCAATTTATCCAGACCACTGGCAATGGACGGGTTGCCATAACGCATACCCAGCTCCACCTTCACATCATGGCCTTGCGATTGCAGCAGCTCTTGCAGCCCATCGGCCTGTGCCTGGCTGTAGACCAGCAAGGGCGCACCTTGTGGCAACCAGATATCCTTGTAGCGCGGTGCCAGCTTGCTGGGGCGGCGAGGCAAGATGAACAGACGCAGAATAATCTGCCAGAGCGGCTGAGGGATTTCAATGACACGGGGATCTGACAGGAATTCACCCAGGTAGCGGCGAATGGACGCAGCATCGGGCTGGTCCGGCGTGCCCAGATTGACCAGCAAAATACCGATGGGCCCGGCCTCGCGTACCGGAGCCTGATCATTGAACATATCGGCGTCCTGAGCTTCGGGCAAATAAGGAGAAGCAAACAACTTGGGCATGATGATTAGTACGTTAGACAGCCAGATTGCCTTCAGCCCAACAACAGACTGAAGGTCCAAACCTTAACTGGCAGAGTGATGGCTCAAGGCATTGGACAATAGCCGGGCCGTAATGTCCACGATAGGAATCACACGATCATACGCCATCCGCGATGGCCCGATCACACCCAGCGTCCCCACGACCTTGCCATCCACGCCATACGGCGCGGTAATGACGGACACATCATCCAAAGGTAAAAGCTGCGAATCTCCGCCTATATAAATTTGCACGCCATCGGCCTGACTGGAGACATCGAGCAAGTGCAGCAGATCGGTTTTCTTCTCGAACAAGGAAAACAGACGGCGCAAACGGTCCATGTCCGCCACCATCTCGGTCACGTTCAACAGCTTGCTTTCACCGGCGATGACCACCGCTTCTTCGCTATCGGGCTGATGGCTGCCCACATCCACCGCCTGTTGCATCAGGCGCGAAATGTCCGCCTGCAAGGAGCTGAGCTCCTGCGACAAGGCCAGCTTGACCGACTCGAAGGACATGCCCGAGAAATGCTGATTGAAAAAGTTGCTGGCCTCGACCAGCTCCTGCTCCAGATAGTCGCGCGGGACAAACAGGATGCGGTTTTGCACATCACCATCCGGCGTGACGATAATCAGCAACACCCGTTTGTCAGACAGGCGAATAAATTCAATCTGCCTGAAAGTCTGGGCTTTTTTCGGCGCCAGCACCACACCGGCAAACTGCGACAGATTCGACAGCAAGGAAGCGGCAGAACTGACCGCCCGGTTGGGCTCGTCAAAAGGCAGGTACTGGCTAAGGTTGCGTGCATCGGGCCGCTCGAAACGCTCGGCAGCCAGGAGGCGATCCACAAACAGGCGATAGCCTTTGGGCGTAGGAATGCGCCCCGCCGAGGTGTGGGGGCTATGAATCAGGCCCAGGCCTTCCAGCTCGGCCATCACATTACGAATCGTGGCCGGGGAAAAATCAAAAATGGTCGATAAGGTACGGGACCCTACCGGCTGACCATCGGCGATGTAACGCTCGATCAGCACCTTCAACAAGGCATTTGCTCTGTCATCCATGTCGCGTACGTCACTTAAAAACACCAGCTCTGCATGATAAAGGGGAGAATCTTACAGCCAAGCCTAGAGTGGCAACTCTATAATCCACTGATCGCCATTATTTCATCAATCATAAGGTTTTCGCCCCATGCATTTCAAAACGGTTGCCATTGTTGGCAGATACCAGGACTCCGGCTTGGATGCGCCCATCCGATCGCTGGCTAAAACCCTGGTCAACACTGGTTGCTCGGTGCTGCTTGAGGCCACAACCGCCCAGAATGCCGGTATTACCGAATTCCCCATCGGCGATTATGCCCAAATTGGCGAGCGCGCCGATCTGGCTATCGTGATGGGCGGGGATGGCACCATGATAGGCGCTGCGCGCGAATTAGCCCACAGCAAGGTTCCCCTGATCGGGATCAACCACGGCCGCCTGGGCTTCATTACCGACATTCCCCTGGATGACGCCAACGACGCCTTGCTGCGCGTGCTGAAAGGCGAATACGACATTGAAGAGCGCTCCATGCTGGAAGGCCGCGTGGTGCGTGACGGGCAAGTGCTGTATTCGGGCGTGGCCCTGAACGATGTGGTCATCAACCGTGCCGGGCGCGGCGGCATGATCGAGCTGCGTGTCGAGCTTGACGGCGTATTCATGTACCGCCAGCGCTCCGACGGCCTGATCATCTCCACCCCCACGGGCTCCACGGCCTATGCGCTGGCGGCCAGTGGTCCCTTGCTGCACCCTTCCCTGAAGGCATTTTTGCTGGTCCCCGTTGCTCCGCAAACCCTGTCGCACCGCCCTATCGTGCTACCCGACACAGGCACCCTGAACTTGACCATTACGGCTCTGGGCCGGGTGGAATCGGGTGGCAGCGTGCACTTTGACATGCAAACCTGGTCGGACTGTCAGCAGGGAGACCGCATTGACGTGCGTCGCTCCCAGGACACCATTCGCTTTATCCATCCCAAGGGCTACAGCTTTTTTTCCACCCTGCGTCAGAAGCTGGGCTGGAATCACATCCCTTTGCCTAACGACGAAAACGAATAAACCCCTATGCTCCGTACCCTGCACGTTCGAGACTTTGTGATCGTGGATCAAGCCACGATTGATTTCGACTCCGGCTTCACGGTTTTTTCCGGGGAGACCGGCGCTGGTAAATCCATTCTGATTGACGCGCTCTCCCTGGTGCTGGGGGCACGCGGCGATGCCAAAGCCATCCGCGAGGGCTGTCCGCGAACAGAAGTCAGCGCGCACTTCGATTGTGAACAAGACATTCAGAGCTGGCTGAGCGAGCGTGACTTCGATGTCGCGGACGAGTTGATCTTGCGTCGACTGATCGACCTGCAAGGTCGCAACCGCAGCTACATCAATGGCAGCGCTGCAACCCTGACTCAGTTGCGCGAACTGGGTGAATTGCTGGTGGATATCCACGGCCAGCACGCTCATCAAAGTCTGATGAACCCTCAAAGCCAATACGATCTGCTCGACAGCCAAGGCGGCCATTTACCCCTGGCGCGCCAAGTGGCGCAGTCCTGGCAGCAATTGAGCCAGGCACGCAAAGCCGTCGAACAGGCCAGTCAAAGTGCTGAGCAGGGCAAACGAGAGCAGGAGCGTCTGGAGTGGCAGATCAACGAGCTGTCCAGCCTGAATCTGCGTGCTGGTGAATGGGACCAGTTGCAACAAGAACACACCCGCCTGTCCCATGCCCAGGCCTTGATTGACGGCAGTGCCTTGGCCCTGACGGCTCTGGATGGCGAGGAAACCTCGGTACAGCAACTGCTGGGCAAAGCGAGCCACGAAATGAGCGCCCTGCTGCGTCATGACCCAGGCCTGCAAGCGATTGTGGACGCCTTGGAGTCGGCACAAATTGCCGTCACCGAAGCAGCTTCGGACTTGAACAGTTATCTAAGCGATATGGAGCTGGACCCCGAACGTCTGGCGCAGGCAGAAGAACGGGTTTCTGCCATTTTCAGTGCCGCACGCAAGCTGAAAGTGGAGCCCGAAGAACTGCCCAGCCTGCTGGAAACCTGGCAGGAACAGCTGGCACAGCTGCAACAGTCTTTTGATCTGGAAGCCTTGCAAGCCAAGGCTCAGCAGGCTGAAAAGCAGTACCAGGAGCTAAGTAGCAAGCTAAGTGCCGCAAGACGCAAAACCAGTGTGCAACTGAGCAAACAGGTCAGCCAGGCGATGCAGTCCATGGCCATGCAAGGCGGTCGCTTCGAGGTCGCCCTGACCGCTTGCACACCTCAGGTTCACGGCGCAGAGCAGGTGGAGTTTCTGGTGGCTGGTCACGAAGGGGTAACGCCACGTCCGCTGGCCAAAGTGGCCTCGGGTGGTGAGCTGGCCCGAATTTCCCTGGCACTGTCTGTTATCGCCAGCCAGGCAGCCCGCGTGCCTACCTTGATTTTTGACGAGGTGGATACGGGTGTCGGTGGCGCGGTGGCCGAAGTGGTGGGACGCTTGCTGCAAGAGTTAGGGGCACGTCATCAGGTCTTGTGTGTGACCCACCTGCCCCAAGTGGCCGCTTGCGGCAACCATCATTTGAAGGTCGAGAAAACGACCGAGCAAGGTCAGACCTTTTCCTCTATCCGTCCTTTGACGCAAGACGAACGCGTGGACGAAATCGCCCGCATGCTGGGTGGTCTGGAAATTACACAAACAACGCGTGAACATGCGCGGGAAATGCTGGCACGTCAGCGTTAAGCAATTTTGAAACGCAAGCTAAACCACCAGCGCCGAAGCAGCTGGTGGTTTTTTTGTATCCAATCGTGAGGCCCTATGATCCGGATCTGATTGTTCTTTGAATTTTCAGGATGCCGCCCTGGCTATCCTGCCCCCAATCATCAGATCCCGCACCGGCGGACCTTCTACAAAGGGATTAACTGCGCAAGGTAGGCTTGGCCTGCTTGCCTGCTTCCGAGCACTTGGGGCAAATGCCGTACAGCAGCATGGTATGGCTCTCCAGCACAAAACCGTGGTCTTTGGCGACCTGGTGCTGGCGGGCTTCGATATTGCTGTCGGTAAACTCTTCCACAACGCCACAATTGGTGCAGATCAGGTGATCGTGGTGATCGCCATCATTCAGTTCAAAGACGGCTTTGCCGCCGTCAAACTGGCTGCGCACCAAAATGCCGGCTTGCTCGAACTGGGTCAACACACGGTAGACCGTGGCCAAACCAATATCGACTTCTTCGGCAATAAGCAGGCGGTATACGTCTTCAGCGCTCAGGTGGCGTTGACCGTCCTGGTCGGAGCGGCGAAAAATATCCAGAATCTTCAGGCGCGGAAAAGTCGCCTTAAGCCCCATGTTCTTCAGTTCATTTTGATCGTTCATGGCTAAATTATCGCATCTTGATGGGGATGGATCTCAAGTCCGTCCTGGTTGAAAACCAGCTCGTCTTGAGGCGGTTCAATGCGCAATTCATGCGCTTTTTCCTAAACCCTTATATGATAACGATTTTATTCCTACTGGGGCATTTCGTGCAGAAGAAGGCCAATTCATTCACTCCTGTCATCCGCGCCATACTCGCAGCCAGCCTGGCTGCCGCCGCCCTGAGCGCTTGCGGATCCTCTAAATGGGGCTTCCCATACCGCGCCGACATTCAGCAGGGGAACTGGATCACTGCCGAGCAAGTGGCCCGCCTGCAATCGGGGATGACACGCGAACAGGTTCGTTACCTGCTGGGTTCGCCCACCTTGCAGGACATTTTCCACGCCGACCGTTGGGACTACCCTTACCTGAACAAGCCTGGCTACGGCAAGAGCGAGCAGCGCACCTTTACCGTCTGGTTTGAAGGCGACACTCTGGTTCGCTGGGAAGGCGACGAGCAACCTGACCGCCAGCCCTTCGAGCGCAGCGACACAGGCAAGAAACACACCCCGCCCCCCGCTGACGCCGACCAAGCCGCCCCAACACCCAGCGTGAGCGGCAACCAGCCCACGCTTTAAGCTTTACGTTAAGGACACTGGATACATGCGCATTGCCATTGCTGGCGCAGACGGCCGTATGGGCCGTATGCTGATTGAAGCTGTTTTGAACAGTACCGACCTGACACTGGCCGCGGCCTTGGACCACAGCGGTTCCAAAGCCATTGGTCAGGATGCAGGAGCCTTTCTGGGTAAAGACACAGGTATCAAAGTCACGGACGACCTGAACGCCCTGGCCCAGGCAGATTGCCTGATCGACTTCACCCGCCCTGAAGGCACCATGGCCCATCTGGACGCCTGCATGCAGCACGGCACCCGTCTGGTCATTGGCACCACCGGTTTTTCCGAAGCAGAGAAACAACAGATTCTGGCGGCTGGTCGCGAGATTGCCATTGTCTTCGCCCCGAACATGAGCGTAGGCGTCAATGCCACCCTGAAGTTGATTGAAATGGCGGCTGCCTTGCTGAACCAGGGCTACGACGCCGAGGTGTTTGAGGCCCACCACCGCAACAAGGTGGATGCGCCATCGGGGACAGCTCTGGCTATGGGCGAAGCCATTGCCAAAACCTGGGGTGAATCCCTGAACGATGTCGCTGACTGGGCCCGTCACGGCCACACCGGTGCCCGTCAGGATGGCCGCATTGGTTTCTCCGTCGTCCGTGGTGGCGATATTGTGGGCGACCACACCGTTTTTTTCTGCGGCGAAGGCGAGCGCATCGAAATCTCGCACCGCTCCAGCAGCCGTGCTGGCTATGCCAACGGCAGCCTGCGTGCAGCCCGTTTCCTGGGCGATAAAAACACTGGCCTGTACAACATGCAAGACGTGCTGGGCCTGTAAGTTCCTGACTTGCAAACGCTCTGACCAAAAGCCGGCTTTCGAGCCGGCTTTTTTTATCTTCGCTTAACAGAGCCTCCTCCTGTTGGCTACTTTCCGAAAGTGGCCACTCTGGATTGATCTGACCAGCACCTATCCCTTTGCCTTTGCCTTTGTCCCTACTCTTTACCTTGCTTTGTCCTTCACTCGTCCTTTCCTCTCCTGCTCCAGCCTTGATCCAGTGTGTCCCGTCTTGTCCCTTCCCAACTCGCCTCATCACAAAAAAAGCAGCTCCAAGTTCGCCAGTAAAACTGCAAAACCAGCCCTGAACCTGACCTGAAAAACTGCTCCACCAAACGCTCTGGCGTGTTCTCCCCTTAAGTCGCCCCCTTGTCACATTCCCTCCCCCCTGTTTTCCCTGCTTGACGCAGAAAAAAATATCACTAATATGTTAGTTGGATATTTAAAGAATAAACCTTTTCCCGCAGGAGACAACCGACATGATGAGCGAACGCCAACGCAAGTTCCGAGAGGACTACAAATCCAACATCAGCCCCGCCTACAACGGCATTGTTCACGTGGTAGTGACCTACATCGTGGGCTTGGCAGCGATTTACTACAGCATCACCCAGCTAGGCCCGGTAGGTTGGGAATGGCTGATTGTGATCCCCGTTTTTCTGGCGGGTAATTTTGTTGAATGGGCCATGCACCGTTATGTGATGCACCGACGCATCAACATCATTGGCTTGCGGGAAATCTACGAACGCCACACCCGCCAGCATCACCAGTACTTCACCGACAACGAAGCCACAATTGATTCCAGCAAGGAGTTCCGGATTGTGTTTTTCCCCTGGCGCGTTCTGGCCACGTTGGGGGTAGGCGGCGGGATTCTGGGCTGGCTGGCCGCAACCATCACCAACCCCAATGCAGGCTATTTTGTATTCATGACCATGGTGGCGCAGTACCTGGTGTACGAGGCCTTTCACTACTGCTGTCATGTGCATGAGAACAGCTTTGTACGCAATATGCCCTTCATCAACACCATTCGCCGCCACCATACCGCCCACCACAATCAGGGCATCATGATGAAGTACAACATGAACCTGACGTTCCCGATCGCCGACTGGGCCATGGGCACTACGGATCTGCGTCGCGGTCTGCTTGGCCACCTGTTCAATGGCTATAGCGAAAAGCACGTCAAGGAAGAGCTCAAGCCCATTATTCGCCGTTTCCGTTTTGAAGATACCGGCGACACCACGGACGGCCCGGCCTTGAAAAAAGAAGAGGCCCACGCCCTGGAGCGTGGCCTGGCCAGCTAAGGCCCTGACTGTACTTACAAGCTGGAAATCAGGGTCGTGCGGGCGAGTTCTTCGATGTAGTCCATCAAGAGATCCAGGCTTTGACCGGCCTGGTCCATATCGCCCCCGGCAATGGACATCGCCAAGTTGGCATGCAGTCTGCCCATCTCCGTTAAATCCGGATTTTGCTGATAGTGGCAGAACCAGAAACGACGGGATAGCCCATGTGTCAGACGCATCGCTGCCTCGGCAAACTCATTGCGAGCCGCCTCGATTTCCAGCTCATTCAACCGTCGATCTGCCCGGATAAAACTGACTTCATCGTTCTGGGTGGCTGCTTCCAGGAAAGCATCATGCAAGCTCTTGAATTGCTCGCGTTGACCGCGTGTCGCCCGTTTGGCCGCACTACGGCAGATCAGACGCTCGATCTCCCGTCGCGTCTCGATCAGGCGCAGTTGCTTGGGCATGTCCAGCTCTGGAATCAACAGCCCACGCTGCGGCAAGACCAGCATCAAATGTTCGCGTGCCAGCCGTTGAATGGCCTCCCGAATCGGCGTGCGGCCAATCTCGAACATCTGGCTCAAGGTCAGCTCGGAAACGATGCTGCCCGGCGGCAGCTTCAGGGTAATGATGGCTTCTTCCAAACGCTCATAAGCAATGTCTGTGAGCTTGGGCTTGGGTTCCGTCAAGGCCTTGATGTCCAGCACCTCATCTTGAGCCTGCCCTTTTCCCGCTACCTTCCGCTTGCTTGTAACCATGCTGACCCTGCCTTTAAAACGCAGCGTTTGCTGCTGACACCCAAACTCTGACGCCTGCTCTGGCCCTGCAAGTACAAGGCCGGAACTGGGCAACAGCCTCATATCTTAGTTGTATTTATCTACTCCAGGAAGCCACATGAGCATTGCCTGCGATTCAAAACAGACCACCATCATTGCCGTGCATGGGATTCAGGGCACCCATCGCAGCTGGCTGCCAGTGGTCAACGCCAGCTCGAATTTGATGTCCTGGCACACCCCGGACTTGCGAGGCCGAGGCGATGCCTTTCGTGGCTCCAGCCAGGAAGATTACGGGCTGGACGGCTTTGTGCAGGATCTACGCGCCAGCATTCAAGCCTTGCCTGAACACACGCCCTATGTCCTGGCAGGCTGGAGCCTGGGAGTCTCAGTGGTGCTGCAAACCTGTCTGACTTTACTGGACGAACAGACCCCACTGCCTCAAGCCCTGCTGTTGTTATCGGGCACAGCCAGCCTGAACCGGACTCAATGGTTCAAGGCCCAGGCCACCTCTGCCTTGCTGCAAGAAATTGCAGAACGGGAACAGCGCCTGGGCCTGCTGGAGGCCGCCGGTCATCAGGATGTGGCCTGGACCTGGCTGGCGAATCGGCATCACGACCTGTATGCGCAACTTCCCCGTATTTCCATCCCCTCTTTGATCATCCATGGCGAACAGGATCAGGACTGTCCCATTGAGCACGCCCACCGGTTGGCGCAGGCACTGCCACAAGCCACCTTGCACAGCCTGCCTGATGCGGGCCACAGCATCCTGGGCTCACACACTGAACTAATCGCCTCATTGATAGACCCCTTCTGCTCTCTACACACCGCAAGGACTGCCGTATGAACACACACGTTTTCTTTTGCCCACCACCCCGCACCCTGATGGGACGCGGCTGCCGCCATGAACTACCTGCCTTGATTGCCCACCTGGGCTGGCGTCGCGGCTTATTGATTACCGACCGTTTTTTCACCATTCAAACCACCTGGGTTCAGGACCACATCGCCGCCTGTAGAGAACAGGGAATTGAACTTGTGGTTTTTGATGGTGGCGAGCCAGATCCTTCCACTACCTTATGTGATCAGGCCACGCTGCAAGTACGTGCCCACCTGGCCGATCACCCTATCGATTTCGTATTGGCGTTGGGCGGCGGCAGCAATATAGATCTGGCTAAAGCCCTGTGTCTGACCGTCCCCACCGGGGAGCCCATACGCACCTACAGCGGGACCTGGCCCGCCCACACCAAGCCCTTGCCCTTGATCGCCCTGCCCACCACCTCCGGCACGGGATCAGAAGCAACACCGGGAGCCATTCTGGTCGACCCCGACAATGCCACCAAAATTGCCGTCATGGGCAATGCGCTGCGTCCCGCCATTGCGGTCATCGACCCGGAACTCAGCGATAGCTGCCCACCCCGCGTCACTGCCGACGCCGGTATTGATGCCCTGACCCACGCGATTGAATCCTTTGTGACGCAGGATGCCAGCCTGTTTGATCGTGGCGGCAGCCCCGACCCTGGCTATAGTGGCCGATCCAGCCTGACCATGATGTTTGCACGCGAGTCCATAGGCCTGTGCGGCCAGTACATGCTGCGAACCTATCGCGACGGCACCGACACTGAAGCCCGTGATGGCATGGCCAGCGCCAGCTACTATGCCGCCCTGTCCTACGGCACGGCAGGTCTGAATGCGGTGCACGGCATAGCCTACGCACTGGCAGGTTTGACGCATCAATCTCACGGCACCACCAATGCCGTGCTGCTGCCCTACGTTCTGGACGAACTGCGTGAAACCCGCGCCTCGGAATTGCTGGAAGTCGCCCAACTACTGGGCATGCCAACCGGCAAGCCGGAAGATACCTTACTGGCTCTACCTGCCTATGTGCGGTCGCTGGTCGAACAACTGGACATCCCCTCTGACCTGAACCAATGCGGCGTACAAGAGCATCAGCTGGAGCGCCTGTTGAGCGACGCCCTGCAAGTGACTCGTCTTGCCAAAGCCTTCCCGGTTGCTGACTGCACCAGCGCCTATCAACGCATTATTCAACACGCTTTTGAGGGCTCTTTAGCCGGAGCACTGACCCACAATTAATTAGCCAGCTAAGTACATACCATTATTTAATCTTAAAATAGATACCACTAGTATCCATGTAATATATCAGTAGAAGAAAAAAGGCCTGCCATGGCCTGACGGCAGGTCACCTATACATAAACCCGCCACAAGAGCGGACCTACAGGAGACACCTATGACAGCCGTATCCCCCAATGTGGCCAATCGCCTGGAGCGATTGCCCATGACACGCTATCAACGCATGCTGTTCGGTATTATCGCGACCGCCTGGTTCTTTGATTCCATGGACCTGGGCATCATGACTTTTGTTTTAGGTTCCATCAAAGCAGAAATGGGGCTCAGCACCGCGCAGGCGGGGATGCTGGCCAGCTCCAGCTTTTTAGGCATGTTTTTGGGTGCTGCCATTGCGGGCATGCTGGCAGACAAGTACGGGCGCAAACCTGTCTTTCAATGGAGCATGATTTTTTGGGGTGTAGGAAGCCTGGCCTGTGGCCTGTCCCAAAACGTCGAGCAGTTGATGGCGTTTCGGGTGCTGCTGGGGTTTGGCATGGGGATGGAGTTTCCCATCGGCCTGGCCATGGTCTCGGAGATTGTGCCCGCTAAAAGTCGCGGTCGGTACATCGCGATTCTGGAAGGCTTCTGGCCGCTGGGCTTTATCAGCGCCGGGATTCTGACCTACCTGAGCCTGGACTATATAGGCTGGCGCGGGATCTTCATTGCCCTGTCTATCCCCGCTCTGTTTGTGTTTGTGATCCGCCGTTGGGTTCCTGAGTCCCCCCGCTGGCTGGAAGAAGCAGGCCACAACGACCGCGCCGAACAAGTCACAACGGCTTTTGAACACAAAGTCATTCAGGCCAACGGCGGCCAGGCTCTGCCCTCTCCCCTGCCTCCCACCCCTTGCGAGAAGCTTAAGCGTGGCGCGCTGTTTGCCCAGCTTTGGCAAGGCCAATACGCCCGCCGCACCTTGATGCTGTGGATGCTGTGGTTCTTCTCCTTGCTGGGCTACTACGGTCTGACTACCTGGCTGGGCGCACTGCTACAACAAGCCGGGTATGAAGTCACCAAGTCCGTTACCTACACCATCTATATTTCCCTGGCCGGTATTCCAGGCTTCATCTTCTCGGCCTGGTTGCTGGAGAAATGGGGACGCAAGGCAACCATGGTCTTGATGCTATTCGGTAGCGCAGGCTGTGCCTTTATTTATGGCCACGTCGCCACCAGTCAGGCGCCTGTTGCTCAACTGATTGGCGCTGGTTTGTGCATGCAGTTCTTCATGTTTGGCATGTGGTCGGTTTTGTATGCCTACACCCCCGAGCTGTACCCCACACGGACACGTAGCACAGGCGCCGGTTTTGCCTCTTCCATTGGCCGCCTAGGTTCCTTGTTCGGACCGTTGCTGGTGGGCTTTATCCTGCCTTGGACTGGCCATGCCGGTGTCTTCACCCTGGGCGCTATTTCCTTTTCTATTGCAGCGTTGGTGGTGATTGCATTGGGGGTAGAAACCAAGGGGCGTTCGCTGGAGGAAGTTTCGGCTTAAAAGACTGATTCAATTGAGGATAAGTTAACTTAACGCTCAATAAAAAACCCGTGTCAGCCTATGTCGCTGACACGGGTTTTAAGCTTATGAATGGCCAAACTCAATTCCCATTGCCGCTCAGAAACAAAACGAACTGAACGCGCCCCTCCCCAGTTGCTCAAGCCCGCCACAAGCAGATAAACCGCTATTCAAAGCAAGGGTTTGAGCAAGCCAAACTCGATATCAAAATCCCTATTTTTATGCGCCATAAATCTGCGCAAAGCGCTGTTTATTCAAGAATAAGTCCGCAAGCTAAAATCCCGTCTGGCATTTCAAAATATATATAATTTGAAATGCCAAACATAACTAAAATCAAATACGAAACCCGACGCGCGCAAACCGGAGACGCTAAATGAGTATTCCCTCCTCCTCTGATGACACTTTGCTGGCCACCCAGGCGTTTCAGGCATTTCGTCATTTATTGGCTACAGGTCAGGTACGCGCGGGGCAAATGGTGTCGATGGCGGAGCTGATGAAATTAAGCGACTTCCCTCTGGCTCCAGTGCGTGAAGCCGTCAAGCGCGCGGCGGCTGCCGGGTTGGTGTCCATCCTGCCCAAGCGGGGAGTTTTGGTTCTGGAGGCAACCACGGAAGCGCTGCGGGAATGCTTCCAACTGCGCTGTGTCTTTGATCAGGAGGGGGCCAGGATACTGGCTAGCTGTGCCAAGCAGCCCGCATTGGAGAGCTTGCGGGACAAGCACGAGAAGATTCTGGAGCAGGCACAAAGCGGCCTTGTTACCACCGCTTTGCAGATTCAGGCCATGGAAGTGGACTGGGCCTTGCATCGCTATCTGGCTCAAGCACTACAGAACCGCTCGGCCATGACAATCTACGAAGAGAACTGTGATCGCATCAATGTGCTGCAGCACTCGCGCCGCCCTTTACCCGAGCGCATTGTGCCCGCCATGAAGGAGCATTTACAGATTCTGGATACGCTACAGGCAGGAAACCCCGAAGCGGCCATGGAAGCCGTGCGCCACCATCTGGCACAAACTCTGCGATGGTGGGGCGCGGTCGATGTTTAATGGACAATAACGGGCTCTTGTTCCAACTCCACGCCGAAGCGTTCCCGAACAGAACCCCGAATCGCCTGGGCCAGGCGTTCAATATCATGCGCAGTTCCACCACCATGATTCACCAGCACCAAAGCCTGGCGATCGTGCACGCCCACGGCACCATCACGCTTGCCTTTCCAGCCACACTGGTCAATCAACCAGCCCGCCGCTAGTTTGCATTGGCCCTGCCCAACTTCATAAGAAACCAGATTAGGCCATTGCTGCTTCAAGGCATCACGCTGCTCGGACTGCACAAGGGGATTCTTGAAGAAACTGCCCGCATTACCCAAGACACGAGGGTCAGGCAATTTTTGACGACGAATCTCGCAGACTGCATCAAAAATGCTTTGCGGGTCTGGCTCACCCGCCAAATGAGCTTGCTTATTAAGATCGGGGTACTCCAGCACCGGCGTCCACTGACGCGGTAAGGCAAAGCGCACCGCCAGAATCAACCAGCTCCCAGCCGGATCGTGCTTGAAGCGACTGTCTCTATAAGCAAAGCCACACTCGGCCGCAGACAGCTCCACCTCTTTGCCTTCCTTAAAACTCCAGGCCAGTACACTGTGCACCCGCTGCTCCAGCTCCAAGCCATAAGCACCAATATTTTGTACAGGCGCAGCACCTACCGTACCGGGGATCAAAGCCAGGTTCTCCAGACCGGGCCAGCCTTGATTCAAACAATGCTGCACAAAGTCATGCCAGCATTCACCCGCCTGCGCTTCCACGATATAGGCATCGTCCCGCTCCTGCAGTAAACCAATCCCTTTACTTTCTACCTTGATCACCAGGGCATCAACTTGCTCGGCCAGCACCACATTGCTGCCACCGCCCAGCACAAAGATACGCTCCCCCTGCTCCACCAGCGCTTGCAAGGCAGGCAGCTGGGTAACATTGTCATACACCACCAGGTCGCGCGCGCGGCTGCCCAAACCCAAGGTATTAAAAGAGCTCAAATCCACATTACGCTGCCTGTCCACGGCCCTGTCCCACGATCAAAGAAAGCAGTAAGCATAGCTCGGACAGACAATTTTCCGGAAAAATTTACAGAATCTATTGACAAGCTTCTTTGCTGCAGTCTATAGTTACGTTCTTGCTTAGCGCAGCGTCGGTTTCGCAGCAAAAAACAGTTTGAAGCAGGCAAGTTTGTTAGGCAGTATTGATAAAAAGCTTAAGCAAAACATCAAAAACACTTGACAAACAAAGATAGCCACTCTAAACTAGCTTTCTTTACTTAATAAGCAATAGCTAATAAGTAAAACGCTGAAAACAGATTCAATCTGCACAGCAAAATGCGGGAGTAGCTCAGTTGGTAGAGCGCAACCTTGCCAAGGTTGAGGTCGCGAGTTCGAGACTCGTCTCCCGCTCCAGATTCCTAAGGGAAGCCTAGGCTTCCCTTTTTAATCGACCACGGCGCAATGGCAGAGTGGTTATGCAGCGGATTGCAAATCCGTCTAGGTCGGTTCGATTCCGGCTTGCGCCTCCAGTAATTCTGGTCACAAGTCGGTAGTGCAGTAAAAAATGCGGGAGTAGCTCAGTTGGTAGAGCGCAACCTTGCCAAGGTTGAGGTCGCGAGTTCGAGACTCGTCTCCCGCTCCAAAATTTTCGTCCATGGACATCCACCAACGTCCATAGATGATTGAAAGAAGGCCGAAAACTTTGTGTTTCGGCCTTTTTTTCGTCCAGCGACGTCTACTGACACCCACCTAAATCCACGCGATTTCAGTCCATTTTTAAGTCCATTTTTTGAGCTGCGCTCGCGGCAGGATGGACTGACTCTCAGGCAGCTTGTCCGCAGAGATGTTTCAATCCAGGCCTTTTTCTGGAGACATCATGAGCCTTACGGATGCTGCGACACGACAAGCAAAAGCCACAGGTCATCCCTATACACTGGCCGATTCGGATGGACTCTCCTTGGCGGTTTCTGCCCAAGGCAGCAAGTCGTGGCACTTCCGCTACTACTGGCAGGCCAGACAGAAACGCATGTCACTGGGCACCTATCCTGAGGTATCCCTGCATGATGCTCGACATCTGCGCGACCAAGCCCATGCCCTGCTCAGCAAGGGCATCAACCCCAGGCTCGATCGAAAACGCAAACGGCAAGCCGTTCGTCTGGCGCAGGCCAATAATTTCGAAGCGATCTACCAACAATGGCTGGCGCACCGCAGACTCGAACTGCAGGACGGACGACAAAGTACCTTGTCGCAGATGCGGCGGATTTTCAGCAAGGACGTCTTGCCCAAGGTGGGCAGATTCCCCATCCATGAAATCAAACGGTTTGATCTGCTGGATGTCCTCAGAAAAATCGAAATGCGGGGTGCCCTGACGACAGCAGAAAAAGTGCGCACCTGGCTCAACCAGCTATACCGCTATGCATTGGTCGTTGTTGACGGGCTGGATAACAATCCTGCTGCTGACCTGGATGTCGTGGCACGTCCCAAACCACCGGTCACACATCATCCGTTCCTGGCCTTACGTGATCTACCCGAGTTTCTGCGTACCTTACGGGGCTACGAGGGACGAACCATCACTACCCAGTTGGGGATTCGCCTGCTGCTGACGGGCGTGCGCACAGGTGAGCTGCGTCGGGCCGAACCCTGTCAGTTTCAACTGGATCAAGGGCTATGGCTCATCCCGCCCACCAATGTCAAGCAGTGGCAGGTAGGATTACGACGAGGCAGCCGGCGTGCCCAGGATATTCCTGCCTATATCGTTCCCCTCTCCATACAGGCCATCGAAATCGTGCGCTATCTGCTGGAGAGAGTGAAGCCAGCACAGCGCTACCTGCTCGCGCAGCGTAGTGATTTAAGAAAGCGCATCAGTGAAAACACGCTCAACGGTGCCTTGAAAAAGATGGGATATCAGAATCGGCTCACTGGTCATGGCATTCGGGCTACGCTCTCGACGGCCCTGAATGAAATTGGGTATCCACGCGTTTGGGTGGATGCGCAGCTTTCGCATGTGAATCCCAGCAAAGTCAGTGCTGCGTATAACCACGCCGCTTACGTCACACCTCGACGCCAGATGATGCAGGATTGGGCGGACAGACTGGATCTGCTGGAGCAAGGCTGTGTGGAGCAGGCGCTGGTGCCACTACAGATACATGTCGGTTCGGCGGTGGCAGAGCATTCGTTTGGGAATCTCAATCGGCCAATGACTGGATTCATGGCCGAGGGTGTTACTGAAACCGCGTCTACGTTGATCGCCCTTGAGGCAGGCGAGCCAGTCAAAGTATCAGATCATCCCCATCGCCTATCGGCTGTAACCCGAGACCATCAAGTACAGAAAGCTGGAGCGGGCACACCAATACAGCGAAGCCGCCAGGCAAAACTTGATGCGTACGAAGCACCTCACAATCTGCCTATCCCAGCCTTTGCGAAACTTGCAGGGAAGTCGCGGGATCAGATCAATCGAGAAATCGCATCTGGCCAACTGTTGGCTGTGAGTTTTGGAAATCGGGGAAGGCGTGTTCCCGATTGGCAGTTGGATCCTGTGCGGCGGAAACTAATTCAATCAGTTCGACAAAGAGCGCCTAAGTTTGATGCATGGGATGTATATTGGGCAATGCTTGAGCCATGTGAGTGTCTGGAGGATCGCACTGCTGTGAATAGTGTGACAGGAGATGATATTGGAAATGTGGAGCAGGAGATAATCCTGTATTTGAATTCTCAGAAACGGGGATAGAGATAACAATTCAGTACTTTGCCCTTTAAAGGCGACTCAGCGTTGCAAAAAATTGCAAGCATTGTCTTTATTGACTAACCTGTAGATAGTGCGGCGAGTTTTTCTGTAGTTTCCGGTGTTTTCATCCACCAAGACATTTAAGAAAACCAGATTCAAGTAACTATGGCCTCAGAGTTTTTAGGCGCACGGGCGTCGAATGCTGGCGACGATTTCCACGAGCTTTGGGCCGCTAGGCACGCCATCCGGCTGCTTTCCGGTGAGGACGATCTGCAGGCCATCACTTTCGAGGGTGTTGCCGCAGAAGACGAAGCAGGCGCTCCAAACGGAACCTGGGATGCTGTCGACTGCGCTCTTTACTTCGGTAGTGAGAATTGCGAGCAAGCGACACGGGTCGTGATTGAGCAGCTCAAATACTCCGCAGCGGCACCCACAACTCCTTGGACAGTCGCTCGATTCAGCCATGCCGCAAAGCCGGGCCAGTCAGTTCTCGGCAAGCTTGCCAGGGCGTGGAGTGCTATGCGTTCGCGCGCTCCCTCACAGGCGTCCATAGAAGTCAAGCTTGTCAGCAATCAACCCGCTGCCACCCAACTGGTGGACTGTGTCAAACGGCTAGCGCAGGCAGCCAGCCTTGAACCTTGGACGAGCGGCTCGGATGAAGAGCGCATGGTCAAAGCAGCGGCCCTACCGCAGCAAGACCAAACAGCCTTCTGGTCTGCATTGCACTTCGAGACAGGTGCCGGCTCTCGGTTTGCCGCTGAGGAGCGCGTCCTGGCCGAGATTTCACGATGGAGCGAAAGTGATCTACTGCATGGCGTGCTTCGCCTGAGGGAGTATGTCCGCGCTCGGATGCGACCCGAGCATGCAGGCCAGGTGATCACACGCCGTGCGGTTTTCCTCCACTACGGAGCATACTCCTCCGACGTTCTGCTTCCCTGTCCCCCTGCATTTACCCAGGTCGATAAGCCCATCAAGCGCCAGTCCGCCGCGCTGGTAGTGCAGGCGATGTCCGAGGGTGTGCAGTTCATTGCGTTGCATGGTCAAGGCGGAATCGGCAAGACCACGGTACTGCAGGAGATCTGTGCACTCCTCCCCGGTGGGTCGGCAATGGTCGTCTTCGACTGCTACGGAGGCGGCACGTACCAGGATCCCAGCGCGTTTCGACATCGCGCGACCGATGCCTACATGCAGCTCATCAACCAAAGCGCAATCCAACTTGGACTGCCTTTGTTGCTAGCGCGCTCGGGCGGAGACGACATGCCCCGCCTGTTTGTGCGAAGGCTGGAGCATGCTGCGGCCACACTCCGTGCACAACAACCCGGAGCCCTGCTCGTGATCGCGATTGATGCTGCGGATAACGCCATCATTGCAGCCGAAGGTCGTCAGCCCGCCGAGCGAGCCTTCGTCCTGGACTTCGTTCGCATCGAAACGATCCCGGAGAACGTTCGCTTCATCGTCAGCGCACGCACAGGCCGCATGTCCCAACTCGACTTGCCGGCCGGCTACAAACATATCGAACTGCCTCCCTTCGACCTTGCCCAGACTGCCGAGTTCGTGCGCCGGCGGACCCATGCTTCTGATCAATGGATCACCGACTTTCATGACTTGTCCGGTGGTATTCCGCGCGTGCAGTCTTATGCGCTGGACCAGCTCGATGGGGATCCTGAAGCTGCATTGAACCGCTTGCGGCCAACGGGCAAGAACCTGGATGATGTCTTCGATACCCGCCTGGGAGCTGCGACCAAGAAGTCCGGTCGTGGCGACGTCGACCGACTTTGCGCCGGACTGATCACGATGCCGCGACCAATACCGGTTGACGCACTGGCACAAATCACCAGCCTCCAACCAGCTCAGGTGCTCGACATATGCTCTGATCTAGCGCCAGGCGTCAAGCTGCGCGATGCCATGCTGAGCTTCGCCGACGAGGATTTCGAGGAGTTCTTGCGCCACCGCAATGCTGTGGAAATGGCAGCGGTGCAAAAATCTGCTGCCTCATGGATGCTCGCCCAATGTGCAATCAACCCGTATGCGGCAATGCATGTCGCCCAGGCACTGGTCGCAACGGGCCGTCATATCGAGCTGATCGAACTTGTCGACCGCGAGCCGTCGCCTGCGATCATCGCTGACCCCGTGATACGGCGGGAAGCGGAAATTTCAAGACTCAGACTTGCGATACAAGTATGCCGCGCGATTAGCGATGTCCCACGTGCGCTGCAGTTCGTGCTTCGAGGTGCTGACGGGATGAAAACGGAAGCAGCTCTTCGAGATTTGTTGCTTGCCAATCCGGAAATGGCAGCCGCCTTCGCATTCGAAACCGTTGGGCGACTCCTGTTGTCCGATCCCAAACAGATGGATCGACATGGACCATTTCTGTTTCATCGCATGGCGCTTCACGCTCAAGACGGTGACGCTGTCATGGTTCGCGAAAGCCGACGCATGCTAGGCGCCTGGCTGGATGCCAGACATACGCACCAGTCCGACAAACAGTGCCGGGCTGAGGCTTGGCCCATCGGAGATGAGCACATCGGCTGCTTGGTCGAATCAGCACTGCTGACGCGCGGTGTCGATTCAGCATTGAAAGTGCTGCGCTCTTGGCGTCCCTCGACAGCTATTGCGCTCGCTGTTGGCCTTCAACTTCCGACCAGGCTGATCAATGCAGGATTTGCAGAGTCCGTGGAAACGGTGTGTGCCAGCGATGCCCTTGATCCGATTGGCAAGCTGTTGTGCTCGGTTTCTCTGGCAAATGCCGGTCGCAAAGTGTCGAACGCAGCACTTTCCGACGGACTTGCTGCCCTGTGCCGGAGGCGCCTTTCTATTCGGAAGTACTTTGAACAGCGGCATTCAACGGAATCCCGGCATGGGGCACTGTTGCGTACTGCTGTCGCCGCAGCAGAAATCCTGGTAGCCCGAAAGGTACCGTGCGCCGCTGCTGATTGCTTGCTGGAAGAACTCAATTCCCCCGAACTGCGGCGCATTGAGCAGCGCAGCAGCTATGAGCCGCATAAGTTGGATGTGCTGCTGCGCAGTTTCGTTCTGCAGCGCATTCGAAGTGGTCATGAACCATTGTCGGAAGATTTTTTCGTACCAAGGCCTGCCGAACCATCGGGTCTAGAGGGTGCAGCACACGTCCGGCAAGATACTCGTCGGCATGAGCAGGAACACGATGCTGAGCTGAAGGAGTTGGTCGGCTCTGTTTTTGCGATCTACCGTGCGCGAGCACGGGCGATCATTGGCGGTGCTTCGATGGACGAATTGGCTGCGGACCTCACCTCGACTGCAAGCAAGGCAAGCGACAGTGAATACCGTCGCAGACACTCCCATCAAGTCCGCGACCTGAAGGTTGCAACTGCGATCAGCCTCATGGATCTTGTTGCGGTGGGCTTTCCTCCGTCGCTCGCCAAACAAAGTTCAGATGCACTTCACTGGTCATGGGTAGATTCTGGCATCTCGCCCTCGGATGAGCTCATCACGCGACAGTCACTATGCATCGAATTGCACACCGCGCTCGCGGCCGATCTTGTTCGTGCGGCTGAAAACGTGCTCCGACAACGCGCAGGTGCTTCCGAAAAGTGTTCCAATATGGTGAAACTGGCCAAGCTTCTGCGACCAATCAGTCCGCATGATGCGAATGCCGTCTTCAACAACGCTGTCCAGGTCGCCGCGCACATAGACCGCGAAGCCATGACGCAGATCGAGCTGCTCGATAAGCTCGTCACCCGTGGGGTAGGTCTGCTCTCTGCTCAAGCAGAACTGTCGCGCAATGTCACGACTGTGGTTGCTGACGCCAGCTTGCGGCTGGACGGCTACGATGGCTTTCCGTGGTCTGCTGCGATGTCGGCGTTGGCACGGCTGGACGGCCCACGAGCGCTTGCGGACGTCATCAGGTGGGACGACGAGAACGTCGCAGAACTTCAAAATACCTTGCCAGATCTGCTCCAGGCAGGCCTTGCCCAAGGCTGGCTCCCTCCTGCGCACGCATCGTCACTGGCCCTGCTTACCCGCTCAGATGGGGATACGGTCAACGAGGCCGTGGCCCTGGCAATCGCAACCGACTCTGAGGAGGCCGCGACACTGGCCGAAGCGGCCGCCCACGACACCCTGATCCGGCATCGACGGGACCGGAACCCGAGACTCAGCCAACTGATCCGGCAAGCCGGCCTGTCTGGGTCGTGGTGTTCAGCTCTGCTGGCACAAGAGGCTTTCGTGGAAAAAATTCCTAAACCACAAGGCGATAGATATCGCGCGGAGTATGTGCGGTCGGATCGTCAAGAGACCGTCGCCGACCGCCCTTGGACCTCGCTGGAGGTAACTGATGCCGACATGCTTCGCCGGGCACTCGATGCAAGGCTGAACGAGCTTCGGGTTCAGAAGCGCTATGACAGCGTTCGCGGTCTGCTGCGGCAGGCTCGGCTTGCAGTGCCGCTCAGAGACCGCGTCAAGCACCTGGATGCCCTCAGGCTTCTCGCGGCCGACCGGAGTTCGCACGATACGTCCTGGGCGCTTGTGGACGCTGCCCAGGAATGGAGGGCGACGTCACCTGCTGTAGCTCAATGGTGCAAGTCCAATCTGCCCGAGCGCATCAAGTCAAGCCTGGTTCACTATGCCAAACCATATGGCTACGATGAAGATCGATTCGAGACAGTTCTGGCACTGGTAGACCTGCAGCCGGCTGAGCTCACCGACCTCATGCTCGCCGGTATCGGTGCCAATGTCAGCCGCCTCAGTGCTGAGCGTATACACCATCTCGTCGGCCTCCTTGCGCATCACCTCAGAGCGGGAGACGCCGCTGGCCTAGCTCAGTGGTACGCGAGTCGGCTTGTGGATAGGCTTGCGGATGCTGATCGCGTGGCGCTGCCAGCAGATGACGACTACCCTACGGATGTCGACACGGCAGCGGCTGGAGCGGTCTTCGCATGTCTTGGCGATCCAGATCTCCGTGTGCGCTGGAGAGCAGCCCATGCTGCGCGCAGGCTTGCCACGACCGGCTGCGTCGCCGCGATGCGAAACCTGGCATCCATGTACGAAGTGCGCCAATTGCCGGCATTTCGTTCGACCGAGCTCCCCTTCTACTGGCTCGCCGCCCGTCTATGGTTCGTCCTTACCTGGGAGCGCATCGCTCACGAACGACCCGAAATGGCTTTCCAAACTGGCGATGTGCTCCTCAGAATCGCGCTCAATGATGACTTTCCACACATGCTGGTGCGGGCTGTAGCGAGCGATGCATGCCTGGCACTGATCGCTGCGGGCTGGACACCCCTGCGAGCTGATGCTCGAGCCGTGCTGGAGCGCGTCAACAAGTCCAGCGTCCCTCATATGAAGCAGGCTGTTCAAAGCAGGAGGCATGGACTGGCACGCGGTCGAGAATCGGCCGAGCGCACGACACGCTTTCACTTCAATGAAATGGATACCAAGCCCTACTGGTACAGCAATATCGTCGGTGGTTTCGCCAATGTCGACCTTGATGCATTTTGCGCGGAGGCCGACCGTTGGATCGTCGACATGTGGGGTGCCAATGAGGACACTTACCGCTGGGACCACGAACCACGCCGCAATTCATTGGAGCGATACAACTACAACCTGACCAGCCATAGCCACGGCTCGCTTCCGACCGTCGAGCGCTTCAGCACCTACCTCGAATGGCACGCCATGTGGTGTGCCGCCGGTGAACTGCTCAAGACAGAACCGCTGCCAAAACCCGACCGAACTGGCGGCAGTTGGGACAGCCTTGACGAACGCATCCGCAACCACCGACCTGCCGAACCTCCGCTCTGGTCGATTGACCTAGCCTGCCCCACGCCGCTGGTACTTCAGAACTGGTTCTTCAGCCCAGGCGATACACGCGTGTGGGTCGAATCCGTCGACGAGGGTGAACACCGGCAGGAGATTTTCCCGGAGGATCGTCCAGAGTATGCGGTTGTCTATGCACGCGCGACGCGCTGCTTAGAAAAGCAGGAGGAGTCTATAGCGGTGTCGAGCGCTCTGGCTGACCGCCGCACGGCCCCTGCGTTGATCCGCGCGCTTCAAACCATGGAGAGCGCTTGGGACTATAGGTTGCCCCACGAAGAGGATGAGGATGCCGAAGAAAGCAGTGGTCCATTCAGGCTCACTGGTTGGCTGCATTCAGTCCAAGCGGATGGCGGCTTGGACGACAAAGACGAGTTCAAAGGCTCGGTCGCTTACATTCCCATGCGCCCTGGGCGCCTCGTCACGGCACGTTGCTCACTAGTCCGGGATCCCGAAGGCTTTATGAGGTGGTCCCGGTCAGATGCGACAGACCAGGAACCCATGTTCCTTTTTGAATCCTGGGGCGCAGAAGTACCTGACGACAGGTATCGCGGTGGCTTTAGTTCTGAAGGGTATCGGCTTCTTGCCCATCGTCGACAGCTCGGCCAGTTTCTGAACGATGTAGGGTGCGATTTGATTGTGGAAGTGGAGGTGGATCGACGTGAAAAATCAGACCAACAATTCAATCTCGAGAAAGAAGAGCCCCGGGCGCAGTTCGACCGCATCTACCGACTCACCGGAGATGGCGAACTCAGCATCGCCGAAGGACACCTTGGCACTTGGCTCGGCGATCGTCGATGAGCTGCGGCTGGACACGCGAGGCGAATTGCTTCAACGTTGGATGGCCCACCATCTGGCCGAGACAATTAAAGCAGCGGAGCTAGCAGTCGGTGCCAAGAAGGCAAAATTGGAGCGCGACGCGGTTAGCTTGATTCTTAAGCTATGGTCGCATCGTTCCGCGCTCCCGGAACCCGTCGATCCTCTTTCGGGATGCCGCGAGGCTCTCGACATCCTGAGACGACTTCAACCGGAGGCGAATCCTTGGGCTCACTATTCGAGAAGGCGGCCTGACGAGACTCATCTACGTGAGATGTTCGACGCGATGAGCAGGGCCATGCTGGCAGGGATTGCGCTCACTCAACTCAAACAAGCCAAGGAGCCCGCTGTAGCGGCTGCGGCGCATCTTGACCCCAGTGAGTTGGCGCTGTTGGACGCGTTCAAAGAATGGCAGCCTTTTGTTGACCGCACTCCCCAGAGTAGAGTGTCGTGGAATATGCTTGATGATGGAGGTGCCGCGTTCTCAGTCACTACAGAGCCTGACCCTGTGGGAGCTGTGTATGCCGATCCGAAGGACGAGGTGCAGTTGAAGGATCTGGTAAGTGACAGCCTCAAGGCTCTCCATAGCAGCTTGGGAAAACTTATTGATCAGTGGGAAACCAACCAAAAGCGGACCTCATCTGAAGAAGCATCGTGATGTCAAACTCGGAGACAGAGTGCCGATACCCGAGTGCGCTGGGAGTGATGTGCTATTAAGCCGCCGCCGGTTTTCGTAAGTGATCAATCTAGAGTTGAACTTCACCTGGTCGATTAGTTGGGAAGTGGGTTCACGGCAGGCTGCAGTGAAGCTACTTTTGCAGTTACGCGCGGCAGGTTAGTGGTGTTTGAGTAAACGTTGTAATCTGACTTAATGCCTGGTCAGCCAAAGATTGGCAACGATCCTCAAGGGAGAGAAGCGATGATCGAAGCGATACAGATAGCAGGGGTGGCTTCGTATGGACAAGAAGCACAAACGCTTGATGAGCTGAAAAAATTCAATTTCATCTACGGTGCCAATGGGTGTGGCAAAACCACAATTTCCCGGGTGATCGCTGACCCCAATCGTTACCCGAGTTGCCATGTTGGTTGGAAGAGCAGTGCGCCTCTTCAGGCCATGGTTTACAACCGCGACTTCGTTGCACGTAATTTCGGCCCTTCCGCAAAGCTCAAAGGCATCTTCACCCTCGGTGAAAGGAACGTTGAGAATGTTGCCAAGATCGCGGCACTCAAACAGGATTCCGGTAGCTGTAGTGAACGCATCAGCAGTCAGAGGGAGACTCTAGAAGGGCTGGATGGTCTGGGAGGAAAACGCAAAGAACTCGCCGATCTCGAGGCTTGGTTTCAGGAGACATGCTGGACCCAGAAAAAAAAGCACGATAGTGCATTCGCTTTGGCATTCCAGGGCGTACGCAACAATGCCGAGAACTTCAAGGTCCGTGTGCTGCAGGAGCATGCTGGGAATTCTGCAGCATTGGTTTCGCTGGCCGATCTCCAGGAGAAAGCCAAGACCATTTTTGGCCCCTCACCTGTGTTGGAGCCCCGCGTCGTATTGCCTTCGTTCGATGCGCTGTTGTCCCACGAATCGAATCCGATCCTGAGCAAGCGCGTTCTGGGCCGGGAAGATGTCGATATCGCGGCAATGATCAAGGCGCTGGGCAACAGCGATTGGGTGCGGCAGGGCCGGGCTTACTTCGATGAGGCGACAGGAGTCTGCCCTTTCTGCCAGCAAACCACAGAAGCCTCGTTCGCGGCCAGCCTGGAGGCCTATTTCGACGAAACGTTTCTGGATGACAGTCGTGCCATTGATGAACTGGCTAAGACCTATGCCGCGGCAGCCGATCACCTTTTGGCGCTATTGTCCGAGATCCTTAATGCGCCTTCCCGCTTCCTCGATGCGGAAACACTGAAGACAGAAGTGGCGCTGCTGGCTTCTCGGATTGCCCTCAATCGTCAGCATCTTGCCGATAAGCAACGCGAGCCAAGCCAGCTCATTGCACTGGAACCTCTGGCTGACGCTCTGGGCGCGATCTCCCAGGCACTGGCGCTTGCCAACAAGCAGATCGAGTCACACAACGCTACGGTAGCTAATCTGGGCAAAGAAAAGCAGCAATTGGCAAGCCAGGTGTGGAAACACATCGTCGCGATCGAGCTGGCGCCCGCATTGCAGGATTACTCGACGAAGAAGCGAGGGTTGGTGGGCGCGATCACTGCCTTGAACGGCAAGATCGAAACGGCAGAAGCAGACCGGCGTCAGGTGGAGAAAGAAATAGCTGAGCTGGAGCGTGCGACCACCAGCATCCAGCCGACCATCGATGCAATAAATGCCTTGCTAGCCTCGTTCGGTTTTCATGGTTTCTCCCTAGCCAAGGCAGATAGCGGTACCGCCTATGTGCTGCAGCGACCGAATGGTATGGATGCGAAGGAAACCTTGAGCGAAGGCGAACGTACCTTCATCACCTTCCTCTATTTTTACCATCTGCTCAAAGGTAGCGATTCGGAAAGCGGCGTGACGACTGACCGTATAGTGGTCTTCGACGATCCTGTGTCGAGTCTGGATAGCGACATCCTTTTCATCATTAGCAGCCTAATCAAGGCGCTGTTCGATGAGGTGCGCCAAGGGACCGGTCACATCAAACAGATTTTCGTACTGACCCATAACGTCTACTTCCACAAGGAAGTGACCTTCAACGCCCGGCGCACTGATAGAAACGCGATGCGCAGCGAGGAAACCTTCTGGGTCGTCCGAAAATCCCACCACTCTTCAAGAGTAGAGGCCCACACAAGCAACCCGATAGTCACCTCATACGAACTACTGTGGGCGGAGGTACGACGGGCCGACCGATCCAACCTTTCAATCCAGAACACCCTCAGGCGCATTCTTGAAAACTACTTTAAGATCCTCGGTGGAACCGATACCGACGACATCTGCAACCTGTTCGAGGGGCGTGAGAAGGTCATATGTCGATCGCTTTTTTCATGGGTCAACGATGGTTCCCACTTCGCACACGATGACCTGTATGTCGCTGTAGACGATGCAATGGTGGAAAGCTACCTGAATATCTTCAAGGCGATCTTCGTCAAATCCGGGCATTTGGCTCACTACAAGATGATGATGCGAGAAGCATACTCAGACGATTCCGAGATCGCGGCCAAAACTCAGGAGCAGCAGGCCAATGCACAGGGGGTCGTCCATGCCTGAACAATATGAGGCTTGGATACATTCATACTGCGTAGCAGAGAAGCCTACTCAGCGCTTATGACAGCATCTGATCCGAATCGCCTTATCGCCTCGCTGGTACGGGATCAGGTCAATCTTGACCTGAAAACAGCGGATGTCTGCTTTCTCGCAGGTCTGTACCTGAGAGCGGACAAGGCTGGACTTGCGTCGTTCGAGGAGTATCTGCTGATCGACCTCTTCGAACAGGTCTGCGACGTCGTCGAACCTGCTGCCGAAAATCCGCGCAAGCGCGCGACCCACGCCATTCAGCGATTACGCGAGCAGCGCATGCTGGCCCGAGTTGATGGCGCCGGCATCGTGCGGGCGGGCGAGTATGCGCTGACGCGGCTTGCCGCTGCGGTGATCGAATACTTTCTGGCGGACGAGGCCCTTACTCGTGAAAACCTCAGCTTGCTAACCGGTACCTTGCGCGCTCAACTCGCCGACATCCTAGCGACAGCCAGGAAGGCCCATAGTGATGAGGATTGGCGTCAGCAAGTGGTCGCACCTCTGAGGATCACGGTTGGCGACATGGTGGCGGGTATCGAACGTCGGCAGCGCGGGCTCGATGCCCAGCAGGAGGAAATCCAGGCGGAAATCGCTAGCCTGCTGTCGACCGACTGGTTTAGCGCAATCGATCGATGCCAGAGCTTGCTCGACGCAACAACCCACACATTGCGCGAACTCAATGAAATCCTGCTGCGAGACACACACCATTTCGTAGCGTTGCTCCAGGACATTCAGACTCTGGCCGTTTCAGCAGAAAATGTCGAAGCCGAGGAAGCCGCACAGCGGGTCATCGAACATGTAGACCGGATCGGAGCCTGGGGCGGTGCACGCCAAAAGGCATGGTCCGAGTACTACCAGTATGTACACCGTTACCTGCGCGACGTGGTCAGACTGGATCCTGGTCGGGCGCTGAGCCAGCGCTTGCGCGATCAGATCGCGGACTGGGAGAACAGGTCTTTCCATCTATTGGTTGCGCATGCGGGTTCCATCTGCCTGCTGCGTCCACTTGAAGCACGCGTCGAGCGTCCCGCAGTGGCCAGGCCAAGGACTGATCGTGAGGCCGAACCAGCCTGGGTGGAGGCTGAAAATTCGCTGGCAGACATCGAAGTGATGGTGAGTCGGGCGCTCGACGAGGGCGTAGATACCTTGGCGGGGCTGACGGTGCAGGTACTAGCCACGTTGACCGACGATAGCCAGTACGTGGCTGCGGGTCGGATCGCCGACGCAACTGCGAGGCTAGTCCGCTTGCGTTCGAGCCGCGAGCGGCCATGGCGAGAGGTGGGCGAACAGCTCGAAGTCGAGGATTGGACTGTCCAGGGTCGGAGGAAAGTGGAGTGAGCGATGCCGTATTCGATTCTCTGGAAGAGGTGATAGTCGACGAGCGATTCCCCGAGGTGGATCTGATGCTGCGACGTGGACGCCATATCGGCCGAGATGACGGCAGCCTCTACGATTACCTGGTGGAGGCACAGGCGCTGCTCGAACCTTTCTATCGACGTTTCGGTGGCGAGCTGATCCAGCAGAGCGATGGCTATTTCTATTTGCTGCCCAGCGGCGAGCGGCTAGGGCGCCGCCAGTTGTCGGTCGGCGAAATGCTCGTCGGGCAGGTACTGGCGCTGTTGTATCTCGATCCCGCGACATTGCAGCATGGTGGCATGGCGACACGGGAAGCGCTATTGCAGCGGCTTTCCGGCTTGCTGGGCACCGATGCGCTGGTGCGTACGCTAAATCCGCGTAGACGCAAGTATGACGAACGCATCGCCGCTGAAACTGTGCGTGGGAAGGCGGACGAGGCGCTGCGTAAGCTAGCTGACCTGGGCTTTATCGATGTGGTTGATGCTGCCAGGTTGCGCCTGCGTCCGACACTCATGCGTTTTGCCGAGCCGGTTCGCGGGCTCGCAGATCCCGGCGACGCCTTAGAGCGGCTGGTTGCGCGTGGAGAGGTATTACTGGGTGATGCTAACGACATGGATGACGATAGCGGCGACGCGGAAGGGGAGGAAATGTCGTCATGAGTCGAACACGTGCTGATGCTTTAGCCCTAGTCAATTGGAATGGTGTCTTCTACGAGCGCTATCTACTCGATCGGCATGTCACTGCGCTAGAGGGCAGCAACGGTGCCGGCAAGACCACGGTGATGATTGCTGCCTATGTCGCTCTGCTGCCCGACATGTCCCGCCTGCGCTTCACCAATCTCGGCGAGACTGGAGCGACTGGCGGCGACAAGGGTATTTGGGGACGTCTCGGTGATCCCGGACGCCCTTCCTATGTGGTGGTGGATTTTGCCCTTGCGGGTGCACAGAGGCTACTGGCAGGGGTACATCTGGAGCGCAAAGGTGAACCCTCCGTGGAGCCCACCCCATTTATAGTCTGGGGCCTCGACCCTGCGGTTCGCTTGCAGGATCTGCTGCTGGTTGCGCAGGGGGGCGTCGAGTCTGTGCCGGAGTTACAGGAGTTGCGCGACAACGCGGCGCGGCTCGGTGGGCGATTACAATCTTATCCCTCCGCCCGGGAGTACTTCGCCGCGCTATTCGATCAGGGAGTCATGCCCCTGCGCCTTGGTACCGACGAGGAGCGCAATAAGTTCAACGATATGTTGCGTACCAGCATGACCGGCGGCATCTCAAGGGTGCTCACTTCGGAGCTACGCTCGTTCCTGCTCAGGGAGCAAAGTGGCCTCGCTGATACCTTGCAGAGGATGCGATCGAATCTGGATTCCTGCCGGCGCACGCGGGTAGAAGTGCAAGAGTCGCGCCGCCTGGAGCAAGAAATCGGCAGTATCTTCGAAGCCGGCCAGGCCATGTTCGGCGCGGCCTTCCTCGCTACTCGCGAACGTGCCGACGAGTTGGCACGCCGGGTGAGCGAGGCTCAGAGCACGCGTGATCAGGCCTTCCAGACGCAGGAAGTTGCGCGCGGAGCACTCGACGCGACTCTGGCCGAGTTGGATGAGCTTGATGCTCGCAAGGGCGAACTGGATCGAGTGCTCGAATCCGCACGCAATTGGCACTCCAAGCTGAAGGATGCTTTGGCGGCAAAGTGCACGCTGCAACAGAGTGTTATCCATCTCGCGGAGACCGAGCGCGAAGCACAGGAATCTGGCAGGCTGCGAAGCGAGGCTGAAACGTTGCGAATCCGCAACCGCGAGGAACTCAAGCGTGCCCAGGAGGGATACAAACGTGCCGCTGAGGGGCTCGCCGACTTGCAGCGGGGCATAGAGGAACTGCATCGCCGGGCCGCTGCCTATCGCCAAGTATCCCGACGACTGCGGGAAGCCGAGATGACTTTGCAGGTTGCCCCTTTGCTCCCGGCGCAGTTCGTCGATCACCTCGCATCGGCACGTAACACACTCGAGTCCATCGATCAGGAGCGTCGTGACGCCAGGACACGCCTGTCCGATGCGTTGGAGCAGCGTAAGCGGCATGCGCAGCTCATGGCGGCTGTGCGGCGGCTCACGGGACGGGATGTCGAAATCATCGCTGCGTACGATGCGGCTACTGAAGCGTTGCGTCTTCACCGGCAACTGAGCGTACTTGCTGATCAGGTTCCCAGCATCGAACGTGAACTGGCCGAAGCGCAACAGTTGCAGGTTCGGCAGGCTCGGGTGCACGCACAGGCGAGCGAGTTGGGTGTGGTCTTGACCCAGGCGCCCGCCACGCAAGTCGTCAACGCTTTGCTCACCAATACTGAAGCCGAACGATCCGCACACGAGCAGGCGCAACGGACGGCTAATGTCGAACTTGCCGGGCTACGACGCCGGCGCGAGGAGCTCCAGCAACAATATCAGCAGTTGCTGGCACGCGAGCCGCAATGGCGGAAGCTGACGGAATGCGCTATGCGCTTGTCCGAACACCTCGGTACACGAGTAGAGGATCGGGGCAGCCTGGATGAAGCCCGTGCTCTCTTAGGCAAACAGTACGCCGAGGCAGGCCGGGCCGAACAGCAGGCACAGCAAGCGCAGGAGCGGCTGATCCGGGAGGCGCGCGATTTACTGGCGGCCGGAGGCCCGTTCTCTCTTGCGTTGTTGCAGCTCAAGGACAGGCTCGGTGCCGAACTACTGGCCGGTAGTTACGAAGAAGTGGCGATTGAGGAGGCTGCGGTGCTGGAAGCCCGGCTTGGGGCCTTGGTGCAGGCATTGGTCGTCGATGATCTCACAGCAGCAGCTCTTGCGGCTGTGGACCGGCCAGAGGAACTAGCTGACGTGCTACTGGTGCCGCGTGATGCCGACCTCTATCGCTTGGCAGAAGCCTCCGACACCACGATTGCCGGCGAAGGCGATCTTGCTATCCAAGACGGTATCGCTCTCCGCTTGTCCCGCATTCCCACCAAGCCGCGCATAGGGCGGCGGGCGCGCGAGAAAAGGGCAGCCGACCTGCAGGCGCAGGCCGAAGAGAAAGCCCCCGAGCTGCATGCGATGAGGAGTTCACGGCGCACGCTGGAGCGGCTGCAGGCCGATGGCGATGCTCTACTTGCTGGGCTGGATATCTGGCTGGCGGGGGATCCTGCAAGTGCCATCACCGAGGCGCAGCAGGCGATCACCTTGGTCGATGAACAGATCGAGCAGCAGCACGAAACGGCTGATCGCAATGCTACAGCGGCACAGACACTGCAGCCGCGTGCTGGCAGACTGCGTTCGTTGCTGGCCGAGGCGATGCTGCTCGATCCCCCCGATCATGGCGAGCGCGTTCAAGTCCTCCGCGAAAAAGCATTGCAAGCAGACGAGGCCAGAAGCTGGATCGCCGCCAAACAGGAAGATGTCCTACGTGTGGAGCACGGGCTTGGTGACTTGCGCCAGCTTCCGTTGTCGGACACGGATATAGAAAACCTGACGCTTCACTCCAATGCATTGGAGAAGCGGCGCCAGCAGCTCGATGCCGGGATCGAAGCACTCGAATATCTGTGCGACAACGCCGAAGCGTTGGCCTGGGCGGAAGCTCCAGGTCGGCTCGAAGACTCGCAAGAACTGGTTCCGGCGCTGCAAGAGCAACTGAGCGAAGCCGAAACGCTACAACAAGATAGCGAAAACAAGGTCACCCAGGCGGAAGCCCAGTATGACGAGGCGAGCGAGCGCTTTCTTGCAGTGCAAAGCCAGTACGACAACGCAAGACAGGAACATGAATCCGCCGCTGAACATTTCAACTACCTCGGCATACCCGCTCCCACCGAGGATGCCCTGTCGGCGGCTGGTGCCGAGGTGATGCGGTTGGAACAAGAACTGCGTACCCATGGGACGCGGCGCGATGAGTTGCTGACGGCCAAGGGCAACCAGGAACATGGCTTACAGAACGCCCAGCAGGATCTGCAATCTGCCGACGACAAACTCGCTATCGAACGCCGCGAGGCCGAGCCGGCACGTAAGCGCTGGGACGGCCTACTTGACTGGGCGATGCGCGATGGTCTGGTGGGCGAGTTGCTGACCAGAACCCCTGAAGAGTTTGCCGACATCCGTGGCCATATTAATTTTGTCCAGGAAGCCAAGATACGCCGAGGTGTCCTACTGGAACGCCTAGGTAGTGCGCGCGGCGGGGAGACCTTGCTGACCGAACTGCAACAGTTGCGCGATACCTCCGATACCGCCTTCGCTGATGCCATCCTGACGCTTTGGCTGGCTGTGCGCGACTGGCTGCGCCGCCGCCTGCCGGCTCAGGTGGCCGAGGTCGATGACCCGCGCGAAGCGCTCATCCGGCTGCGCGACCAACTGTCTGACCTCGAAGAGCGTCTCGCCCGTCAGGAAAGCGACCTGCGTGGAGCTAGCGAAGACGTAGCACGCGGCATTGACGTACAGATCCGTAAGGCGCGTGGCCAAGTCACTCGCTTGACCAAGAATCTAGAAAAGGTCAGCTTCGGCAGCATTCAGGGTATCCGTGTGCGCATGCAGGCTGTCGAACGTATGGAACAGATCCTACGCGCCCTGCGTGAAGGTGCGGCCCAGGAGCTGCTGTTCCAGGCTGACATGCCGATCGAGGAGGCACTCGATGAAATCTTTCGTCGCTACGGCGGTGGGCGTTCAGCAGGGCAGCGCCTGCTAGATTATCGGGAATACGTGCATCTGCAGGTGGAGATCCGTCGCAAGTCCGGCACCGAGTGGGAAGTCGCCAACCCGACACGTTTGTCGACCGGCGAGGCGATCGGTGTCGGTGCCGCGTTGATGATGGTGGTTCTCACCGAATGGGAACGCGATGCGACCTTGCTGCGCGGTAAGCGCGCTCAAGGTTCGCTGCGTTTCCTGTTCCTGGACGAAGCCAACCGCCTGTCGCCGGACAATCTCGGCGTCCTGTTCGATTTGTGTCAGACACTGGATCTGCAGTTGATGATCGCGGCCCCCGAAGTGGCACGTGCCGAAGGCAATACGACTTATCGCTTGGTGCGCCAGGTGACGCCGGAGGGGCGGGAGGAAGTTCTGGTGTTCGGTCGTCGCATTAGGAGCGTAGGCTAATGTGGTGGACGCCGCAGCAGCGCATCGCTTTGCTCGAGTTGCTGGTGCAGGGGACGCTCAAGCGCCGCGCCTCACAGGCGAAAGCGTATGACACTCTGGCAGAGCTATCCTGGATCCGCACGACCGGCCGGCGTGATCAGATTGCCTTGGTAGAGACTCGCCGCACTGAGCTCGTTGCGCTGCTTGAGCGGGTATGGCCGGACTGGCAGGAAGCTCTGGCGGCACTTACAGCGGGTGGATTTTCTCCTACACCTGATGGTTGGGCTCGCTTGGAAGATTCGCGCCGCGCAGGGCGGCTTCCGGCGCTGCCAAGACGCCTCAATCGCCGGACTGCGGCCGCGCTAACCGCCCCCCACTCCAAGGCGGTACTGACGCCGCGTCGGCAAGCCATGCTTGCCGGCACCGAAGCGACACACGACGGATTGTTACGTTTGCGGCCACCACGCGGATTGGTGGCACAGACCGAGCAGGGTGTCCTGGATCTATGGAAGCTTGCCCGTTTTCTTGGTGAAGCACCGATCCCGGAGCGGGCCTTCCTAGATGGCCTTACCTTGGAAGGTCCCTTGCGCGCGGTATTGCTGGTGGAAAACCCTGGCGCTTGGCGTGACCTACCAATATTAGACGGATGGCTATTTGCTCATGTCCCAGGCTGGGACATAGCCACCGTTGTGCATCTACTCGCTCAGGTGCAGCCCGAGGTTCCTGTTGTTCACTTTGGTGATCTCGACCCGAACGGCGTACGAATCTTCCTGAAACTACGAGAGCTTCGGTCGGATCTGTGCTGGTTCGTTCCGTCCTTCTGGGCCGAATGCGTCGAGCCTAGGAAGTTGAAAAAGCCATGGCCTGCTGGGCTTGATCTTCGTCATGCGCCCAAGTTGGTGCATGATCTCGTGGACAAAGGTCTTTGGTTAGAGCAGGAGCCTTTGGTGATCGACTCTAGGATTTCAGGCGCTCTTGAAGTCATGTTTCAACAGACGTCACCAGGTACGTAGCGATCAAGGCTGAATGATTTATTGGTGGTCAACTGCTTGGCCATCTCCCGAATGCTGACGCCACGACGCGCCATTACCTTGATCTCCACTGACTGCTCCTGAGTCAACATTGTCAGCGGCTAAAAGGCCACCATCATTGCTTAGGTGAGTCAGTATTACACTGGCGATGACAAATAACTGGCTGACGCTGCATGGTCGGTTGCTAATGTCCGAAAGCTCTAGATCAAGACAACTGTGGTACGTCCAGGTCTTCGGAGCCAGTCTGTAATTTCTGGCTTTCGAATTCAGGGTGGTGGAGGGCTCTGCTCATCGACGAGAAAACAGCCCTGCATCAAGCGCATCAGCCTGCACGGCGAAGTCTATTGGGCGACGTTTCTGAAAGGTTGCCAGGTTGGCGAGCTTCCAGCGCAACGCAGGCAACTGGTCGGCATGCGGGCACTGCAGCAGCGACCAGTCGGGCTGGGCGCGTGCCAGTCCGCTCAAGAACTGCCGATGGGCAGCGCTCAGTCGCTGCGGCAGTTCCTGGCGTAGTTGGCTGCGGGTTTCAAGCAGAACCTCAAGTGGGCAGTCCACTTCCGTCATGCCAACGAACGCGCGTTCATATTCGGCCACGATGTCCTTGTCGTTGCCGAACAGCACTTCATGGATGGGCCGGTTGTGCCCTGCCAGATAAACCACAAAGCACTCAACCATAGAATCGGTCAAGCCTCCGGTCTGGAACAACTGCCAGACGTCGAACAGATCCCGCGGATGCTGGCGATCCAGGGCGGCAACCAGCTTGCCTGCATAGAGTTCGTCCGGGGCGAGAACCGGTACCGCAAATTCGACCCCGAACAGATCGCCAGTGCGGGCACTCAACGGCCTGCGCTCGATGGGTAGCACCGTGCCACGAAACACGACATTGACCTCGACCTTGACCTGGCTGGCCTCGTTCTCGGCGATCAGCTTGGTGTCGCCAAGGTCTTTGCTGCGGATCAGCCTTGTCTGTACGCCAAGGCGTTCGACACGCTGCGCGATGGCGACCAGTTCTTGGTTGATATCCTCTAATGCCTGATCACGTGGAGTCTGCCAGGGGTGGTACACCACATCTATATCCACCGATAGGCGGGGCATATCCCGCAGGAACAAATTGATGGCAGTGCCACCCTTCATGGCGAAGATGTCGTTGTTGAACACATCGGGCGCGATATTCAACAACAGGCGGACGGTGTCGGCGTAGTGTTTATCCATGAGGGTTCAGGCTCAACAAGGTTCCGTCATCCAGCCGGCTCATCCAGCGCCTGGCGCTGCCGGAGCGTACTGGGTATTGCGCCAGCAACTGATCCACGTCAATAACGCCGGTTTCCCGTGCCCAGGTCAGGAACAGGCGCACGGTCTTGACGCTGGTGCAACAGGCCAGCAACCGTCCGAGCACGTCCTTGCGCGGTGAGCGCAGGCCGTCGAACAGATTGCGGGACTCTTCGAGGCTTTCCCGCGTGCCAGTGTCGTAGAGCAACTCCAGCACCGCGCGTTCGGGCACTGCCACCCGCAGTCCAGCAGGCTGTCCGGGTGGTGTATGCAGGGTTTTGTTGGCGAGGTCATCGTCGGGCCATTCGAACAGCCTTGCATTGACGTAGCGCGATGGAAAGCGCGTGGTGAACCAGGCAGGCAACGCGAAGCGGGCATCGCCCCAGAGCACCAAGGTTTCCCTGGGGGCCAGGTTGTGCCGAACCCCTTGCAGCGCCAAGGCGCTTTTGCCGCCGATGTGCAGCCCGGCGACCCGCCCTTGCAGGAGCCGCAGCGCACCACTGGCGTCAAAGTTGTCGTTGGGATAGGCATAGACGCCGTGCCCTAGGCGCACCAGCCAGCCGCTCTCGGCGTAGCGGGCGGCCAGTTTGGGGGACACGCCGAAGGTTTCAAGCACGGCAAGATCGAACGGCGCTCCCCGAGGAAGCTCCGCCTGCAGGCGTTTGATTATCTGATGTCGCGAATGTTCACTCATGTGAGAAATATACGTCAAAATCTAATCAGTCGCCACTGGAGTTGATAGATTTTTCCCTAAAATTGACCCCATGGTTGAATTTCAATATTAAATCTAATCGTAACCAGCTAGGTTGAAAAATGCAGCCAAGATAGGCCCACCCGCCGCTAACGGCGGTAAACAACTGGAAGGCGGTTCCGGCTGTTCTTCCTGTACGATGCGAAGGCAAAGATCATCGCCTATGCGCTTGGATCAACGATGAATCATTGGGCAACCTCATGCAAGACATCTGCCTCAGCAATGACGACCGATGCGGCTTGGCGGGATACATCATGGATGCCAGCGGAAGCCACTGGATGCAGGTGCACGAACAGGCTCCGGTTCGAAAGCCGCCAAAGGCCGACCCAATATCTGTGCCGCTCCACGCTCCCCGATCATGATGGCTGTCGCGTTGGTATTGCCGCTGGTCACCATAGGGCAAACCGATAGATCCACCACACGCAGATTGGGTACACCATGGACGCGCAAATCCAGGCCTGTCACCGAGCTGGCGCTATCCTGCCCCAATCGGCACGTACCCGTTGGGTGATAAACCGTCTTGATGTTTTGCCGTACAAACGCTTCCAACGCCTTGGTATCCCCCCAATCCATTTCTTCGGGCGCGGTGACCTTTTTGATTAAAGCCTTGAGCGACGGTTGCTCCATCAGCCTGAGTCCCACCTGTACTGCCCGAATCTGTCCTTCCAGATCAGCCTGTGTCCCTAAATAATTAGGATCAATCAGGGGCTGATCTTGCGGGTCCTTACTGCGCAAACGCAGTTGCCCTCTTGCTTCAGGCCGAACATGACCTGTCTTGACGGTCAAACCGTGTTCCTGCGCAGGTGGTTTTTCTCCGGGCGTATTGTCAAAGTTATCCAGCACAGGCAGGAACATCAATTGAATATCTGGCCGTCCTACGCCCAGGCTGTCGATGAAAGCCCCACCTTCCAGAACATTCGTGGTCAGCAAACCGCTACGGAACGCCGCCCATTGAAACATGTGGCTAATGGCGCGCAGGCCCTTGTCCTCGCCAAGCAGGCTGTTGCTGGCGTGCGTGGTCGCATTCAAGGACATGTGCAAATGGTCATGCAAATTCTTGCCTACGGGCAGATCCAGCAAGGTGTCAATTCCCAGCTCGGATAAATGCTCTTTGGGGCCTATGCCAGACTGCATCAGGATCTTGGGGCTACCAAAGGCACCTGCACTAAGAATGACTTCATTGCGCACCCAGGCCGTTTGCACACTGCCCTGCTTCTCGCTGAACTCCACCCCAACTGCGCGGCCTTCGCTAAACAGGACCTTGTGTGTCAGGGCCCCTGTAATCACGGTCAGCTTGTCATTGCCTCGCACACGTTTCAAATACGCTTTGGATGTGCTGCAACGCTCTCCGGAACGCGTGGTTGTCTGGTAGTAACCTACCCCTTGCTGCGAC
The DNA here is from genome assembly GCF_020496585.1 of Alcaligenes sp. 13f. NCBI lineage: Bacteria > Pseudomonadati > Pseudomonadota > Betaproteobacteria > Burkholderiales > Alcaligenaceae > Alcaligenes > Alcaligenes sp. 13f. Next base: position 91,525 of record NZ_JAHKKC010000009.1, read on the forward strand.
GCCCCATTGAAGTCATTGACATACTCAAGCCCCATTTCCTGACCCGCACGCACAAAGGCCTGCGTCATGGGGTGACGGAAGCGGTTCTCGCTGACACCCAGATAGCCGCCTGCCCGATGGTACTCCCCACTCAGGCTTTCATTGTCCTCAGCGAACTTGAAGTACGGCAACACGTCCCGCGCACCCCATCCTGGCACAGCCCATTCATCGAAATCCTCTTGCTGGCCACGGATGTAAATCATGCCGTTCACCGAGCTGCCCCCGCCCAGCACCTTGCCTTGCGCAATGATCATCTCGCGGCCATTGCAGTGAGGCTGGGGGATCGTCATATACGGCCAGGACTTTTGTTGGAACACCTTGACCACGGTTGCCGGGATGGTATGAAACAGGCTGCTGTCCGGCCCACCCGCCTCCAGCAACAACACCGTGCCTGCATTGTGCTCAATCAGGCGCGTGGCCACCACGCAGCCGGCTGAACCGCCCCCTACCACGATATAGTCATATTCTTGTCTGGACATGTTTAAGCCTCAAGGAAAATATTTCCTGAGGATTCTAGAAGCACAGACAGCACGCCCATTGACTCTCCACGACACAGGCTTGACCCTGCCTGCCAAACTAAGTGAAAACCATAGGAGCAGGCGACTCACCGATCAGTAGAATATTCCACGAGCATGCAATCTCCCGAGACGATCATCCCTGACTACTCAAAACCAGTATGCTTTCGAGCACTGGAACGACTTGGTCCAGGCCGTATGCAGCCGACTGGTGACACTTCGCCCCAGCAAGGACAAACCCTTTTTCGGGAATTTCCAGGTCAATGACTTCGGCGGGCTGGACATCGCTGACATCCGTACCAATGCCAACCTTGTCCGCTGCGAACACGGTAGCCTGACGCGTGGCGATGATCGTTTCTATTTCCTCGTCCTGCAACGCCAGGGCACCATGGCCATCCGTACCGATCGCGAGCAGTTCATTCTGCGTCCTGGCGACCTGGCCTTGCTGGACTCCGCCCAGCCTTACGAGATGCGCTCACCGGACATCATCAACCAGCTATCGGTGCATCTGGACCGCCAAACCTTTGATCAGTACGTGCCCCTCTACGCGAACCGCTTTGGCAAACTGGAGCACAAGGATTTTCATGGGCAGCTATTGCAGTCCTTGCTGCGCCAGCTCAGCATCATGACCCCACAGTCCTACGCACCGCTTGACCCACAGCACGGCGCATCGCTGCAAAACACCCTGATTACACTGCTGGCCCCCTTGCTCAAGAACGACAGCCCGCTCTTGGAGAAGCATGATTTGCGCGGCCTGGCCGAGCGCATGATCGAACAAACCCTGCATGAACCTCTCAGCCCCAAGGAGCTTGCCAGCCGCCTGAAGATTTCGGTACGCCAATTGCATCGACAATTTGAGCAAGGCGACGAGACTTTGCAGCGCTATACATTGCGACGACGCCTGGAACGCTGCGCCCAGGAACTGAGTGCCCCGGACAAGTGGGATACACCAGCAGCACACATTGCCAGCCAGTGGGGCTTTAGCGACTCCGCCTACTTTTCACGTGCCTTCAAAAAACGCTTTGGCCTGCCGCCAGCCGCCTACCGCGCCCGCAGCAAAGAAAACGAAGCACGCTTGCACAACCCAGAACCGGCTACTGCCAGTACCAGGCCTATGGGTTAATATCGCACTTCGAACACGGATACACTCAGCAGATCTGCCGATTTGACGCCGCAAGACAGCTGCTTGAGTCCGTATCACGGCAATAAGCTCCTCTAAACCTGTCAACAAACCCACTGCAGAACGTGATGGCCTTGATGAATCCTGTACGGAACACGCTGCTTGACCTGGCACCGGTACAAGCCATCACGACAAGCCTGAAGCGGCTTGTATCTGGCGGGCACAGGGGCGGGCTGCACAAGGCTGGGGCCATCACATTTCTGGCCGTAATGCTTAGCGGCTGCGCCGGCGTCAAAATCGCCACCGTCAGCACCGAGGACTACATTGCCCAGCGCCGTGGCGATATTCTGACTACCAACAAGCTCAGCGCCTCTGCACGCGATACGCTGACCAGTCTGGCTATCGCGCCCGAGCAATGCGCTAAAGACATTCCCCACTGCTCCTCCAGGCTGACCGAGCTATGGAATCTGGACACTGAACAGCGCATGGCCACCTTGGCCGAGATCTGGACACAAGAGGCCTTGCGCTTGCAAGGTCGGCGCAATGCCCGGCCAGACTTCTCGACCGAGCTGTTCGATGCCTATCTGCAAAGCGCCCGCTATGCCTACGCCTATCTGTTCTTCACGGATCGCAGACCAGGAGACCGGGCCTTTGAGGATCGCCAGACCCAGGTGCGCGACTATTACAACTACGCGGTACAGCAGGCAACCATGTTGCTGTTCGCCAGGTACCACGACACCAGCTACGCCTTCCAGAAAACCATAGCGATTGGCCAATGGCGTATTCGTGGCGATCTGTCCCAGATACGCGATGCCACCGCCCCTCAGCCCCATGAGCTGATTCCGGCCTCTCAATTAACATTCCGCGGGGTGCGCAGCATTTATCGGCGCGATGGTTTTGGAGCCGAGATGGTGGTCGTGAACGAGTCAAAGGATGTCACGCCAAACAGCTTTCAGAGCACCTATAGCGAACCGCCCTTCCAGGCAGTGACGGGGATTATTACTTTCCCCGGCGAAACCCTGTCCCAGGTTCTGCAAACCCGCGACGCCACAATTATTGGCTACGATCCGTACCAGCAAACCAGCGTCCGACTAAAAGACGTGCAAGTGCCCTTGGCGGCCAATTACACCTCTGCCTACGGTCTATGGCTGGCACGCTCGGACTTCTCGACCCGGGCTTTGCGCACCGTCCTGGGACGGGACGGTGGTATTGAATCCCCGCATGTGTTCCTGCTGCAACCCTATGATCCGAACCGCCGCGTCATCATCATGCTGCACGGCCTGGCCAGCAGTCCGGAAGCCTGGATTAACGTCGCCAATGAGGTGCTGGGCGATGAGGAATTACGGGATCGCTATCAGATCTGGCAGGTCTACTATCCAACCAATCTGCCCCTGCCCTACAACAATGCCGAGATTCGCAAAGCCCTGACAGAAACCTTCCGGCATTTTGACCCGGACAGGAAGGCCATCGCCTCGAACAATATTGTGGTGATCGGTCATAGCATGGGCGGTGTACTGGGACGTTTGCTGGTGTCCTCGTCCGATAATCTGCTGGAAGACGCGGCCCGCGACCGTTATCAAATGGATGATGTCAGCATTGCCAAAATGAATCAGGAGTTTGGCAATGTGGTGCACTTCTCTCCCCTGCCCGGCGTGACGACAGCCATCTTTATTGCTGCGCCTCACAAGGGCACACCGTTTGCGGGAAATCGTATTTCACGCTTGGCGGCAGCGCTGATTACCTTGCCGGTTACGGTGGTGACTCAGCTCAATAAACTTAGCCAGGTGGCTGTGGGCAACACGCCCGCCAAAGATGAGATGCTGATTCTGCCCAATGGCGTGGAAAGCCTGCGCGACAGCGATCCTTTCATGCAGATCACCTCCAAAATGCCCATTTCCACGCAAGTGCGTTATCACAGCATTATTGCCAATGACACGCCCAAGAAAGACTTGCTGTACTCGGACGACGGGCTGGTGCCCTATCAAAGCGCCCATTTGCCTGGCGCGACGTCGGAGCTGGTGATTCCGTTCTCCCACAGCGTGCAGGAGACGCCCGAGGCGATTCTGGAAATTCGGCGGATTTTGCGGGAGCAGTAGTAAGAAGCAGGAAGGAAGGCGGAGTTGCTTCTTGCGGTTGCTGTTGCTGCTACTAAGGCAGTCCAAGGTTCAGACCCCTGACATCATCCCGAGAACACACATGCTCCACCTGACAGTGCACCTCTACCTACTCTTTCAAGTTACTCCCGCTTCATCACCTTTTCATAATCCCAACCACCGCCCAGCGCCTTGTACAGATCCACCATATTCTGCAACTGGCTTTCCCGTACGGCGATGACCTGGTTTTCTGCCTCGTACAGATTACGCTGCGCATCCAGCTGTTCAAGATAAGAGGCGTAACCAGCTTCATAGCGATTACGGGCGTGTTCCAAAGAACGCTTCAAGACATCCCGACGCGCCGTTACGTGGCTTAACTCTTCAGCAAAACGACCTTGACCCGCCAAGGCATTTTCTACTTCCGAAAAAGCCGTCAACACGACGCCGCGATACGCAAAAGCCGCCTCATCGCGCTGGGCTGTTGCAGAATCAAACTGCGCCTGCAAACGGCCGCGGTCAAAAATTGGTGCCAGAATGCTGCCACCCAAACTCCAGATCTTGGTCGGGTCATAACTCAAGGCGCTGACGTACAAAGCCCCTGCCCGTGCCGACAAAGAAACCTGCGGTAGAAAGGCAGCCCGGCTGGCTGCCATGGACGCGTCCTTGGAAGCCAAACCGAGCTCTGCTCGCGCAATATCAGGACGGCGGCGCAGCAACTCGGAAGGCAAGCCAGAGCCCGGTGCAGGCAGCTCTAAAGCCGACAAAGTGGAACTGGCGCTCTGTTCATAAACCGCAGGCAACTCCCCGGACAAGAGGCGCAAAGCGTTGTGATGACGGCTAATCGCCAATTCCAGCTGTGGAATATGCTGCTCTACCGCTTCCAGCTCGGACTGGGCCTGAGTCAATTCCAGCTGAGAGATATAGCCCGCCTCAAACTTCTCCTGCGCCAGGCGCAAAGCTTCCGTCCGGGATGTAGAAGTGGCCTTGGCTTGTTGCAACTGCGCGTTCAAACCCAACAAGGCAATATAGGTACGGGCTGTCTCGGAGGCCACACTCAAGGCAATCGCATCGTAATCCGCCTGCGTGGCAGACAGCTTGAGTTCAGCCGCTTTCGCCTGCGAACTCAAACGCCCCCATAAATCCAGCTCCCAATTCAATTGCACGGCAGGCTGCACAGCACGGCTGATTGCCATACCGCTTGGCCCCAGTGCCCGCTCATCATGTGCGCCCGTGTCAAAAGACAAGGAGGGCCCCAAGGACGAATCCGCCAGCTGCACGGCTGCCCTGGCCTGTTCGATGCGAGTCGCGGCACTCAAGATATCGTTATTACGTGCCAAGGCAGCTTCCACAAGCGCACTCAAGCCGGGATCGTTAAAGGCTTTCCACCAGGCCGAATCAACGACTGTGCCTTCAGAGGATGCTCCTATCCACCCGGATGGCGCGGCTACCTGCGCCTGCTCGGGTGCGGCCCGGTAAGCAGGCATACAGCCGGACAACAGCGCCGCGCCACTTAACAAGGCCATGCCATACGTTCTTGCAGACAGGATCATTGCCCATGCTCCTGTTTTGTTTGATCAGGCTTATCCGAAATATCCACCTTGGCAATCACGGACATGCCGGGTCGCAAACGCTCCATACCGGGCTGATCCGCATCGATAGCAATGCGTACCGGCAAGCGCTGAACAACCTTGGTGAAGTTGCCGCTGGCATTATCCGCGCGCAGCACAGAAAACTCGGAGCCCGTGGCCGGGGCGATGCGCTCTACATGACCTTGAAACTCTGTGCCATCCAGACCATCCACAGTGAATCGGGCCACCTGCCCCACATGAATACCCGCCGTCTGCGTTTCCTTGAAGTTCGCCACTACCCAACGGGTATCCGGCACCAGAAACAGCAGTTGCGAACCTGCCGTCACATACTGCCCCTGACGCACAGACGCTTCGCTGATCTGACCGGCTGCGGGCGCGGTCACCACGGTGTTATCCATATCGATGCGAGCCAAACCCAAGGCGGCTTCAGCGGATTTCACCTTGGCCTGCAAGGTCGCCCGAGCCACCTCGGTGGACTTGATGGTTTCTTCGGCAATCGCAATGTTTGCCTTGGCTTGCAGCATATTGCCGCGCCCCAGCTCGGCAGTCGCTACAGCCTGATCTCGCTCTCGCACCGAGATCGAACCTTTGTTTGCCAATTCCCTGGCACGATTACGATCCGCCTCGGAGCGACGGGCTTCAGCCTGAGCCGACACCAAGGCCGCCTTGCGAGCATCCAGGCTGGCGCGGTTCTGTGCCTGGGCTTGATCCAGATTCGCCAACTCAGCCAAAGCCGCATCCAGTTGAGCCTGCGCCTGATGCAGTTTTTCTTTATAAATGCGCTCATCAATGCGCACCAAAGGCTGGCCCGCCTGGACTCGCTCAAAGTCCTGCACCAATACCTCGGACACATAACCGCTTACCTGCGGTGCCAGCACCGTCATTTGCCCACGTACATAGGCGTTGTCGGTAGTGACGCGAGTGGTGTTGAACGGCCCCAGGTTCCAAGCCCACAAGATCAACAGCAAACCTCCCAACAATACAAAGGCCATCGCAATGACACTGCGTTTGCTGGGTTTGATGATCTTGGGCGGCAGAGAAGGTTCAGTATTCGGACCCAGCTTGCCATCGTTATCCGAGTCTGTCGGCGCGGCAAGCTCACTATTGCGATCCTGATTTTCAGATGAAGTGTCTTGACTCATAAATACGGACCAGGTTTAAGAATTCGAAGAAGTGCCAGCAGCGGCTTGCGCTCGTCTGGACTGAATAGCGGGGCCAGCGGCCAGCAACACGGGCCACAGCAAAAAGCCCGTCGCCAGAATGCCAATCAACAGAAAAACATCGTTGTACGCCCTGACACTGGCCTCGCGGCGGGCAATCTGTGCCAACTGAGCCGTGCCCGTCGCCGCCCTCAACATCGGATCGGTCACCGTTGGCCCTACAGCCTGTTGCTGCTGTTTCAGACGATTGGCCACCAAAGGCTCAGCCACATTCACATGGCTGACAATGGCCGCGTAATGATGCTGCTGGCGCTGCTGCTGAAACGTGCTCAAGGTCGCGGTGCCCATCAATCCGCCCAAAGTCTGAGTGACATTGAGCAGCACAATAAAAGTCACGATATGGTCAGGGCCATACTTGAAGGCTTGCTTGAAGCCAATCATCACCAAGGGTCCCATGAACATGCCCGCGCCAATGGACAGCACGAACTGGCTATAGAAAAAGTCCTGCGGGCGGTCCAGGCTGGTACGCCCAAAATCCATGAAGCTGGACACGCCAATCAGCAAAATCGCGGCAAACACCTGTACCAGAATCGTCTTGGGCCCAAAGGTGATGGCGCTGAGCACAATGCCGCACACAATGCCCACAAACACCACCCAGAACAAAGGCTGCATCTGCTCCGAGCCCATGCCCAAACTGCGCAGCATATTGACCATGCCGTAGTTCTGCTCGGTCGTGATGAAGCGCAAAATCATGGCCCCGACGGCAAAGTAAATGGTGGAACCCTGCGCCAACCACCGCACTTTCAGCAAAGGATTGACGCGGTGATATTCCAGAAACGAGCAGACGGTGAACAGGAACAAGGACGCCATCGCCATCCAGGCCAGGTTTGTGTCGTTGAACCACCAGCGGATATAGCCTTGCGTCAAGAATGCGATCAGCAAACCGGCAGCCGGAGCAAACAAGGCAAAAGCCAGGAAGTCCAGTTTTTCAAACGCCTTGATCTGATAGCCGGGGGGCAACTTCAGCAGCACTACTGCCGCAAAGGAGCACAAGGCCATGCCCGCCTCAAAGCTATACAGGCCGTGCCAATTCCCCAGCTCTATCAAGGACGGCGACAGCACCCAGGCCAAGGGCGTCGCCATTTGCGTGATACTCACTCCCAGCACCAAAGCCTTACCTAGCAGGCGTCTGGGGAAAGCTTGCAGCATGTACAAGACGCCCAGGGTGCTAGCCGCCGCACCAGAAAACCCGCTGGCACCACGCAGAAAAATCAGTGATTCAGCACTATTAATGGATAGATGCAGCAAGGCCAGAACGGCATACAAACCCAGGCCTATCTCGGCAAACAGGCGCATGCCATATTGCTGCCTGAACTTGAACACCAGCAAATTGGCGGTGATATTGACCATGGCATAGGCTGCGGGCAACCAGGCTGCCTCGGAGGGCGTCAACCCCAGCTCCCCTTGCAGCGTCGGCAAATTCACCGACACCAGGGCATTACCCAAACCACCTGTCAAACCAACCAGAATCGCAACCAGACCATAAGCCATACGGATATGCGATTCATGATGAGGTGCCGATGGCGAGCCCGGCATGAAGGGCTTTTCATGGTCTTCCCAATGCGGGTGCGGCTTGATGTACTGACTCATTCAGGCTCCCAATCAGGAGCATTACGGTCCACCTGCAACAACACGCCTTCACACAAGAACTTCAGCGAGCGTTTTACGAACAGTAGCCTTTCCTTGTCCGTGCGCCCCCGCAAGCTGGCGGCCAGCATACCAATCAACAAGGGAATATCGGTGGGCTGCAAGGCCGGGTTGCACTGCCCGGCGGCCTGCCCCATTGCCAAGGGTTCGCGCGCCAGATCAACCAAACGGGCACGCACCCCCACAATGGTGGGGTGATTGGGATCAATCGCCTTCCAGTAATCCGACATGGGAGCCGACTCCAGCGCGAACCCTGCCAGCACCTGCATCAAGACCTTGAAATCCTGAGCATTGCCTTTACGCTTGCTTGAAAAGCGTTCTTCAATCCGGTCTGCTGCCCGTATCAGCAGCGCCTCCATCAAGGCAGCCCGATCAGGGAAGTTGCGATAAAGCGTTGCCCGCCCCACCCCCGCCTGCGACACGACCTGATCCAAAGGAGCCGTCACACCACACTTGCTAAAGACCGTATTGGCCGCATCCAGCAACAGTTCCCGGCGTTCCAAGGCATCAGAACGATTAGGTAAATTCCGGTTTTTCATTCCGAAATTATACGGACAGATTTGTCCGCTTAAAAAGACATCAAGCTAAAAAAGCTGTAAGAAACGATATTCCATATATGAAATAAAGGCGGCAATCAGTGCGATGAAACTCGTTTTGAAGGCATATCTGGAACTAACAAAACTGGGTATCCCCCTCTGAACATACAAAACGTTACCTGCTCAAGTTAGTTAGTCACCCAACAGCCAAGGCGTCGGACGTTACCATGAGGATTCATTTGCCCGCTTCAAAAAGACTTTATGAATGCGAGAAAACACGCATAAACACGCTCAAAGCCATGGCATGTTCAAGTATCAGAGAACAAAAATCATCAGCTACGTCCTGCTATCCTGCGCATTTTTCATCGGCTTTTTCAATCGCTTTTCCCCCGCCACGTTTTCCTCCCACATAGCCGACAGTCTGGAACTAGGTCTGGCAGTTGTGGGGAGCATTGCGGCCCTGCATTTCTGGGTCTACACCCTGATGCAAGTCCCCGCAGGCATGGTGATTGATCGTTATGGAATCCGGATTCCCGCCGTGGTCGGAACCTTGCTGTCCGGGCTGGGAACCATCATTTTGGGCAGCGCCCAGAACTATGGAATGGCACTTTTGGGGCCCGGTCTTGTAGGACTGGGAATGTCCTTAGTCTTTGTGGCCATCATGAAGAACAATGCCATCTGGTTCCATGGCAGCAAGTTCGGGTTGATCACCGGACTGACAATGTTGATTGGCACCTTGGGGGCTGTGTTCTCGGAGGCTCCCTCTTTACTCATCCTGGGCTATGTCAGTTGGCGGCAGGCCTTTATTGGCGTCGGTGCGGTCACTCTTGTTCTCGCTGTTCTGATTTTTTGCTTATGGCGTGCTCCAGACGCTGGGGCTACCGAGATACCTAAAACCAGCAAAACAGTTCATCAGCCCCCTGCCGGCACTTGGCCCTCTATTGTCTCCAACAAGCAACTAGCCCTGATCATGCTGGCCATCTCTGGCACAAATGGCACGTTTTATGCCTTTTCAGGACTATGGGGCACGCATTTATTTACTCGTGCGATGAGCATCTCCGTCCTGGATGCGTCCATGATCATCACGGTTGCTTTACTGATCTACGGTTTCTCGTCTCTTTTTTTTGGAAAGATTTCCGATCAGCTCAAAACCAGAAAGCTGTTTATCTGGGTATCCGCCTTTCTCAACACACTAGCCTGGCTGTGCTTGATGCTTATCCCCAGCCCCGGCTTGTACACCGCGTATCTGTGCTTTGCTCTGATAGGCCTGTCCAGCGGTGTACAGGTGGTCGTCTGTTTTGCTGCGGTCAAAGAAAGTGTGCCGGCCAATATCACGGGATCCGCAATTGCTTATGTGAACATGGGGGTATTTTTAGTCACAGCCATTATTCAATCCTTGTATGGATGGCTGGTTTCACATCTTCTATCCCTTTCTCTGTCCACTGACGCAGCTTACATAGGCGGCTTGTCTTTGGCTGTCATCATCAGCTTGCTGGGCTTGCTCAGTTCTTTGAGCGTACGTGAAACCTATCCGAGAACGTAAAAAACGGAAGTCGTTCTGCAAACCGTTTACTCTATGTTGTACGACTGCATAAGATGCTGGTGATACGTATCCCCAGCACTTTTCACAAGCTCATCACGCTGCCTGGACGATCTTTCCATGACACCCCAAACCGCCATCCGCATGGCCTCGTACAACAGCCAGATGAACCAACGTCTTTACGATGCAGCTGCGAGTCTTTCTGCACAGGACTTGCATCAGGAACGTGGGGCCTTCTTTGGTTCGCTGTTCAAGACCATGATGCACATTGCGGTTGGGGACACCGTCTGGCTACATCGCTTTGCCCAGCATCCTGATGCCCACGCCTTGCGCAAAGAAATCGGGGTGTTTGCCAAGCCACATGCACTGGAACAGCAGCTATTCGGCACCTTGGCGGAACTGGGTCAGTACCGCCGCAAGCTGGACCAGATCATTATTGATTGGGCAGCCACACTGACAGTGGAACAGCTGGGCCAAACGCTACGCTATAGCAATATGGCGGGCCAGGACATGGAGAAGGATTTTGCGCTTCTGGTGACGCACTTTTTTAATCACCAGACTCACCATCGTGGTCAGGCCAGCACCTTGTTGTATCAGGCGGGTGTCGATATTGGGGTGACTGATTTATTGGCTTTAGTGTCCTGAACACTGATCACATCAAGCCAAAGCCGAGCCTGACGAGGCAGACGCTCTAGAAGAATACATAACAACTACTTTTTACGTGGTCGTCCTAGCAACTCAGATCGACCGATAGCCTCCCCGCTGCTTTCTGGGCGGTCTGGCGCTGAAAACCCCGCCTCAGCAATTGCGCTGTCCAAACCTGTAGAAATCACAACTCCTTTAACGGCCGTTAAAGAAGTCATCCCCTCATTCCAGGCGTGAACCATATGCTTGGCCACTGTATGCCAGCGGGGTTCATTTTGAGCGGCCTCAATGACCTCCTTCCCCACCTCTACAGCCGACTCACATAAGCGCTCTACCATCTGCGCATACTGCTTGGGCGCAATGCCCAAACTAGCTTTAAAAAAACGCTCTAATGTTTTACCTGCTATCCAGGTCTGTCGTCCATCCACAGCCAATGCGGGAGGATTGGAGGCAAAACGTGGATAGGCCTGAGTTGTGACAATGTCATAAATCGGTGTGTATGCCACATCATCCAAACTGCTGTAATACAAGGCGATGTTCTTGGCATGGCAATCCGCATTACGCACGACATAATTGCTTAACAAGTGCCAGCCAAACTGCTCCAGCTGCTCCCGAACAGATGCCCCTGGCACATAGACTCTGGTCGCATTCAAAGCACGCTCCATGGTGGGCGCGTATTTCTCATGGGGAGGTAAACCCAACAAGCCACAGGCATCTTCCACACCATGCGTCGCGATGCCCTGCTGATCCACGTCGAACCTATCTACAATCAGCACGCGCCCATCATCAGACATGCGCGTTTGGGCGACAGGAACTACGTTCAAGCGCTCCAACACCCGCATGGTGTAAAACTCGTTGAACCCCAAATAAGGCGTACTCTCGTCCGAGCCCTTAATAATGTGGCGACTCGTACGCAAGGTAGGCTTACCCACCACATGGCTGTGCTGTTCAGACCCGATATCAGGAGCTAGGAACTTGGGGACCATACCGGAAATGGATGCACGAGCGTAGCGACGCACAAGACTGGAAAAATAAGCGGACGTGTTCTCTGCCTTGAGCAAGGACTCTATCTGCAAGGGCTCAAGATCAGTCCCTGGCACCACGCCTTCCGGGGTAACCGTCACTCGCCCAATTCCTGACCCGCCAACCAGCGCCAACAAGGATAGGTCCGTGCCATCCAGTAGCGGACCAAACTCTTCACGGATAATGCTCAGCAAATAACCTTCGGGAAGGTTCTGACGGAAAAAGGGATGCAAATCACGAGGCCAGCGCCAAGGCTGCTCGCGCACAGGCATCGTCAAACTGACAAAATCCGCCGGATCAGTATCAGGCAAATAAGCCAGTACGTACTCATCACGCTCCCGATACAGCTGGGCTACGGCTCTGCCACATACCTGCACATCCAGTTTCATCAGATCTTACCGTCCCTTTGCTCTGCCAAAATATCCTCTACCGTTCGAGAGAATCCTTTTTTTACTGGTTTTATGCCATAACCAGCCGCTTCCAACAAACGCAATAGGACAGAAACGCTCATATCTCCTTTGGCCAGCGTTTCCATACGGGCAACCGTTGTGCGTGAAACACCGGCCCGTTGTGCCAAGGCCTCTTGGCTCAAACCAGCTTCTCGGCGCACGCTGCGCAACAAATCAGCAACATCCGCTAATGTAGTCACTGTATCCCCCAGGCCTCATTTTTTTGGTATCAAACTAAAAATGTATCCCAAGGGACACAAGATGACAATAACCCACATCTGAGGACTACAGAGACAGACGAAAAAATGTAGCCCCAGGGCCTCAAAATATAGAATCAAGCACTATTTTGAGGCCCTGGAGCTACAAAACAGAGGGTGAAAGCGTATTTTGGTTTACGTCAGCCCGTGCTTATCTCAGGCACTACAGCCTTCCCCTCTTAATACTGCGCCCGCAAGGACAGCATCACGTTCTGGGGCGCCCCATACCAGCCCTGGTTATAAAACCCGATCTGCGAGTAGTACTTCTTGTCGAACAGGTTATTCACGTTCAGCGTGGCGGACATGCGCTTGTTGAAGTCATAGCGCGCCATCAGGTTGACGATGGCATAGCTGCTCTGCTCTACCTTGACCACTTTACGGCCCGGTGCGGTCGCATCCTGGTACATGCGGTTTTGCCAGTCGATGCCGCCACCCACGGTCAGCCCTTGCCAATCGCCCTGCAAGCGATAGGTGGTGTAGAGCTTGAACAAGGTCCGTGGCTTGCTGGTGTTGATGGGCTTGCCCTGTGCATCCTTGGCTGTGAAGGTCGTCAAGCTGCTGGCCAGATTCCAGCCAGGCATCAACTCCCCGCCCAGTTCCAGCTCGATACCTTCTACCTTGGCTCCCGACACGGGGCGATAGGCGGGGGTATTGGGCGGCGCGCCAATCACGTTATTGCCAGTGGCTTCGGCCAGATTATCCTGGCGAGTCTGGAACACGGATACCGCCCCATTCAAGCGGCCATCCAGCCAGGCGGCCTTCAAGCCCAGTTCGTAGCTTTTACCCGTGATGGGAGCCAGAAGATCACCCTGTTCGTTGCGGGCATTCTGCGGTTTGAAGATTTCCGTATAGCTGGCGTAAGCCGTGTAGGTGTCGTCAAAGTCGTAGATCAGGCCGGCATAAGGGATGAACTCATTGCGGTTGCGATACTGGCGTTTGGCACCAAAGTAGGTCTGGTCCGTCTCCCAGTTACTCAAGCGTCCACCTACCATCAAGCGCAGATTATCCATCAAGGCGAAACGCCCCACGGCATAGGCACCAGACTGTCTGTTATTCATGTCATCCGCCTGGGAGGGCTCGCCTGACCACACGGGTTCGGGCACGCGACCCGGCTGATAAAAACTGCCCGCATCCGGCAAAGGTGCCAGGGCGCGATACTGCGGGAAGGAGACGCGGTCCTGAGACATCATCCAGCCCACAGAGAACTCATGCTCTTTACCGAACAGCTCGAAGGGGCCGGACAAAGAGGCATTGAATGCCTTGCGACGCACATCCCCCTTGTAATAGGAATAGGAGTTGGCAGTACCCAAGCCGGTTTCCCGATCCGGGTAGCCGCCCCGGAAAATCTGTTTCATGGATGCATCGGTGTGCGACTGGTTATAAGTCAGGCGTAGCTTCAAGTCATTGGCAAACTGATGGCTCAAATCCAGAAAGCCTGTGGTGGTGTCATTCTCGATACGCGACCAGTCCGTATTGTTGGAAACGGAACGCTTGAAGTCTGTACGCGAACCATCGCTATAGAACAGTGGGAAACCACTGCCAAAGCCATTGTTCGAGCTGGACTGATAGGCCACGCCACCGGTCAACTCCATGCCCGGCATCAGATCAGCCGTAATCACACCATACAAGGTGCGCGTCTTGGTGTCCTGCAAACTGGTGTAGCTGTTGGCCTTGCCATAAGCACCCACAATACGCCCGCGAATACGGCCATCTTTGGTAATGGGTGTGGAAACATCGGCATAACCACGGGCAAAGTCCCAGCTGCCTACGTCCACGCCCCCCGATGCCGCAAAATCACGCAAGGGACGCTTGCGTACATAGTTGACCGAGGCCGAGGGGCTGCCCGCCCCCGTCATCAAACCTGTCGCACCGCGCACCACTTCAACCCGATCAAACACCACCAGGTCCAGATTGCTTTCACCAAAAGCCCAGGGCGAGAGCACAGGCTGGGTCCAGCCATCAAACTGATAGTTATCGATACCAAAACCACGCGAAGAAAAGGAATAACGGTTGGTATCGCTGCGCGTCACGGAAATACCCGGGGCGCTTTGCAGGGCATCGGCCGTTGTCTGCATACCGCGATCTTCCATCATCTGGCGGGTCACCACGCTGACCGACTGCGGTGTTTCACGAATGGACAGTGACAAACCCGTGGCTGTGCTCATTGCCTTGGTGGTATAGGACTGGCTGGTTTCGGTCACCCCCGGATCTCGATTGCCTTTAACCGTAATTGTGGACAGCTCTACGGGGGATTGATCAGGAGCCTTGTCCTGTGCCCAGGCCGGGCTGCCCGCGGCCGCCAGCAGCATGGCGGAGCGAGTAAGAGGTGTCAGCAAACGCACTCGCAGGCGAGCAGAGCTGGAAGAAACGGCAAACATGAAGGTGGATCTCAGCAAAGATTTTAGATGCGAACAATTATCATCTTCATGCTTGAGAGCGATGTATTCACAAACGCAAAAACGCTATGCCAAACATCAGTCCTGCCTATGACACGGCCCGATCTGCACGCTTTTGCAGCCAAAACCAGGCGACAAGACTGGCAACTACGGCCAACAGCATCGCGGCCGCCATGCGCACAGGCTGCCCGTAAACCCAAGGTACGCACCAGCCACTGACCAGGGAAAAGGTAGCCATCTGACAAAACCCCAGCAAGGAAGCCGCCAGCCCTGCGCGTGCGGGAACCTGCGCCAAAACCTGCATGGTCATCACCGGAAACAGCATGGCCAGCCCGGCGGCAAAGAATGCCGGCAACCCGACTGCCCACAGCAACGCGGGTTCTGCAGCACGTGCCAGGTAGGCGACATAGGCTAGGCAGCTCCCCAGCATCAAGCCATAGGCACAAGTAATCAGCTTGCGCGCTTCCCAAAGACGGGAGAGCTGAGCCGAGGCCAAGGCTCCCGCGCTGGCCCCAATCACCAAGGGCACGAACAAGGCCGCAAACGCGGTCTCGGGCAGCTTCAAGGTATGGGTGATGAAGTCAGGCGCGGCACCAATCAAAAATGCCTGCGCACCGATCAACAAGCTCAAAGCCAGGCTCATCCCCATAAAAGGGATATTGCACAACAAAAGCCATAGCTCGACCCGCAACTGCGACCAGACCAAAGGCTGACGTCTGGACGTCGGCAAGGTCTCTGGCAGGCGCAGCGCACACAAGCAAGCCGCCAGCGCGGCCAATACGGCCAGCATCCAGAACACCGAGCGCCAGCCCAGATGGGCGATCAACTGCCCGCCCACAATCGGCGCCAGCGCGGGCGAGCCATTGAACACCAGCAAGATATAAGAAAATGTGCGCTGCGCTTGCTGCCCCTGATAGCAATCACGCACCATGGCCTGCCCAATGACCAAGCCAGCTCCGGCGGACAAGCCCTGCAAGACACGGCCCGCCAACAAAAACGAGAAGCTGGGCGCCACAGCGGCCATCACAGAACCTGCCACATAAACCAGCAAGGACACCAGCACCACCGGCTTGCGTCCCCAGGCATCGGACAAGGTACCGTGCAAGAGCAACATGGCCGCATACGCAGACATATACACACCCAGGGTCTGCTGCACGCTGTGTGGCGGCACATTGAATTCCTGTTCCAGAGCGCTGAATGCAGGTAAATAGGCATCAATGGTGGCCGGTGCCACGCAGGCCAGCAGGCCCAACATCAAAACCATCAAGGGATACGGAGGAAGCAGGAAAGGCGGCACAGTCACATACAAAAAGAAGCGGCCCACAAGGGGCAGGGTCTTTCAGCATGACCGACGTAATCGTCGTCAGGGAATGCGCAACGCCTGAAGAGCTTTGGGCAATGACGGGACAGCCTAGTTCAACTCGCTGGGTGAGATACCGTAGCGCTCACGGAATGCCGTGGCGAAGTTGGTGGCATGGCGATAGCCTACATAATGTGCCGCCTGCTGTACGCTCCAGCCTTGCGCCAGATACTCTCGGGCCAGTTCCAGCCTGCGCTCACGCAGCCATCCAAATACCGAGCATTGATAGACCGCCTGAAACTTCACCCGCAAGGTGCTGGGACTCATGCAGGCCAGTTTGGCCAGATCTGCCAAGGTGTGATCCTCGCCAGGCGAATGGTAGAGACGCTCTCTGACACGTTCCAGCAATTGCCGATCGCGCGCGGAGACGGGCGCATCGTTGTCTGTTTCTCGGCTCAGGCCGTCCAGCGCATGAGCCAGCACTTGCAGGCTGACACCCTCCAGCAGCAGATTGTGCAAGGTGCCCTGCCAGGGGCTGTCGATCAACTGATCGATCGCGGTCAACAAATGCGGGGGCACTGCCCAGCGTTGCAGGCGTATCCGCGAGGAACCCATGACCTTGGCCAACGTCTCGCCCAAAGGCGAGTCCGCCAAACTGTCCGGCGTACTTAAGGTGATATTCAAGCCTCGCAGGCGCTGCCCAGCCGGATGGAGCCCTGTCATGGCCACCACATCCGAATGCGCAATGGTGGCCCCACTTTGAGCTGTCATGCTGACCGTATTCTGGCTGGCAAGCTGAGTCTGCGCTCGCCCCTGCAACATCACAATGGCCGAGAACTGCGGCGCGGCCAGTGACGTGGCTTCGTACTGGTGGTGAGTAATGATGTCCGAAAGCACCATCTTCATGCCAGGCCGAACCTGATATTCCTGCACCCGCCCTTCGGCAATACAAATCTGCTCCATGTCCTGCTTGGGACCGTTGTAATCCGGCAAGCAATAGCGAAAACCCGTCGGACTACCGAGTCGGTCAAAGTCCGATACCGTAAATCTGATCATAGGAGTGTGGGAGCAAGCAGCCCGAGCCAGGCCCGCAAATAATTCTTGAATGGCGCGGATGGCGGGAAAAGGTGGAATAGGCCACATGAGAATAGCACACATTCTCAATTATATGGCGACTTCCACATTCCCCTTTATGCCACAACTATTGCCTTTTCAAGGACCTATATGCCAATAGCCGGGCACCCTATAAGCATGCTGCTATAATCCGCCCCGGCAATTAGTGATCCTTTTGCCGACACTTATTTTTGCAAGAAGAATCCTTCATGAATAACACCGTGCCAAGTTTTGGTCGGCGTCAATTTCTCAAAATTCTTGGTGCTGGGGCAGCTGCGCTGTCAGCTACCGCGATGGGACTTTCGACAGCCGCCGCTCAAGTTCCTGCCGCCGTCCGGCCCTACAAACTGCTGCGCGCCAAAGAAACTCGCAATAACTGTACGTACTGTTCAGTCGGTTGCGGCATCCTCATGTACTCCATGGGCGATGGCTCCAAGAATGCGAAACCCCGTATCTTTCACATTGAAGGCGACCCGGATCACCCGGTCAGCCGTGGCTCGCTTTGCCCGAAAGGCGCTGGCCTGCTGGACATGATCCACTCCAAGAATCGCCTGCTGCACCCCGAATACCGGGCGCCAGGCTCCAAAGAATGGGTCAAGATCAGCTGGAGCGAAGCCACCAAACGCATCGCCCGTTTGCTGAAAGACGACCGCGACGCCAACTTCATTGCCAAGAACGAGAAAGGCCAGGTTGTGAACCGCTGGCTATCTTCGGGCTTTCTGGCTTCCTCGGCCGCATCCAACGAAACCGGCCTGCTGGACTTCAAATTTACCCGTGCCTTGGGGATGCTGGGCATCGACTGCCAGGCGCGGCTCTGTCACGCCCCGACCGTGTCGGCCCTGGCCCCCAGCTTTGGGCGCGGTGCCATGACCAACCACTGGGTGGACATCAAGAACGCCAACGTGGTGATTGTGATGGGCGGCAACCCTGCCGAAGCCCATCCGGTCGGTTTCAAATGGGTGATCGAGGCCAAGATCAAGAACAAGGCCAAGGTCATTGTGGTGGACCCGCGCTTTAACCGCACGGCGGCCGTGGCGGACATCTTCTCGCCCATCCGCGCTGGCTCGGACACCGCCTTTTTGATGGGTATGGTGCGCTGGCTGCTGGAGAACGACAAGATTCAGCACGAGTACGTGCGCTCTTACACCAACGCCTCCCTGATCGTGCGCGACGACTTCACCTTTGACGAAGGGGTGTTCTCGGGCTTCAACCCGCAAACCAAGGTGTACGACAAGTCCTCCTGGACCTATGCGGTGGACGAGAACGGCGAAGTGATGCGCGACATGAGCATGACGCATCCACGTTCCGTGCTGCAGCTGTTGAAAGCCCACGTGGACCGCTACACGCCCGAAGTCGTGGAGAACATTACCGGCGTCAAGCAGGCCGATTTCCTGCAGATTGCCGAAATCATTGGTTCCTGTTCGGCCAAGAACAAAACCCTGACCTGGCTGTATGCGCTGGGCTGGACGCACCACACGGGTGGCGCACAGATTATTCGTGGCGCTGCCATGATCCAGCTTTTGCTGGGCAATATCGGCATGGCTGGCGGCGGCGTGAACGCCCTACGCGGCCACTCCAATATCCAGGGCTATACCGACCTGGGCCTGCTGTCCTTGCGTGTGCCAGGTTATATGAACCTGCCCTCGGACAATCAGCAGACGCTGGCGCAGTATCTGGAAGAAACCACGCCCAAGGATGTGTTGCCCGGTCAGGTGAACTACTGGAAAAACACACCCAAGTTCTTCATCTCCTTGCTGAAGAACCTGTACGGCAAGCACGCCACGCCAGCCAACGATTTTGCCTTTGACCTGCTTCCCAAGTGGGATCGCAGCTATGACATGCTGGCCTACTTCGACATGATGTATGAAGGCAAGGTCAACGGTTACTTTGCGCAGGGCTTTAATCCGCTGGCCGCGATGCCGGACAAGAACAAGACGTCCAAGGCTCTGTCCAAGCTGAAGTTCCTGGTTATTGTGGACCCGCTGGTCACCGAGACCTCGAACTTCTGGCGCAATGAAGGCCAGTTCAACGACATCAAGACAGAAGAAGTGATGACGGAGGTGTTCCGCCTGCCATCGAACTGTTTTGCTGAAGAGGACGGTTCCATCGTGAACTCGGGCCGCTGGTTGCAGTGGCACTACGCCGGGCAGCAACCTCCAGGGCTGGCCCGTCATGACCCCAATATTCTGGGCGAAATCATGATGGAGCTGCGTCGTCTGTACGAAGAAGAAGGCGGTGCCTGTCCCGAGCAAGTCCTGAGCATGACCTGGGACGCCGACACCTATCACGACCCGTATTTCCCGCATCCGGAAGAAGTGGCCAAAGAGGCCAATGGCTATGCGCTGGCTGACGTTTTCGACGAGAACGGCAAGCAGATTCTGCGCAAGGGCCAGTTGCTGGACAGCTTCGCGCAACTGCGCGATGACGGCACCACGCAAAGCTACTGCTGGGTATTTGCCGGCTCCTGGACAGAGAAAGGCAACCAGATGGCCAATCGGGACAATACCGATACGGGCCTGGGCAACACCCCCGGCTGGGCATGGGCCTGGCCGGCCAACCGGCGCATTCTGTACAACCGTGCCTCCATGGATGAGATGGGCAATCCCTGGGATCCCCAACGTCAAATCCTGCATTGGGATGGCAAGCAATGGACCGGGGCCGATATTCCGGACTTCCCGGCCAACCTGCCTCCCGGTAGCCCTGCTGCGCCGTTCATCATGCTGCCCGAAGGTCTGGGCCGCCTGTTCTCGGAAAAAGGCATTAATGACGGTCCCTTCCCGGAGCATTACGAGCCGGTAGAAAGCCCGATTGCCAAGAACCCGCTGCACGAAAAGGTGACACACAACCCAACGGCACGGATTCTGTCCAACGATGCCGAGCGCATGGGAAATCGTCACGACTATCCGTATGTGGCCACCACCTATTCCATTACCGAACTGTTCCGCCACTGGACCAAGCATTCCTATCTGAATGCCATGTTGCAGCCTGAACAGTTTGTGGAAATTGGCGAGCAACTGGCCGCTGAAAAAGACATCCGTCACGGCGACACCGTCAAAGTCACGACCAAGCGCGGCTACATCACCGCCAAGGCCGTGGTGACCAAGCGCATGCGCACCCTGACCGTTGCCGGCCAGGAAGTGCAGCAAATTGGTATCCCCTGCCACTGGGGTTTTGAAGGTGAAACCCGCAAGGGCTTCCTGGCCAATACGCTGTCCCCCGGCGTAGGCGATGCCAATACGCAAACACCGGAGTTCAAAGCTTTTCTGGTCAATGTCGAGAAAATGAAGGGAGCCACGGCATGAATTCGCAAAATATAGTGCGCCGTTCGGCCACCAACTCGGTCACGCCTGCCCCGCAGGTGCGTGACCACCAGATGGAAGTGGCCAAGCTGATTGACGTGTCCATCTGCATCGGCTGCAAGGCTTGTCAGGTGGCCTGCAATGAGTGGAACGACTTGCGTGGTCAGGTCGAGGAAAACGTCGGTGTGTACGACAACCCCAGCGACCTGAGCCCCGACAGCTGGACCTTGATGCGTTTTACCGAACACGAGGACGAAGCAGGCAAGCTGGAATGGCTGATACGCAAGGACGGCTGCATGCACTGCGAAGACCCCGGTTGCCTGAAAGCCTGCCCGGTTCCCGGTGCGATTGTTCAATATGCCAATGGCATTGTGGATTTCCAGTCCGACCTGTGTGTGGGCTGCGGTTACTGCGTGGCGGGCTGTCCGTTCGACGTGCCGCGCATTTCCAAGAAAGACAATAAAGCCTACAAGTGCACCCTGTGTTCGGACCGCGTCACCGTGGGCCAGGCACCCGCTTGCGCCAAAACCTGCCCCACCGGCGCAATTGCGTTTGGCTCCAAGCAGGAAATGAAAGATCTGGCCTTGAGCCGTATCGAGGACCTGAACGAGCGCGGTTATGAAAACGCTGGCCTCTACGACCCGCAAGGCGTAGGTGGTACCCACGTCATGTACGTGCTGCAACACGCGGACGATCCCCAGCGCTATGCCGGTCTGCCCAAAGACCCGCACATCAGCTCGGTGGTCGGTGGCTGGAAAGATGTGCTCAAACCCGCTGCAGCGGTGGCAGGCGCCGTGGCTGTCGCAGGGATGGCAGCACACTTTATTGGCGTAGGCCCGAACAGTGTTGACGAGGACCACGAGGACACAGAGGCAAAGGCATCTGAAGGAGGCGATCATGGCCAAGAAAAATAATCTTGTTCTGCGCACCAAATTCCCCGAAAGACTGTGCCACTGGGCAGTGGTGCTCTGCTTTTTTCTGGCCGCAACGTCAGGGCTGTCCTGGTTTTACCCTTCTTTTTCCTGGCTCAGTTCCTTCCTGGGCACACCGCAACTGGCCCGCGTCCTGCATCCCTTTCTAGGGATCGCGGTTTTCGTTGGCCTTTGCTATATGTTTGTGCGTTTTGTGAAGTACAACCTGCCGGCAAAAACCGACCTGATCTGGTTCCGGAATGTCAAAGGCGTGATCCTGAACAACGCCAAGCAACCTTTGCGTATCGGTAAATACAATGCCGGTCAGAAAGTGCTGTTCTGGCTGATCATGCTGTCCATCGTCACGCTGCTGGTATCGGGCCTGATCATGTGGCGCGCGTACTTTGCCGAGTTCTTCAGCATTCCCGTGTTGCGCCTGGCCATCCTGATCCACTCGGTCGCCGGAATTGGTTTGATCTTGCTGATTCTGGGCCATATCTATCTGGCGATCTGGGTGCGCGGCTCCATCACCGGCATGGTGACCGGCTATGTCTCCAAAGCCTGGATACGTCATCACCACGACCGCTGGCATGATGAATTGCAGGCTGCAAAAAAAGATGCGAAGGAAGGCAAGGCATGAACGAAATCCCTATCGTCCGCTCCGTGCCGTCGGAAGCCTCCACCCGGCATTTTGATCCCATCCTGCGGCCCGAACTGCACGAGCTGTACACCGCCCGCGCAGCCCGTCTGCGCGAGCTGGCTCAAGGCCATGAGCTTGAGGCCTATCTGCAGCTGGCTGCCGATATTGCTCAGGCACAGGCCCAGGTTTCGGAACAAGCCCAATCGGATGCCGATGCCGTCGATCCTGTTGCCATTGCTCGTCAGGGTGCCTGGACAGCGCATCTGGACTCCTTGCTGGAGCAGCTTGCTCACAGCGCCTCGCCCGCCATCAGCCCTCATCTGGATGCGCTGCGCGCCATGAGCACCCAGGCACGTCGCGAGGCAGGCCTGGCCTTGGCACAAAACCAGTTCGACGCCGTCTCCCAGGCACTGGCTCCGTTTTTATGGGCCGCCTTGTCTCTGGAAGTTGCCCTGGCCGCACGAGCTCTTCCCTTGCCTGCAAACAGCAAGGAAGAGTCTGCCAGTTGTCCGGTTTGCGGTGGCGCCCCTGTTGCCAGCCTGATCCACAAAGGCACGCGCCAAGGCTTGCGCTACTTGCACTGCTCCCTGTGCGAGTGTGAATGGCATATGGTTCGTGCTAAGTGCACGAACTGCGCCGACGCCGGCGATCTGGACTATCTGAGCTTTGAAACGACCGAGGCGGTCGTCCGTGCAGAAAGCTGTGGTCACTGCCATAGCTATCTGAAAGTCATCTCACAGGAACGCGATGCGGCAGCAGAAAGCGTCGCCGATGACCTGGCCAGCCTGGTGCTGGACGATGCTGCGACCGAAGAAGGTTATGGTCGCACGGGCTTGAACCCCTTCGCCTTGCCCGATCAGGCCCTGTAAAGAAACGCCCGGACTGGCTCAACGCTGATCCGGGCTTTTTTTATATCCGCTTCGCTACCAGCCTCACACTCTATACACTCCTCTCTCGTGGCTGCACCATCACAAGAACAGGCAGCCAAGACCTGATAGCAATTTGCAAGCTCCAAATAACCAGCAATAGGTCATCGACAGCTGAGCAGTAGCGCCCTCATCATATAGATACGATTTATTGTCCGGTAAGTGTTTTCTGCCTGTCAGCACCCCCTATAATCAAGAATGATTCCCGTTTAGCTTTTTGCAATCTGACCTTGATGAAGACTCTCCTGCCCCGCTTTCTGCTCAGTGCCGCCACGCTCTGCCTGGCCTGCACACTTCCCGCCCAAGCCCAACAAACTACCCGCCCCTGGAACGAATCAGTGGGGCCCACCATCGTGGATCAGCAACAAAGCCTGTACCGCTTCGAGACGCTGATCATGTCCTCGGAAGATGGCAAGCGGCACTACAAAATACAGATAGGCACCCCGAACCGCCCCGCCCCCGCACGCGGTCATCCGGTGATTTATATGGTGGATGGCAATGCCGCCATGGCCAGTATTGATGTGGACGACCTGAAAGCCATCAGCGCCTTGTCTGCCCCGGTCCTGGTTGCCATTGGCTACGACACCGAAGCGCGTCACGATGTGATTGCCCGCGCCTTCGACTACACGCCTCCCGTTACGGAAAACGGCGTCAGCAAACCTGTGGAAGTACGGGGCCGTTCAGGCGGCGGTGCAGATATTTTTCTGGACTATATAGAAACCCACATCAAGCCTGCCGTGGAAGAACGCGAGCCTATTGATCGCTCCCGCCAGACCCTGTGGGGCCACTCTTACGGCGGCCTGTTCGCCTTGCACACCCTGTTCACCCATCCTGATCTGTACCAGCGCTACGTGGCGGGCGATCCCTCCCTGTGGTGGTATGACGGGATTCTGGTCAAGACGGCTCAGGCTTTTGATACAACGCTGGCCAAGGACAAGCGCATTGCCATCATGGTGGGCGGGCAGCGCCGCAGTACCTCCATGAGCAATGCTGCGGCTCAATGGTCCGCACAGGATATGGCCAAGCATTTGCAGGATGCAGGGCTGAACGTCAGCTACGAAAACTTCAGCGACTTGAACCACGGGCAGATGCTGGCCGCCTCCTTGAAGCCTGCTCTGCGACTTGCGGCCCAGCCGTGATGCCTTCAACCCAAAGGCACCACCACTGATCGCCCTATCAGCGCCCTGCCCTCAAGGGCGCTGAGCTGCACCTATAAAGCCGCCGTCCGGCAACTTCAAGACACTGAAAGGCGCGGGCTCAATGACCGCTCCCTTGGCGTGAATGCCATCAATGACGGCGCCCATATTATCCAGCGACAAACCGGGCGTGAAAGCGGTCGCCTTCTCCCATTCCCCATTAGCGGTCTGCACAAAGACAGCACCATTATTCATGGGGTTGTTGACCGACAGAACAATCGCTTCGTCTCCCGCTTCGCCCGGCAACAAATCCACAAATACCAGCAAGCAACCGGCGTGGTTACCCGGAGTTCGAGTCTCGCAAGCCTTGGCCAGATAGGCGATGTCCCAACCTGGATAGGTTTCGATAAAGGACTGACGTAAAGGATGGTCAGCCGGAGAGCTGGGCAAAGAGCCCAAGAGCATCTGCCGCGCCTTGTCCTCACCGATGTCCCAGACTTCGAGCTCTTGATCCGGCACAGCCTCCTCAGGCTTATCCTCGGACTTCCCGACCAGCAAGTTCTTCTCAACCACATAGTCCACGGCCTTTTGCCCTGGCAGTCCCCAATACATTCTCATTTCCGTATCCGGAAAGTCATCTGCGCTTAGCGTACCGGCTTCAAGCCGAGCCACTTGCGAAGCCGCCGAGATTGCTTCGGGAGAGCCGATGCGAAGCAGCCAGATAATGGCCAGCACTATCAGGGCCAACGCCATCCCCACATTGGAGCGACGTACTCGCGCCATCCAGTTTTGAGGGTGGCAGGAAGCCCAGAAGTAGCTCAAACCATAGCCCGCCGCCACCAGCGCTGCCGTCGTTACCAGAACACGAATTGGGGTCCAACCATACTGAGCAACTCGCTCCCCTATCGCCCACAAGGCAACACCTGCCAGCACGGGCATGACAAAACCCAGTAAACGGGCCGAGGCGCGCAATAAAGGGTTTGCGCTGGCATTCGTGTCCTCGTCCGCAACAACAGAAGACACCAGAGTCGACGCCCCCAGAACAGCCGCCACGCACAGGGCGGCCAGTGGCAAGCCCTCACCCGTACGCCAGGGCAAGGCGACGATGAACACCACCATCACCACCAGCAAAACAGGGGTCAGCAAACGCAGCAGTTTCAGCAACAGAATGGGGGACAGATAGCCACCATCCGAGTCCGAAGCAAGCGCCAGACCCGCCCCTACCAAAGCACCTGACACCACAGCAGCAACCGTAGGCTCCAGCAGCACATCCCCCAAAAGGGGAATGCCGACAAAGCTGAGCAACATATGGCAAGCCATCAGCACGCCCCAGGCCAGTCCGCAGAAGAACAAGGCCACCGCCCAGGAACACACCATGGACCAACTCAGCTCGAACAGGCGACGGTAATCAGCCCAATCGCGTGGACGCTCTACCAGAATGGCAAGAAATGGCAGAGTAATAGTCGCCAGCAGCCCCATTGCCACCCACATCTGCGGGGCTCGCCAAAAAAGGGCAACCTCAGCATATCCCCCTTGCGCCTGCAAGATCAGCGCCGCGCTGGCCACTCCCAGCCCCAGGGACACCAGCAAGGCCTTGCGCACAGAAATGTGCATCAGCAAGGTGAAAGAGGCCACCCCAAAGATTCCCACCGCCAACAGCAAGGACACCCAGATATGCTCACGCGGCGCGGGCGCCATCATCAGATTGCTGAAGGCCACCCATTCAAGCAGGCCCAGCACTGCACCGGCCAGACATAAAGTCAGCGTCCGCCGGTTTTGTAAGGAAGAAAGTGAGATCGCGGTCATGGAGAGTAAAAAGCAATCGATTCAACAATGACAGCAGATGGAAGAACACCATTGCTGACGGCGTCAGGACATAGGGTGATAAGCCATGTCATGCCCTGCGAAACCCGGCTAGTTTAGTACGCTGAAGGGCCCACTTTCTGTCCCGGACAGAACTGCTCTTGTAAGCAGACGTTAGGTCTGAAATATGGGCGGCTTACACGCGACCTGGAACGATCAGCACCCCGATCCGTTCAGCCAGATCCAGCACGGCATCGTAGCTGGCCGGGTCTTCGCTCAAGCTGTGGGATGGGCCTTGAGGCTTCAAGGCGCTTTTGGCAATGCGGTCCCCAAAGAGCATCACGGCCCGTGCCGAATCATCCTGCCGGGACACCCAGCACAAGCCTTGGGCCTGCGGACATTGCCGATAAATCGCAGCAGCCCACAAACGGGTTGCCGGATACTGATCTTTTTCGGTGTCGATCAGTTGCTTGCGTGTCACACCCAGTTTCCTTAGCGGGACACTGGCCAGATCGACCAGAACCAAAGGCGCATTCAGCAGCACGGTGGAATGCACCTGCCCCAGCAGCTTTTTCTTGTCATAACTTTTAAAGCCAGCGGCGTGCGGCACGTCATGAAAGACGGTTTCCATCATGGCGCAATCGCGGCTGGTGCCACCGTACAAGGTGGGAATGGCCCTGCCCTTCTCATCCTGAATTGGACTGAAACGGGCATTGCCCTGCATACCTGGGTTGAACTGGGTCGCCAAATACTTATCTTGATGAACGCGATGCAATAACTGCCCTTTGGGCCACTCCATCAAGGTCAAACGCAGCTCACCACCTGGAGCGGAGATTGCCGATCCCCCCTCCTGCGGAATGTGCTTTTTATCAGCGGCCGCGGGCGACGCTGGCTCAGCCATGAGCCACGGCTTGTACTTCGTCTTGAGCAGCGGCAATGACCTTTTCCGGTGCAGACATCAACAAGTCCTGCGGCCGCTTGCCACCCAAAAAGCTGTTGCTGGACATGAACCAGTAGGCCATGCCCCAGCTATCTTTATGCCCGGCCAGAATCTCCAGAACCTGAGCCAATGGTTTGGCAGGACGGAAGCTGGTAGCCGGGTCCAGGCCATAGCCAGGAAAGTAATCCGCGCCACCATGATTGATGGCAAAAATCTGCCCCTGCTTCTTCCACTTATTAGGCTGGGCGCTAGGGTTGCGGGTGCTTAAGCCCGCCAGTTGCGCCACATCAGCAGCACTAAGCCAATCCCCGCTTTCCAACACCGCGGTGCGGGCCTGAACCAACATGGCGGCTTCTTTCAGCAGACGGGGCGATGGTGGCGTGCGGGGCACCAGCACTTCAGCCAGACGCTCCAGCGACTCCTTGTCCTGCCGCTCCTGCAAGACCTCGAACATGGACGAGGCTACATTGGTGAAGTTCTCTGCCAAAGCCTTGAAAGCGGCGGGTTTGATGTGATCGAAAGCCAGCACCAGCACTTGTTCTGCCTTGGATTTGCTCAAACTTACCTTAACCTCTTTGGGCGTACCCACCAGGGTCGAGACGCTGGGACTACTTACCAGGACGCTCATGGATAGACTCCTTGAAGGTTATTTATGATGATTAATAATAGCATAACCCTGATAACCCAAAAACCGACCTGTACAAGCAGGCAGCCTAGCCTCAGCTACGTCCTTATCGCTCGTTCTGACACGCATCAGGCAGACGCGGCACCGCTGCCCTGCCGCATAAAACGGAACTCGCGCCATCAAGAAGCTTAACTCCCCATTCCTATTTCTCTTCCCTATCTCTATTAGCGTCGTTGCAGCCCCCCATTGAGCAGACGAAAAAAAAACCTGAGCCGGCACAGCACCGGACTCAGGCAAAAAGGTTTCCGCTGTTAGCGGTCTATCAGAACGCGGCGCTGTAAATAGCGAATGCGTCGTCTTCAGTCACGTCGCGGGGGTTGTTGCCCAGCAGACGGGTTTGTTTCATGGCTTCCTGGGCCATACGGCGCAGGTCGCTTTCCTTGATGCCGACTTCGCGCAATTGGCGCTCGATGCCGGTATCAATGGCGATCTGTTCCATAAAATTGATGAAGGCTTCGGTCTTGGAGGCCTCATCACCCTGGATGCCGGGGATCAGCACTTCCGCCAGTTCGGCATACAGCGGGGCTGCGGCCGGGGCGTTAAAGCGCAGAACGTGTGGCAGGACCAGCGAATTCGACAAGCCGTGTGGCACGTGGAAAATACCGCCGATCGGGTAAGCCAATGCGTGCACGGCACCCACGGGAGCGTTCGCAAAAGCCTGACCAGCCAGCGTGGCACCCAGCAGGATGTCCTGGCGAGCCTCGGCATCCTGGCCGTTGCGACAAACGTGCACCAGCTTGCTGCCAATCAGACGAAGAGCTTGTTTGGCCAGGTTGTCCGACAGCGGGTTTTTCAGAATACGGCTGGTGTAGGCCTCGATGGCGTGCACCATGGCGTCGATACCCGTCGCCGCAGTGATACGCGGTGGCAAGCCCAATGTCAGTTGCGAGTCCAGAATGGCCAGATCAGCGTACAGCTCGGGTGCCACCACACCGGATTTGGTGGTTTCGCCGGTGGTCACGATGGAAATAGGCGTCACTTCCGAGCCTGTTCCCGCCGTGGTCGGGATCTGCACCAAGGGCAGGCGCGAGCCGCGCACATTATCAATGCCGTACATCTCTTGCAGGGGCTGGTCCGAAGCCAGCAGGACAGCCAGCAATTTGGCCACGTCCATGGACGAACCGCCACCCAGGCCAACAACGATTTCCGTTTTGGCCTGGCGAGCGCGCTCGGTTGCCTGCAAAACAATGTGCTCTGGAGGATCGGCAATAACATCGTCAATCACTTGCACGGTCCAGCCGTTGGCTTTCAGATCAGCCAGGGCAGGATCCAGCAAGCCGCTTTCGTGCAGGAAGCGGTCAGTCACCAGACAAACGCGTTCTTGCGAGTAGCGCTTGCGCAGGATCTGACCGAGCCGGGCAGCGGCTCCGCTTTCAACATAAATAGCGGGGGTGGTTCTGAACTCGAATGCCGACATGGGCTTTCTCCTTATGGTATGGCGGGCTGCGGTACTTCGATACGGCCGCGGTCCATCCGGTAGGTGTAATCAATCACATTGCCTGCGTGCTGCAAGTCAGCACCGGACAACAAGGCACTGAAGCCCTCTTTGCTCAACTCGCCCACCACTTCTGCAATACGCTTGGACAGCGCAGGAGCAACACCTTCAAAAGGCTCGTCCAGCAAAAGCAGCTTGTCAGCCGTCATCAAGGCACGGCCAATGGCGACCAGCTTTTGTTGACCGCCCGACAATTGCAGGGCGCGGCGTGGGCCAAATACTTTCAACTCAGGAATGATGCGCCAGACGCGATCCAGACGCTCTTCAATGTCCTGGGACTTCAAGGCCCAGGCGGGCAGGCGGATGTTCTCTTCCACGCTCAGCTCGGGGATCAGCTTGCGATCCTCGGGGGCAAAACCCATGCCCAGGCTGGTGCGACGGTAAGCGGGCATCTTGGCCAGTTCCTGACCATCAAACATGACCGAGCCATTGTCCACGGCCAGCAAGCCCATCACGGTGCGCATCAGCGTGGTTTTACCCGCACCGTTACGGCCGGCCAGACCCACGATCTGGCCTTGGCGCACTTGCAGGTTCACCTGGCGCAAGATGCTGGTGGGGCCAATACGTACATCCAGATTTTTGACATCAAGCAGCATTATCGGCCTCCTGTTTATTGCGTCCCACCGGCTCGCCGATGATGTATTCACGGACCTGCTCATGAGCCAGCACTTCGTCCGGAGTGCCGTTGGCCAGAATGGTGCCGTCGTAGAAAGCCAGCACGCGATCGCTGTAGCGACGCACGATTTCCATATCGTGCTCCACAAACAGAACCGTCACGCCTGCATCACGAACCACTTTCATGACACGGTCCATCACTTCAAATTTCTCGTCACTGGCCACACCACTGGTAGGCTCGTCCAGCAACAGCACTTTAGGCTGGGCCACCATGGCCAAAGCAATGTCCAGCAACTTGCGAATCCCTTCAGGCAAGGTGCCTGCCTGGGACTGGGCGAAGGCGCTCAGACCGAAACGCTCCAGAATCGCACTGGCTTCGGACAAGGGCTGCTTGGCCACCCCCAGGGCAATTTCCACGTTTTCCAAGGCGTTCAAGGAGGTGAACAGCTGAGGAATCTGGAAAGAACGGGCGATCCCCATGCGGGTCACTTCCCGGGGTGGCAAACCCGTGATCTCGCGACCGGCAAAAAAGATATTGCCGGAGTCCGGCTTCATGTAGCCGGTCAACATGTTCACGAAGGTGGTTTTACCTGCGCCATTGGTACCGATCAGGCCCGTAATGGTTTGCGCATGGATATCAACGGTCATATCGCGCGCAGCGTGGACAGCGCCAAACTGCTTGCACAAACCTTTAGCAGAAATCAAGGGTGACTGACTCATGAGCGGGCCCCTGTCGGTGAAGAAGAATCGTTGGAGGTAGCCGCTGCATTGCGACGGTTCAGAATACTGATCAGGCCACCGGGCAAGAACACAATCAGGGCCAACATGCTGACACCCATGACAATCTGCCAGGTGTTAGGAGCATATTGATAAGCCAGTGTGCGGATCAGTTCCAGGCTCAGCGCACCCAGGAAAGGTGCGTAAGCGTTACGAGTACCGCCCAGCACAGCAATAAAGATGAACTCGCCCGAGGTGGTCCAGAACGCCAGTTCAGGGTCCACGTGACCGATGCTCAGCGAGGACAAGGCACCTCCCAGACCAGCCAGAGCCGCCGCCAGCACGTAGCTCAGGTGAATATTGCGGTAAGCCGAAGCACCCAGGTATTCAACGCGAATTTCATTGTCCTTGATGGCTGGTCCCAGACGACCGGCACGGCTGCGCAGGAAACCTTGCATGGCCCACAGCACAAAACCCACCAGCACCACGGTCAGGACAAACACGCCTGGACGCGAGAGGGTTTCAGCAAAGGCACCCCACATGAAGGAAGGCGCGTGCACGTTAAAGCCGTCACTGCCACCCAGGCTGGGGTTACGCACCAGCAAGCCGTACATGATCATGGACAGGGCCAGGCTCAGCATGGCGAAGAAAATATCGCGGTAGCGAGCCAGCAAAAACCCCAGAACCCAGGCCAGCAGCGCAGCGCAAGCAGCGGCAAATGGCAGCAGGATCACGGCTTCACGCCAGTCCAGGTAGTTCATGGCCATACCGACACCATAGGCGCCGATGCAGTAGTACAAGCCTTGACCAAAAGAGGCCAGGCCGGAGCGCAGCAAGAGCACCACGCCCAGGGCAACCAGGCCCTTGGCCAGCGCCACCGTGATCAGAAACTGCCAGGATGGCAGGCCAAAGCCCACAATCAGGGCGGCCACCGTAATGACCAGGGCAATCATGCCCTGCTTAAGCGTAATGTTGGTCTTGTTCATATCTTTCGGGCCTCGGCGGCAGCAAACAATCCTTTAGGACGGACGGCCAACACCAGTGCCATTACCGCGTAGATGGAGAAGAGTTCGATTTCAGGCCAGTAATGCACGGCAAAAGAGCGCACCAGGCCAACAATCACAGCGCCCAGAGCAGCACCAGGCAAGGAGCCCAGACCACCGATCACGACCACGGCGAAAGCCATCACGATGACTTCCACGCCCATGCCGGGAGCGACAGAGATGGTAGGAGCCGTCAGCGCGCCACCCAGGGCGGCCAGCGTGGCACCAGCAATAAACGTCAGCAGGAAGTAGCGTTGCACGTTAATGCCCATGGCCTGACTGACTTCGCGGTCATGAATCACGGCCAGCAAGATGCGGCCTTGACGCGAATACTTCAGGAACAAGGTCAGGAACAGGCCAGCCAGAATGGCAGCCACAACAATCACAAAGCTGTAGGTGGGGTAGAACAGGTCGCCGAATTCGACGTTACCCAGCAAACCATAAGGTTCGGCGATCACATAAGGATCCACGCCCCAGACCAGCTTGACGGTATCTTCCAGGATCAGGAAGACCGCGTAGGTAATCAGCAAAGAGACAACAGGTTCTTCCTGGTAGAAGAAGCGCAGCAGGCCATATTCAATGACCAGCCCCAGCACCAGACCGGCAATAACCGCGGCCAGGATCAGCATCAAATAGCTGCCGTATGGGCTTTGATCGGTAGAGAGCCACTGCGTCACCATGGTGACAGCGGTATAGGCGCCAATGGTATAGAGGCTGCCGTGGGCCATGTTCAGGATCTTCATCACACCATAGATCAGCGTGAGTCCGACCGCGACCAGAAACAGCCAGGCGGCGTACATGATGCCATCTATTAGGGCAGCAGAAAGAAGAGACATAGTCGGTTTCTGTGGAAAGGGAATAAAAAATGCCACCACGCCGCAAACTCGGTGTACCTCTCCTTATGGGAGAAGCCTTTACCTGGCAAGCAACTGGGCGGTAATGCACATACCACTGGCGACGCCTTCGGTGTCCCCCTTACAGGGAGCCTTAACCTTGGGAGCGGCCCGGCGGTAAAAACCGGACATGCAAAAAACAGTCTTGCATGCCCGGATTGTCAGGGCAGCGTCCTTTTCAGGACATCTGCTCGGATCAGTACTTCAGACCACCCTTGATCCAGTCGATGGACTTCACGCCTTCGGGTGGAGTAACTTCTTCAGGTTTGAAGTGACGCAAGTCGGTGTAGCTGATCACGCCTTTATCGTTTTTCACCACGCCCAAGGTCGTACCTTGAACAGCCTGGTGACCTTTACCCAAGGACATGGTCACGTCGCCCGATGGGCTCTCGAAAGTCAGGTGCTCGAATGCAGTAACCACTTGTTCAGTGGAAGGAGTTTTGCCTTCGTTGGCAGCCTGGGCTTTTTCGTAAGCGGCTTTCAGACCCAGCAGAGTTTGCGTCATCTTGTAAGACGGGTAGCTAGGATCTGCATTGAACTGTTCGCGGTAGCTGGCGCGCAACCAACGGTTCAATTCATTGTCAGGAGCGAAAGCAGCGTGCGGGCCACGAGCACCGATGATGGTGCCGGTCGGGATCTGGTTATTGGCACGGTGTGTTGCCGTTTCACCGGCGGTCAGCACGGTCAGGGTGTTGCGGAACAGACCGCGTGGCAGAGCCTGCACCACGAAGCCTTCCAGATCACCACCCCAGAAGCTGGAGTGAATCACTTCAGGACGGGCAGCCATCAAGGACGAGATTTCGGCGTTGTACTGACCAGCGCCCAGCTTGGGCATTTGCGAGGTCTTGGCTTCTACACCGGGCTTGAGGGCTTGCAGTGTGCCTTCAAAGTCGTGCCAGGCATCCTGACCCCAGGCGTAGTTCTGGTTGATACCGGCGTAGCTCTTCAACTCGGGGTTGCGCTCCAGCACAAAGCGGGCAGCAGCCACGTTGTCCATGGTGGCGTGGGCCACAGGACGGAAGACGTATTGGTAGCTGGCATCTTCAAACAGGCGGGGTGTACCGCAGTCGAAAATCAGCGTCAGTTTTTTCAGCTCTTCAGCAACGGGGGCCACGGCCAGGCAATCACCCGAGGAGATGTAGCCAACCACGATGTCCACGTTCTGTTGCTGAACCAGATTGCGGTATTCGCTGACCTGTTTGGCGGTGCCGCCGTTCTCGTCAATGAAAACCAGTTCAATCGGTGCGCCACCCAGACCCTTGGTGTTGTAAGGGGCAGGAACTTTACCTTCATTCAATTGGGCAGCTGTCAGTTCAGCGGCATTTTTGGCAGGAACGCCAAAAGGGCCGGAAGCAGCGCCGGACAAGAAAGTCACCACACCAATCTTGATGGGTTTGACATCATCAGCGTTGGCAGTCGTGCTGGCCATCAGGCCGGCGGTGGCCAGTGTCAGGGCCAAAGTCAATTTTCGTGGGGTTGCAGACAGGATAGACATAGCGTCTCCTTTATTTAGCTTATTGTGGGGTTCTGCTGATGGGGTGCTCTATATAAGAGCGGCCCCCTTCGCTGCGCTGGGCGCGGGCATGTATCAACTTACAGCTGCTGGCACATGTATTTGATTTCCAGGTACTCGTCGATTCCGTAACGGGAGCCTTCGCGACCCAGACCGGATTGCTTGACGCCACCAAAGGGAGCCACTTCGTTGGAAATCAAACCGGTATTGACGCCAACCATGCCGTACTCCAGCGCTTCGCCCATGCGCCAGGCACGTGCGTTGTCGCGGGTGAACAGGTAGGCAGCAAGACCATATTCGGTGTCATTGGCCATCGCGATCGCTTCAGCTTCGTCTTTGAAGCGGAACAACGGCGCCACAGGGCCAAACAATTCTTCACGGGCCACGCGCATGGCCGGTGTTGCATCACCCAGCACGGTGGGCGAGAAGTAGGTGCCGCCCAGAGGATGAGGCTGGCCACCTTGCAGAACGCTGGCGCCCTTTTCAACGGCGTCATCAATCAATTCGCGTAGGCGGTTGACGGCTTTTTGCTCGATCAGCGGACCTTGCTCCACGCCCTCTTCCATACCGTTGCCCACTTTCAGGGCAGCAACCCGTTCGCTCAGGGCTTTGGCAAAGCGATCGTAAATACCGTCTTGCACCAGGAAGCGGTTGGCACACACACAAGTCTGACCGCTGTTGCGGTACTTGGAGGCCATGGCGCCTTCGATGGCGGCGTCCAGGTCCGCATCGTCAAACACGATGAACGGGGCATTACCACCCAGTTCCAGCGACAGACGCTTGATGGTTGGAGCACACTGCGCCATCAACAAACGACCCACTTCGGTGGAGCCGGTAAAGGACAGCTTGCGCACAATGGGGCTTTCCGTCAGAGCGGCGCCCACCACACGGGATTGACCGGTGACCAACTGGAACACACCAGCAGGGATACCCACGCGCTCGGCCAGTACGGCCAGCGCCAGGGCGGTCAGGGGAGTCAGGTCGGCAGGACGAACAATAATGCTGCAACCCGCAGCCAGAGCTGGCGCTACCTTGCGGGTAATCATGGCCGCAGGGAAGTTCCAGGGAGTGATGGCAGCGCACACACCGACGGGCTGCTTGACCACCACAATGCGTTTGTCCGCCTGGGGGTGGCCGACCACGTCGCCATATACACGCTTGGCTTCTTCGCTGAACCATTCCACAAAGGAAGCGGCGTACAGCACTTCACCACGAGCCTCGGCCCAGGGCTTGCCCTGTTCCATGGTCATGATGGTGGCCAGGTCGTCCGCGTTGGCAACCAGCGCATCGAACCAGGCGCGCAACAGCTTGGCACGCTCGTGCCCGCTACGTGCCTTCCACTCGCGCTGGGCCACTTCAGCATCGCTGATGACCGCTTCGATTTCCGCTGTGGCCAGGCTGGCGACATTGGCCAGGCACTCACCCGTAGCAGGATTAAGAACGGCGAAGGTATTGCCATCGCCTGCCGAGACCCAACCCTGAGCGGTCCAGGACTGATCTTTTGCCAGGCTGGGATCCTTCAGTTTGCTAATCAATGATGCCGCGATATTGTTCATTATGCTGAACCTGTTTCTCTTATAGTGAACTTGGTAGAATTATAGGAGCCGAAAAATCGCGACGTCAACGAATCGGCTTACGGGTTTACCCGTAGAACATCAGTCACCGTATTTTTTGTTTTGGGGCATTTGAAGGCACAATGTAGAGTTGGCATCCCGACAGCAAATCTGGCCTAATTCAGGGCCTTTACGCCTGGTCTGTAGGCTGATTGCCCTATGAGATGCTTCTGGCTGTGCTGACAGAACCCTGCCCCTGTTCCCAGAGTTCAGCCCTGTCCATCCGGGCTTATTGGACTTCCTGTGTGTCGTTATGGAGTTAGTCGTAGTGGAAGAGAAGAAACTGGTTCCGGCTGTAGTACGTGCAGTCACCGTACTGGACGAATTGGCGGCCTCGCCGGAGCCCCTGTCATTTACGGACCTGGTCAAACGCCTGGGTATGCCCAAAAGTTCCTTGTATGGTCTGTGCACCACCTTGCTGGATCTGCACCTGATCCGTAAGCTGGAAAATGGCAGTTTCACCCTGGGTACACACGTGATGGGCTGGGCCAATGCCTTCCTGTCTCAGCTGGATCTGACGCAGGAGTTTTTTGCCGCTTGGGACGATATGCGCGTCCTGCCTGAAGAGACCATCACCCTGTCCATTCTGGATGGCGAAGACGTGGTCTACATTGCCTGCCGCAACGGAACCCGCCCGCTGGGTTTCACGTTCCGTGCCGGGATGCGTTTGCCAGCGGTCTATACCGCAACGGGCAAGGCCATGCTCAGCACCTTGCCAGGTTCGGAGCTGGAGCAGGCCTTGAACCATCCCTGGCCCGAACCGCTCACCGTGCATGGTCCACGCAACAAGGATGAGTTGATGGTGGAGCTGAACGATGTGCAGCGCCTGGGTTACTCCGTGGATGCCTGTGGCGTGCGCGACGGCATGCACTGCTTTGGGGCCGCCGTGTTTGATTCTAATAATCGTGCAGCCGTCGCCGGCGTGGCGGTTAGCTTGCTGACCCAGGAAGCGGATGAAGCAGCTCAGCGCCGTGCCGGTGAAGCCATGCGCAAGCTGGCCAATCGTTTATCGGAACGTTTGGGTGCATCGCGCAAAGCATGATGCACCCCGGCTCACTTACGCCATGGTCATCAAGCTTGCGTTCCCTCCAGCCGCTGCGGTATTGATACTTAAGACACGCTCCTGCACCAGTCGCTCCAACGCAATAGCATGATCGCCTTGCGCTAAGGCCGTAATACTAACAATCAGCCCCTGCCGGGCTGCGATTCGTTTTTGCCAAGTTTGCAATGAAGTAGCCCCACCATGATGCAGCATGGCATCGATGTGGACACGCTCCAGATCATCCGACAAGGTAATGGCCGCACGCACCACGTCCGGCAGACGGGCGTGCAGCTCGCGCGCTTGTGCATCATGCCCATCCCATACCATCTGACCGCCCACCGCTAACACGGCGTACAACTGAGCGATACGATCTCGTTCATTATCCGCCACGCCCAGCACCGCCTGACGGGGCACCACGCGATACGTATTGGACTCCCCTGTCGGGCCACGCAACTCAAAGCGCTGGTTACTGAAAAACGCCATCGGCGCACGCGCCGGAGCCAATTCAGGATGCTGAACCAGCCAATCGGCCAAGGCTTGCCGCGCGGGCGCTTGCGGATTACCCAAGAACTCACCGTTGCCCTCTGTGGCAAAAGGCTGACTGATCGCCTCTTCAGGCCGCTTCGCCAACAAACGATACAAGTACAAAGGCCCACCTGCTTTCGGCCCTGTTCCAGACAATCCTTCGCCACCAAAAGGCTGCACCCCAACAACAGCCCCCACCGTATTGCGATTGACATACATATTGCCCACATGGCTACGGGCTACAACATAATCAATCGTTTCATCAATGCGGGTATGCAAACCCATCGTCAAGCCATACCCCGTGTCTCGAATCTGCTCCAGCACCGTATCCAGTTGATCACGGCGATAGCGTATCAAGTGCAATACCGGGCCAAATACCTCTTGCTGCAAATCAGACAGATCAGGCAGCTCGATCAATGTCGGAGCAATGAAGGTGCCATTTTCCGTCGCCAACTTACGAGCAGCCTCCCCCCCCAGACTCAACTGATGAACACGGTGACCCTTGGCGCGCATCAGCGCAATATGCTGCTCAATCCCCTCCTGAGCCCGCTGATCAATCACTGGGCCAATATCATTGGCCAGCTGCATTGGATTGCCTACTCGCAACTGAGCCATCGCACCCTGAAGCATGTTGATCAAACGATCTGCAGCATCTTCCTGCACAAACAAAACACGTAACGCCGAACAACGCTGTCCAGCACTGTCAAAGGCTGATACCAGTACGTCCTGCACCACCTGCTCAGTCAATGCAGACGAGTCCACAATCATGGCGTTTTGTCCCCCCGTCTCCGCAATCAGAGGCACCGGCCCGCCATGCTGACCAATACGTTGTGCAACAGTAGCCTGCAAGCCACGGGCCACCTCAGTAGAGCCCGTGAACATGACGCCTTGCACACGATCATCCGAGGTCAACTGAGGCCCAATAACACTGCCCCGCCCAATCACTAACTGAACGGCCTCACGGGGCACCCCCGCCTCCCACAAAATATGAACAGCTTGGGCGGCAATTAAAGAGGTCTGCTCCGCTGGCTTAGCCAACACCGTGTTGCCTGCCGCCAAGGCGGCAACCACCTGCCCCGTAAAAATAGCCAAGGGGAAGTTCCAAGGGCTAATACATACAACAGGCCCTAGCGGACGATGGCTGTAATTAGAAAACTGAACGTGCACTTGTTGAGCGTAATAACGCAGGAAGTCCACCGCTTCACGTACCTCGGCAATCGCATTGGCATAGGTTTTGCCAGCCTCGCGCACCAATATTCCCATAAGAGGCTGCATTTGCGCCTCCATTCGATCTGCAGCCCGCAACAAGATTGCCGCACGCTCAGCAGGCTCCACCGCAGCCCATTGAGCAAAGTACTGGCTGGCTGTTTGTAAAGCCAACTCCACCTGCTGCTCTGTTGCACTATAGGCCTGACCGATCTGATCACGATGATCGGCTGGATTCGATACCACTTTCACTGCAGAGGCCGCCGGATCAAACGATGTATCCACACCCAGCATGGGTCGCGCCTGAATAGATTGAGCGGCCTCTTGCTTTAGGGTTTCGGCAAGCGCCCTTAGCTGTTGCTCGTCAGCCAGATTCAGACCCAAGGAGTTCGGCCGGGATACGCCATACATATCGCGCGGCAAAGGGATACCAGCATGCGGCAAGCCAATTTGCGCCTCCTGTGCAGCCATCTGCTCAACTAACAACACGGGATCACGCACCAGTTCATCCAGCGCAATACTGGCATCCGCCACCTGGTTCACAAACGAAGTATTAGCGCCATTTTCCAGCAGGCGTCGCACCAGATACGCCAGCAAAGTTTCATGCGTACCAACAGGTGCATAAATGCGGCAAGGCCGCCCCAGCTTGCCTTGCTCTGGCTGGCCCACTACCTGCTCGTATAACGGCTCCCCCATGCCGTGCAAGCACTGAAATTCATATTGTCCTGGATGGTACTGTTCGGGTCCTGCCAGCTCATAAATGCTAGCCAAGGTCTGGGCATTATGCGTGGCAAACTGTGGATAAATCTGCTCTGGTGCCGCCAGCAGTTTACGGGCGCACGCAACATACGAAAGATCCGTGTAGGGCTTACGTGTATAGACCGGGTAATCTTCCAGGCCATCTAATTGCGCCCGTTTGATTTCGCTATCCCAATACGCACCTTTGACCAGGCGAACCATCAAACGCTGACCACTACGACGAGCCAGGTCAATCAGATAATCAATGACATATGGGCAGCGTTTCTGATAGGCCTGGATCACAAACCCAATGCCTTTCCATCCCTGCAAATCTGGCTCAAAACACAAGCGTTCCAACAAATCCAGGGAAATTTCCAAACGATCGGCTTCCTCCGCATCAATATTCAGACCGATATCGTAGTGGCATGCCAAGCGGGCCAACTTCAGCACCAAGGGATACAGTTCGTCGTGCACACGATCAATCTGCGCACGGCTGTAACGCGGATGCAAAGCAGACAATTTGATAGAAATGCCTGGTCCTTCATAAACACCACGGCCATTGGACGCCTTGCCAATAGCGTGGATAGCCTGCTCGTAATCTTGCAGGTAGCGCTGCGCATCCGCGGCAGTCAAAGCTGCTTCCCCGAGCATATCGTAGGAATACCGGAAGCCCTTCACCTCCAGGGAGCCAGCATGTTGCAAAGCAGCCTGCATGGTCTGGCCGGTCACAAACTGCTCGCCCATCATCCGCATCGCCATATCCACCCCTTTGCGAATCAAGGGTTCACCGCCTTTGGCGATCAAACGCCCCAGCGAGGCCGACATACCGGTTTCACTATGCGTGGACACCAGTTTGCCCGTCAGCATCAAGCCCCACGCGGCTGCATTAACAAACATGGACGAACCTTTGCCGACGTGCTGCCGCCAATTGCCCTGACTGATCTTGTCACGAATCAAGGCATCGCGGGTTGGCGTATCAGGAATACGCAGCAAGGCTTCAGCCAGGCACATCAGAGCAATCCCCTCTTGGGACGACAAGGAAAACTCCTGCAAGAGACCTTGTACCAATCCTGACTTACCCGTGGCAGTTTTGCGTTGCCGCAACGCCCCAGCCACCCTAAGCGCCAGTGCCTGGGCTCGAACCGCCATATCACCGGGCAAACGGGCTTGCTCCAACAGACTGGGTACAAGCTGAGTTTCAGGACACAGCCACGCCCGAGTAATCGCTTGCCTTAAGGTGGATTGCTCCAACCAAGGCGTCAAAGCGGCAAAAGAACTCTCTACTGCCTGAGCGTGCGGTACGAAAACACGTTGTTGTGGGACCATGAGCCACCCCTGCAAAAAACACGATGAATTGATAAAAAGAAAGATTTTTCACTATTATCAATAAATTCATGTAGAATTTTTCACTATATATGAATCATAAAATAGTGAAAAACCCAATGAGAGATAGCGAGCATCAGCTTGATAAGCAAGACCTGAAAATTCTGGAACTGCTACAAAAAGACGGACGTATTGCCAATACAAAACTGGCCGAGACTGTTGCACTATCGCCTACTGCAGCATTGGCTCGGGTGCAACGTCTGACACGGGAAGGTTATATCTTAGGGTACGAGGCCCGACTCAACCCCATCAAACTTAAGGCAG
Organism: Alcaligenes sp. 13f; assembly: GCF_020496585.1. NCBI lineage: Bacteria > Pseudomonadati > Pseudomonadota > Betaproteobacteria > Burkholderiales > Alcaligenaceae > Alcaligenes > Alcaligenes sp. 13f. The sequence goes on from NZ_JAHKKC010000009.1 coordinate 132,394, forward strand.
GCATGTTGGTATTTGTAGAAGTCTTGCTGGACCGAACAACACCCAACGTATTCGAAGAGTTCAAACTGGCGCTACAGGATCGTCGCGAAGTCATGGAATGCCACATGGTGGCAGGCGGTTTTGACTACCTGCTCAAAACCCGCCACGAAGATATGGCCGCCTACCGGGATTTTGCCGGTCGCGTACTCTGGAAACTACCCGGCATCCGTGAAACCCGCACATTTGCGGTCATGGAAGAGGTTAAAAGCTCAATGGCTCTGGATCTGAGCCGGATTTGGTAAATCGGGTTTGAGGCCTTGTGTACGGCAAGCGCCAGGAACATCGTCAACGCACATCTCGATAAAGAACCTACCGCCCCGCCTTAGGCCATATGCACGACTAGGGCGAACGAGACTCACCCTGGTCAAATGGTTATCGACCAGGGGCTTACTCGCCCAAAGTCGGATGTGAACTGACCCACAAAACGGTGGCGTCCTGTTCACCGCCGGAAATACAGGCATGCCCCATCGCGCTGTCAAAGTAGCAGGAATCCCCACTTTCCAGCTCCAAAGGCGCATAAAAATCCGTGTGTATCACCACCTTTCCGGTCAACACGTAGATAAATTCCTCGCCATCATGCCGCAACAAGGTTTTAAAGGCCTTGGAGTCATGCGCCTTGATGGTGGTCACCAATGGGATAAATTGCTTGTCCGCCAGATCGCTGTGCAGAATTTCATAAATGTACTGGCGGGTATCATGCACGACTCCCTCCCCCCGTCTAGCCACACTACGTCGACCCAAAGGCGTGGGCTTGGAGGTCGAACCAAACAGTTCGCCCACATGCACATCCAGCCCTTGGGCCAGGGCGGCAATTTTTTCATACGTCGGCGATAACTGCCCATTTTCAATCTTGGACAAGGCCGAGGCAGAAATCCCCGATCGTTCACTTAATTGCTGCAGGGTCAGTTTGGCCTGACGGCGTAACTGATTCAGTTTGACGGCCAACACATTGACAGGATCATCAGGGGAGGTCATGGCAGTTTTAATGCTTCCAGGATGCAATACCTATGGAAAACCCTTAAGGAGAGTTTTCCAATATGGCAATATTATTTCGTATAAGAAATTTTATTCTCAAAAATCACAGGCGTTCGCCTGTACGTTGATGGTAGATTACATGCAAATCCTGGATCAAGCGCAAACTGAGCGCTTCTTACCTTTCGATCGTCTTTTAACAGCGATTGAATCCATGTTCATTGAAGGCTGCAATGTGCCATTACGGCACAATCACCCGATTGACAACGCCGGCCAAACATCGGGCACCCTACTGCTGATGCCCGCCTGGCAAACAGGCAAACGCCTGGGTCTGAAAACCGTATCCATCTTTCCAGATAATAGCCAACAAGGGCTGCCTGGCCTGCACTCCACCTATACGCTGTTTGATGCCACCACGGGCAAGCCGCTGGCCGCGTTGAATGGTGATGTCATCACCTCGCGCCGTACCGCGGCGGCTTCGGCCCTGGCGGCGCGCTGGCTAAGCCGACCAGACGCGCAAACTCTGCTGGTGGTTGGCGCAGGGCGAGTCGCCAGCCTGCTGGCCGATGCCTATCGCGCCGTGCGCCCCATCCGTCAGGTCCTGGTTTGGGATCGCCATGACGACAATGCACAGGCATTGGTTGAGCAGTTAAACCACAATGGCCTTGAAGCCCATCACGCACGTGAGCTAGAGAGCGCCGCACGCCAGGCCGACATTATTACCTGCGCCACGCTGGCTACCGCTCCGCTGATTCATGGCGAATGGCTGCAAGCTGGTGTTCACCTGGACTTGATCGGCAGCTTCACACCCACCATGCGTGAAAGTGATGACGCCTGCTTTACACGTGCCACCGTATTTGTTGACACAGACGAAGCCCCGATGAAGTCCGGAGACATTCTGGAGCCCATTAAATCCGGGCAATTCGAGACTAGCCAAATTGCCGCCACGCTGGAGGACCTATGCCGGGGCCGACATCCTGGCCGCCGTCGTGCAGACGAAATCACCCTATTCAAAGCCGTTGGCACAGCCCTGGAAGACTTGGCTGCCGCCACGCTGGCCTACGACTTTTGGCAAGAACAGTCCTCGACCGCCACACCGGGCTGATCGACTCAACGCGGACCCATAACAAGGAAATCCCCTCATGACGGCAACAGTCAACACCGCTCCTGCAAAACGCGCCTCCGCCAAGCGCGTTCTTCTGGCTAGCCTGACAGGCAGTTCTATTGAATGGTTTGATTATTTTCTGTACGGCACAACTGCCGCACTAGTCTTTAACAAGCTATTTTTCCCTACCTTCGACCCCGTCGTCGGTTTGATGCTGGCCTACCTCTCCTTTGCCCTGACCTTTTTTATTCGTCCCTTAGGCGGCTTGATTTTTGCTCATATTGGGGACCGAATCGGACGCAAGAAAACACTGGTCATCACCTTGTCCATGATGGGTGGAGCCACCGTGCTGATTGGGCTGCTGCCAGGCTACGATTATATCGGCGTCTGGGCACCCATTTTGCTGGTGCTGCTGCGCCTGATCCAAGGCTTGGGCATTGGTGGCGAATGGGGCGGTGCGCTGTTGTTGGCCTATGAATATGCAGCGCCAAATCGGCGCGGCTTATTTGGCAGCGTTCCACAAATGGGCGTCACGATTGGCATGTTACTGGCCACCTTAGCCATGACATTAATGAGCCTGCTACCCGATGAACAGTTCATGAGCTGGGGATGGCGCATCCCGTTTCTGGCCAGCGCGGGACTGGTTTTTCTAGGTCTATGGGTACGAAATGGCATTGATGAAACACCCGACTTTCAAAAAGCCAAGGCAGAGGGTCAGGTCGCCAAAATGCCATTGGTTGAAACTGTGCGCGACCACTGGCGTGAAGTGCTGATCGCCATCGGCGCCAAGATTGTAGAGACGGCGCCATTTTATTTGTTCTCTACCTTTGTGGTCAGCTACGCTACCAGCGAAAGCCTCAAATACGAACGTTTTGATGTTCTTAACGCCGTTACTGTCGCCACACTGGTCACGACCTTCTGCATTCCACTGATGGGCTTGCTGTCTGACTACATCGGTCGCGTCAAAGTCTTTATTGCTGGAGCAGTCGCTATGGCTTTGTTTGCCATTCCTTACTTCCTGCTGCTTGACCAACGCTCGACCACAGCCTTGATGATTGCTACCGTGGTCGCCCTGGGACTTATCTGGGCTCCTATCACCGCCGTGCTGGGCACCATGTTTTCGGAAATTTTCGCCACCCGTGTCCGCTATACCGGCATCACCCTAGGCTATCAAATTGGGGCGGCATTGGCGGGTGGAACAGCACCACTGATCGCAACATGGCTCATGAGTCGCTACGATGGCTCCTGGGTACCGGTAGCGGTCTACATTATTGTTGCCGCGCTGATCTCAATTGCCGCCGTCTCCGCCGTGCGAGTACGCAAGCCAGAGTAAGTCGACATCGAAAAACGTAGCTGGCTTAAAAGCAGGTAATAGACAACACATTCATTATTTCTTCAAATCATGGTTAAACCCCGGGTTAGGTGGCCTGGGGTTTTTTTCTATTCCTGGGCAGTGACAGCCAAGCTCGGAACCTTGCACTGGCGTCTACCCTAGGCAACTGCCCCCTCAGGCTGAGGCGACACCACTGGCTGATGGTAACTTACCTCCAGTGAGCGACTTAAGAACAGGGAACAAGACTCCGCACATAGTACAGATACCGGTAAACTGTCGCTAAATCCTTTATTTTGCAGTTCTTTTTGATGTCACCCATCGTGCCCCATACCTCTTTCAGTACCCTTCCCCTTCTGCCCGCCTTGCTTGAAACCCTGGATAGCCTGGGTTTTGAAAAAATGACGGCCATTCAGGAACAAAGCCTGCCCTTGATTCTGCAAGGCCGCGACCTGATTGCCCAAGCCAAGACCGGCAGCGGCAAAACCGCCGCGTTTGGCCTGGGTCTGTTGCAAACCCTCAACCCCAGCAAGCTGACGCCGCAAGCCCTGGTGATCTGTCCCACGCGCGAGCTGGCCGATCAGGTCACCACCGAGCTGCGTCGTCTGGCCCGCCAGATTCCTAACGTGCGCATGCTGACGCTGTGTGGTGGCGTGCCCTCGCGCCCGCAAACAGAAGCCTTGCGCAATGGCGCTCACGTGGTGGTGGGAACTCCGGGCCGAATTCAGGACCATCTGGAGCGCGGCAATCTGGACTTGTCCGCCCTGAAAACCCTGGTGCTGGACGAAGCCGACCGCATGGTGGATATGGGCTTTCACGACGACATCGTGGCCATTGCCTCGCACTGCCCGCCCCGTCGTCAAACCCTGCTGTTCTCCGCCACTTATCCGGAAAATATCCGCAAGCTCAGCTCCCGCTTTCTGAAAAACCCCGCCGAAGTCAAAGTGGAAGCGCTGCACGATGCCAGTCAGATCGAACAGATTTTTTACGAAGTTCACCCCGAGCAGCGCCTGTCTGCTGTGGTGACACTGCTGGAGCACTTCCGCCCCGCCTCTACCCTGATTTTCTGCAACACCAAAATGCGTTGTCAGGAAGTAGTGGAAGAACTGCAATCCGAAGGCATCCAGGCTCTGGCGTTGACCGGCGATCTGGAACAGCGTGATCGCGACGAAATTCTGGTGCAGTTCTCCAACCAGAGCTGCGCCGTACTGGTCGCCACCGACGTGGCCTCGCGCGGTCTGGACATTCAGAATCTGGGCGCCGTCATCAACGTGGACGTCACCAAGGACAGCGAAGTGCATATTCACCGCGTTGGCCGTGTTGGCCGTGGTGATCAAAAAGGCCTGGCCCTGAATCTGGTCTCACGCAGCGAACAGCGCTGGGTGAAGCTGATTGAAGAATTCCAGGGCAGCGAAGTGAAATGGGGCAATCTGAAAGCCTTGCGCTCGCAGTCCAAAGAGCCGCTACGCGCGCCCATGATGACGCTGGAAATTCAGGGTGGCAAAAAAGACAAGCTGCGCCCCGGCGACCTGCTCGGCGCCCTGACCCGCGATGTGGGCCTGAAGGGCGACCAAGTGGGCAAGATTGCCATTACTGATGCGCGTTCCTACGTAGCCCTGGACCGCCGGATTGCGCGTCAATATTTCGACCGCATCGCCAACGCCAATATCAAGGGCCGCCGCTTCCGTATGCGCTTTGTGGAAGACAAATAAATACCAAGCAGTATTTGACTGACTGTATCCTGTTTTATACAACCAGCCCATGAAGACTATCCACACCACCGATACCTTCGATCACTGGTTTGGCGGTCTGCGCGACAAGCAGGCCGCCAGACGGATTCAGGTTCGTATTGACCGAGCGGAAGATGGCAACTGCGACTTTGGAGACTGAGAGCCTGTCGGCGAAGGGGTGTCCGAAATGCGCATTCACTACGGACCTGGCTTCCGAGCCCGCTTTAATCATGGGAACCATCAAGTTACGCAAATGGGATAGCGCCGAATACCTCCAAACCGAGGAAGACATGATGCTGTACTTGGAAGCCTGCATGGAAGAAGCTGGCGACGATGCCGCTTTTATTGCAAAAGCCTTAGGTAATATTGCTCGCGCCAAGGGTATGAGCCAGTTGGCTAAGGAAACGGGCTTGGGGCGTAAAAGCCTGTACAAAGCCCTGTCTGGCGAAGGCAATCCAAGCTTTGGCACCATTCTGAAAGTCATGCACGCGTTGGGAATCAAACTGCAACCGCAGCTTGCTCCCCACAACTTCTAACCCCACCCGCTTTCCAGCCCAAGCATAGCGGGTACAAGCGTCATTTCTCCGTCCGCCCTTCAGATTCAGACAAGAAACTCTTGTCCCTCCTAGATACAGGCTATTTTGCTGGGCGCATGTTTCAAATGACTGGCCGCTGAAGATCCCGAACCATGCCAGCGTGCCAGCTCCCGTATGCGTTCTATGAGACAGCCTGCATGGCTGGCTCGCCAAGGTTGAATCCGTATTCGACCTTGGGGACCACTAGCAATGGCAGCATCCCCCTTCAGCGTTGCAGGCCTAGGCAATCTATGCGGGTCACTTGTGGCAATCCCTGAGGAGAATGAAAACAAGAATAAAGAATGACGGGATACAATGGCCGGCTGCTATTTTGGCAGCAGTTTTTTATGGTCGGGCGTAACCCTGCAGCGGGGAAACAAGAACAAGGTGCCTGACCCAGCACGGAAACACGAGTGATGGACACAGTCATACTTCTTCTGATCGCCGCTATTGCCTTGCATTTTGTGCGGGCACGCTATCAACGCGGGCGCATTATCTTGCTGGGCCGCCACCTGAGCAGCTTCCAGCTGGAGCGTCATATGGAAACGCTGACAGAAGGTTATACCCGCGCCATCGGCGAACAGGATCCCTCGCGCCAACTGCAGGTTCTGGACATGTTTGCCCAAACTGAACACGCCGTGGCAAGCCAGGTGCAGTCTTTGGCGGATCTGCTGCAAAAGGAACCGGCTGAAAGCACCCGAGTGGGCATGCTGCCCTTCTGTGTGCCCTACGCAGAACGCATCATCCCGTCAATGACACGGGATTTCCGCCAGCTCTTGCAAATTCATGCCGCCGGGCTGCGCCATATGGTGGACAACCCGCAGCAGCTGGACCCCAAGAGCCGGGCCTTTCATCTGTCCGCAGAGCTGTACCTGTTTCAACACAGCTGCCATTGGTTCTGCAAGTCCCGCACCGTGGCGGATGCGCGTTTGCTGGCGCGTCATAAAGTGGCGCATCAAAAGGTACTGGAGTCCGTTTCTGCCCAGACCCGCAATGCCTATTTGCGCTGGCAGGAAAGTCCAGCCAACCAGTAAAAAAAGGAGCCAGACTGGCTCCTTTTTTTACTCCCTGGAATCAGAGGTACAGGATGACAAAAGTGGCAGCGGCCTCCAAAGTTCCTGGCCTGATGTCTGCCTCGGTTTTATTAGGAAGACGTACGTACTGGGCGGTGAAGCCGGTAAACGATGCTTCAAATCGTAAGATTCCGGGCGCCGTGCAGGTCTAGGAATAATCCGAAAAACCTGCTGGCAAACCATCCATGCAGGGTAAACATGGAGGCTCGGTCCGCGGCCAAAGGCCCGCCAAGCCTGTGTGCACTGCCGTCATCCCAAGCGCTGGAAAACCCTAGTATTTTTCAGAAGGCATATTTTGTAGATTAATTAGGCAGACAACTTTGTCTGCCAAAACAGATGCATGCGCTGCCAAAGTTGCCAGCGACATGCAGGCAATAAAGCCTCACTCCCTGTCACCAGGGGTGGGGCTTTTTTTGTGCGCGCGATTTATGCATGCCTGTTTTATGACCACCACAAGGAGAAGACAAATGACGGTAAGTGTGAAAGACGCCTTGGCGGCAAAAGGGATACATCCCAGCCCCCAGCATCTGGAGAAACTGGAAGTCAAATGGCGCGAAATCCAGGCCATGAAAGGCAATCTGGAAGGCATCGCTATTGACGATGCAGACGTAGCAATCAAACACCTGGCCGGAGGCGACCACCATGAATAAAGACCTGCTTGAACTGAGCGTCATCGATCTGGCCGACAAGCTGCGCAGCAAAGCCGTCTCCCCCGTTGAAGTGACCGACAACCTGCTGAGCTACATCGAGCAATCCAACAAGCAAACCAACGCCTACATTTCTGTTACCGCTGAGCAGGCCTGCAAGAGCGCCAAACAAGCGGAACAGGACATCATGGCCGGCAAGTACAAAGGCGTGTTCCACGGTGTTCCGCTGGCCCTGAAAGACAATATTTACTTTGCGAACGAGGTCACCACCATGGCCTCCAAAATCCACAAGGACTTTGTCTCCAAAGATGACGCCACCGTCGCTACCAAGCTGCGCGATGCCGGGGTGATCTTCACCGGCAAGCTGAACATGCACGAATACGCCTGGGGCATCGACAACAACAACCCGCACTTTGGTGCCGTCCATAACCCCTGGAACGCCGACCGCGTCCCCGGTGGCTCCAGCGGTGGATCGGGTGCAGCCGTGGCCTCTCACAGCTCCTACAACACCCTGGGCACCGACACGGCCGGTTCCATCCGTATCCCATCGGCCGCATGCGGCATCGTCGGCCTGAAACCCACCCATGGCCGCGTCAGCAAATTCGGCGTCTACCCCCTGGCCTGGACCCTGGACCACGTAGGCCCCATGTCCAAAACCGTGGCTGACGCCGCTGCCATGCTGGAAGTGATCGCCGGCTTTGATGGCCGCGACCCCACATGCGCCAACGTTCCCGTCGGTTCCTACCTGAGCGCACTGAATGGTAAGGTCCAAGGACTGCGCATCGGCATCATCGAAGACTACTTCTTCAAGAACGTGGACGCCGGAATCGAAAAAGTAATCCGCGACCGCTTGGCCGACCTGGAAAAACAGGGCGCCAAAATCATCCCGCTGAAAGTCCCCGCCCTGCGCTACTCCGAATGGGCCGAGCTGGCCGTCAGCCTGACCGAAGCTGCCACCATCCACCACCAAGACCTGATCAAACGCCCCGACGACTTCGGCGGCGACATCCGCTTCCTGTTTGAACTGGGCGAACTGTTCAGCGGCATCGACTACCTGCAAGCCCAGCAAGTACGCCGTGCACTGAAACAGCAATTTACCGCCACCTTCAAAGACGTAGACGTCATCATCGCCCCCACCCTGCCTTGCCAGGTCCCCAATATCGGCACCGATACCGTCAACATCAACGGCAAAACCCTGGACTTCATCGACGAAGGCATCCGCTTTACCGGCCCCAGCAACCTGACCGGCCTGCCCGCCGTCACCGTGCCAGCCGGCATCTCCGAAGGCATGCCCGTCGGCCTGCAAATCATCGGCCCCGCCTTTGAAGAAGCTCGCATTCTGAACGTCGCCTACGCCGTGGAAAACATGAAACCACTGGCAGGACACCACCCCGTCCTGAAACCGTAAGCTAAACCAAGCCCCACAGGAACAAGCCCCTGTCCGCTAACAGCAGACAGGGGCTTTCTTTAAAAAAGCGGAGAAAAGAAGCAATCTCTACAGCTCGGACCCCGCTACCGAAAACAACAAAAATACAGCTCTGATCTATCGTCATCTTTCAGCATCCCACGCTGAACGCCAAACACGTCAGGCGACTCCTTGCCTGCTCAGTCACTTAAGTAGACTCAGACAGTTTGACCCCACACGAACTGGCCCGATACCCCACACCCGACCAGACCAAGCAAAGGCAAATACCAACACAAGCAATCCCCAACCAGGCCAAAGCCAAAGCCAAAGCCAAAGCCAAAGCCAAAGCCAAAGCCAAAGCCAAAGCCAAAGCCATCAAAATCGTAAACACAGAGGGACTCTATTTTCTTTCAATAAGCCATTCGGGTTCGCCCAGGGCTGAGCGGCGAGTCAGAGTTCTTGCCGCGGGCGATTGCGGGATACGGGGTGCAAACGCCCTTCTGTTCACGCCCGACGCTTGTGATGTGTCCGGGGGACACATCACCGGGCAAGTTAAGGGCGCGCCCGTATCCTGCCATTGCCAAGGGGACCGACGCGCAGCGTCGGCAAGGACTCAGCCGCTCAGCTCTGGGGCGAACCTGAATGGCGTCTTTCAGAACGAGCCCCCTGCTACCCGCCCGAGGCGCATCAGACAAGAAAGCAATCTAAACCGAGCAAAGCAAAACGAGGCCAAGTCAATCAGCGCAACCTTTACACCCACCCCAAACAAGGCATCACCTCCTGAGTCAAATGCGCCACATTCAAGCGCATCCTGTCCTTGAAATCCTTGTCTACCGCAAACGACGATCCCGGCATCAGCAAGATCCCCTGCTGCTCCAGCCTCTCTATATAAGCCGTCAAATCCGGCATCTCCGGATGCCCGACCCACAAGAACATCCCGCCCTGCGCCGGCACATCAAATACCCAGCCGTATTCCATCAGCGCTTTCTGCGCAATTTGCTGATGCGTCATCAACTGCCGCTGAATCGCCTGCGTATGTTTTGCGTACGTGCCATCGGCCAAAATCGTATTGACGAAACGCTCGCAAAATCCCGGCACAGCCACACTGGTCAAGAGCTTTAGCCGAATCAAGGGCTCCAGCAACTGCAACCCGCAGGCGATATAGCCAATCCGCAAGGAGGCCGACAAGGACTTGGAAAAACTGCCTATATAAACCACATGCTCCAAATCCCCCAACCCTGCAAACGTCTGCCGCACGCCAGGGAAAAAATCCCCGTACACATCATCCTCAACAATCAGGAAATCGTGCTCCACCGCCAGCTTGACCACGGCAAAGGCCACCTTGGGACTCAAACCCGCCCCGGTCGGATTATGAAAGGTGCTATTGCAGAAAAAAGCCCGCACCTTGTGCCTGCCCAAAATCTGCGCCAAAGCCCCTACATCCGGCCCATCCGCCAGACGCGGCACCCCGATCGGCACGCCCCCACACAAGCGAATCAACTTGATCAAATTGCCATTACAGGGTTCATCCACCAAAACATGGTCGCCCGGAACAATCACAGTCCGCGCAATCAGATCCAGCGCTTGAGTCGCCCCCAGAGTCGTCACAATCTGCTGAGGAGAGACCTCGATCAAGGTCGATTGCCGCAGCAACATGGACAGTTGCTTGCGCAAGGGCAGATAGCCCTGAATATCGCCATACTCCACCAGACCACTGCGCCCCGAACGCGCCGTCTTGCGTATGGCCTTGGCCAAGGCATCCGTGTCCCGCCAAGGAACAGGCAACCAACCGCAGCCCAACTTGCACTGCTCGGGCTTGGCCTGCAAGATTTTGAGCAAGGGGTCCGTCGTCACCTCGGACGGGGACAAGGGCAAATGCTCCCCCAAACCCGACCAGCGCGCCACAAAATAACCGCGACCTTGCAAAGCCTCCAGCATCCCCTCGCCAACCAGACGGGTGTAAGCACTAACCACGGTGTGATGGCTCAAGCTCTCTGTCGCCATCATCTTGCGAATGGAAGGCAGTTGCTGCCCCACCGCCCATTCAGCCTGAAGAATGGCTTTCTTCAGACGTTCGTAAAAATCCATGCTGCCCGCCTCCAGTCACTGTTAGAAAAAATTAACTAACAGTTTTCAGGATAGTACACCGACTGTTCGAGACAAGGGCGTCGTGACACTCCAAAATCGTCCCGACTGCTTTTCATTTGCTGTGTTTGCATTGCCCTGCTCTCAACAACAAGGCTTGTATTCGCGCAACCTTCCACCCCAAGCTTCATCACCGTGTAGCACCATGACAGCCACCCGCCTGCCGTTTCGAACCTACCTTTATTTCCTGGCCCAATCCATCAACCTGACCACCGCCGTCATGTCCGTCACCATGGCGGCCCTGGTCGGTGGCAGTCTGGCTCCCGAACCGTGGCTATCCACCGTGCCCTACGGTTTTCAGTTCCTGTTTGTGATGCTGTTCACACTGCCTGCCTCCAGGCTGATGGCCGCCATAGGCCGGAAAAAATCCTTTTTGCTGGCCAGCCTGCCCTTGGCCGCCTCGGGTGTGGTCGGTTACTGGGCAATCGAACTGAAACAGTTTTCCTGGCTGGTGGCATCGCATGCCTTGCTGGGCATTTACATTGCCTTTGCCAACTTCAACCGCTTTGCCGCCACCGACGGACTTGGCAGCATGCTCAAACCGCGTGCTATCTCTCTGGTTGTAGCCGGAGGGGTAATTGCCGCCGTAACAGGCCCCTTGCTGATACGGAGTTTGAAAACCAGCAGTTTCGGGCCCGAGTTCGCCGCCTGCTACGCCGCCTTCACCTTGTTAGCACTGGTCTCGTTCATCCTGAATCTGTGCATCAAGGAAGTGCGGCCAGCTCGGCCTGCGGCGCGCCAGAAAACCAATCGTGGCCAGACCTTGGGCCTGGTTCTGCATAACAAGACGCTGGCTATTGCCATCTGCATCGCCGCGATTGGCTACGGCATCATGAACTTGCTGATGATTCAGGCGTCCATGCACATGTCCCATCTTCATGTGCATTTTTCAGACATCAGCACCGCGATTCAATGGCATGTGCTGGCCATGTTCGCCCCTTCTTTCTTTACCGGCATTCTGATCCAGAAATTTGGCCTGAAAACCATTGCCATCACCGGCATCCTGCTTTTGCTCGTGAGCAGCCTGGTCAATATTGTTGGTCACAGCTACACGATGCTCACCCTTTCGCTATTGATTCTGGGCTTAGGCTGGAACTTCACCTATGTGGGTGGCAGCGCCTTGCTGACGGAATCCCTCGAAGGCAAACCGCAATTTTTGGAGGTACAGGGCTTGAATGATCTGGGTGTATCCATCTGCGCCACACTGGGGGCGTTCGCACCGGCCTTTCTGTTCAGCTTTGCAGGCTGGAGCGGTACCAATATTCTGTCCGCTATTATCTGCCTGGCACTGTTGATCATGGCCGTGTTGTATATCCAGCCCCAGAAAGTTAATAAAGCCTAGAGCTGGACTCGTACGATCAAGACCATTGGCGTGAAATAAGAAGATGCCGGTATTCGCATAAAAATCGAGCACAGGCATCAGAACTTCTTTAAGCACAAACCTGCGGGGGTGGCTTCAACCATCAAATCAACAAAGCCACCTCCACGATCGCTTACTTGGCGGTATAGCCCCCATCGGCTACCAGGCACGCACCTGTCATGAAGCTGGCCCCTTCCGAGAGCAGAAAGGCGATGGTATGAGCAATCTCGTCAGAATGCCCCAGGCGACCAATCGGATGCTGAGTCACCAGATCGGCGCGTGCGGCCTCGTCATAATCAGACAGGATGGGCGTATCCACATAGCCGGGGTGAATCGTATTGATGCGTAGGCCCTTGGAGGAATACTCCAGCGCCGCCGCACGACTCAATCCGACCACGCCATGCTTGGCTGCGTTGTAAGCGGGCAAGCGCGCATTGGAGACCAGCCCCATGATGGACGACATATTCACAACCGCCCCACCACCGGCTGCCAAAATTGCCGGAATCTGATAGCGCAAACCGTAAGCCACACCATTCAGATTGGTATCAATCAGGCTGTGCCAATCGTCCAGATCCAGCTCGCCAACGGGCTTGGAACCACCCAGAATGCCTGCATTATTCACCGCAAAATGCAGGGCACCGAAGTTCTCGATGGCGCAATCAACCAGTTCCTTCACCTGATCCGGCTTAGTCACGTCCGTTACTTTCGCAACGGCCTTGCCACCGGCTTTTTCAATATCCTTGACCACCTCGTCCAGCGCACTTCGATTTCGACCCGATACCACCACAGACAAGCCATTCGCAGCCAGCAAGCGGGCTGTTGCAGCACCAATACCCGAGGTAGCGCCGGTAACCAGCGCAGAGTGACCAGAGAATGAATACTTCATCGTAGAACCCCTTAAAAAAAATAGGCCCCGCTCAAAGTGGGGCCCGGATTTTCGCTGGTTAGCCTTGAATGAAAATACTGATTTTGTTCTTGCAGCGATGTAATCCCCCAACTTAACGAGAGGTGTAACCCCCATCGGCCACCATGCAGGCGCCCGTCATGAAGCTGGCGCCGTCCGAGAGCAGGAAGGCAATAGCGTGGGCAATTTCATCGGCATGGCCCAAACGCCCAATCGGGTGTTGGGCTACCAACGCTGCACGGGCAGCATCATCAAAGCCCGACAGAATCGGGGTATCCACATAACCGGGATGGATGGTGTTGATGCGTATGCCTTTAGCGGAATATTCCAGCGCGGCAGAACGGCTCAGGCCAATCACCCCGTGTTTGGCGGCGTTGTAGCCGGGCAAAGTGGGGTTGGCCACCAGGCCCATGATGGACGACATATTCACAATCGCACCCCCACCTGCGGCCAGAATGGCGGGAATCTGATACCGCAGGCCATAAGCCACACCGTTCAGGTTGATGTCGATCAGACGACGCCAGCCGTCCAGATCCATCTCGCCAGCCGGGCCGGAATCTCCGCCCACACCCGCGTTATTAACGGCAAAGTGCAAGGCACCGAAATGCTCGATGGCGCAATCGACAGCGGCTTTCAGCTGATCGGGCTGAGTAACGTCGGCCACGTTCGCCACGGCCTTGCCACCGGCCTGCTCAATTTCCTTGACCACGGCTTGAACTGCGTCGGCCTGTACGTCCGACACAACAACCGACAGGCCATTGGCCGCCAGCAGGCGAGCCGTTGCGGCACCGATACCCGAGGCAGCCCCCGTTACCAAAACAGAGTGGCCGGAAAATGAATACTTCATACTGAAAACTCCTTCAAAAATTCACTGAAGCCAAGTCTCAAGACTTGCGCTGACGAGTCCTGGAAGCCGCGCCTGTGCTGGCAGGCTTGGTGGGAGCCTTGCCCTGCCCGGACGCTGGTGACGAACTCATTGCAGACTTGGCCTGGGGTTTGGCCGCCTCTACTTTTGCAGCGGCACCGACCTTGGTATCACCCACGGAACGAGCAGCAGGCTTGTCAGTTACAGGCTTTTCAGCTGCGGGCTTGGCTGCCGCTTGAGCCGGAATGCCTGCCGAGGTTTGGGCAAGCGGTTTAGTCGCTGGCTTGGCGGCTGGTTTCACTGGTGCTGTTGCAGCTGTTTTAGCGCTCGTGCCTGTTGACGATGTACCCGTCGATTTCGCAGCCGTTTTCTTTACCGGCTGGGCCGTCGTTGGCTTTACTGAAGCAGGAGCGGTCGACTTACTAGCCACTGCTGGCGTCGTTTTAACAGCGGCTTTCGTTGCAACCTTGCTTGCTGTTTTAGCAACGGGCTGGGTGTTTGCACTGCTCGACTTCCCGCCCTGCTCCTGCTGTTTGGCGGCCGCCTCGAACAAGCCCAACACTTCTTCAGACGCCTTGACCACGGCCTCGGGAGCCGCATCCTGCTCATCAATGGCGCTGATCAGTTTCTTGATCAGGGACGCCACCAGACGGATTTCCTCTGGCGTATGTTTGCTCAACAAGTGCGGAATCGCTTCCACAGCTTTATGACCATGATGCGCCAGCACCAAGGCCTGCTCGCGAATCGCAGCGCGCATTTTTTCAATATCAAACTTGCCAGCATCGTACTGCTCGCGCAAGCGCATGGCGGCATGGTGATAACGCTCGTCCACGCTGTTGCGCTGCTTGGCAATATGGAACAAACCGCGCAGTGCTGCCTCCAGCAAACCGCCTTCGTTCAACAAACCGTCCAGTCTGTGCATTTGCTGACGCACAAAAGCCAGATGCTCGGGCGAGCTGCCAGGATGCGGGCGTGCCGGCGCAGAATCCCCCGGAGCGTGGCCCGCCAGCGCCATCAGCAAGGGCGAGCCGTATACCGTGTCGAACCAGATCTGGTAGATGCTGTCGCGACGGTCACGGTAATTATTCAAGGCCCGTTCCATGGCCTGGGAGAAATTCTCCTGCGCTTCCAGGAACAGATTATCTTCGTCCACGGTCTGGCGCTGCTGCGCGATATTCTCGGCCCATTGATGAATCGTGGCGGCCCAGGGGTGGGCGCTGGTCCAGGACTCGTACGACAAGCGCATGGGATGCAATGCCTCCAGCAGCGCGGCGGTATAAGGCGTGGACAAAGCTTTTACCCAAGGCTTCAAGGTGCTCTTGTAAAAAGCCAGATTGATCTCCGACAGGCGGGCAGCGGCAGCAAAGCGGCGATCAGACTCGGAATCAGGCTGCACAATCTCCGTAATTTCAGCCAGGCTACTTTGACGCACCGACATCAAATACGGGTCATTCAACAAGGTGTCGTCATCAGGTGTTTCTTCAACCGTGGCCCGATAAATGCCAGCAGGCAGCAGATCAATTTGATCAATGGTGCTGGCAAACTTACGGTGCTCTTTGCTGCCCACACTGCCGGACACAAAAATACCCAAATGCCCGATACGGTCATGGGTTGTGAACACAATGGTCTGGTCGTGACTGCGTACATCATCGTCGTCCAGATACAGATCGGTGATCCAGCCCAAAGCCTGTGCAGGCGGCGTGATGTTGTCGCCAAAGGAGCTGAACACCACAATGGGCGAGCGGATATTGCGCAGGTCGATGCGGATACCGTCCGAAGTCATCAACTGAGCCGTAGACAGCTTGTTGCCGATAAACAGATTATCCACGATGTACTGCATTTCCACATCGTTCAGGAATACATAACCACCCCAGTACTTCTCGAAGCCGATATAGCGTTCGGCCTCGGTGTCCGCCTTGGCGTACACGTTGTACTGCTTGGTCCACAAGGTATTGGCCGGGTCCAGATTCTCGAAATTCTTGACCAGCCACGCGCCATCAAAACGGCCATTGCCCAGGTCGCTGGTCATGGCAGTCAACCAGCTGCCGCCCAGCAAACCACCGGCATAACGCATGGGGTTGCGACCAGCCCAATAAGACACAGGTGCACCAGCCAGAATCAGCGGGCCAAACAACTCCGGCCAGACAGCGGCGGCCATCATGACCTGCCAGCCCGCCTGACAGTTGCCGATCACCACTGGCTTGCCCTGACTTTCCGGATGCAGTTCAGCCGCTTTGCTGACAAAGGCAGCATGGGCACGCATTACATCCTCGACCGTCTGGCCGGGGACGGGGTCCGGTAAAAAACCGACGAAATAGCAAGGATGCCCTGCTTGCAGCGCGGCACCAATTTCACTGTCGGATTTGAAGCCACCGATCCCTGGCCCATGCCCGGCCCGGGGGTCCACCACCAGGAAAGGACGTTTGCTGGGATCGGTAGGCTGATCTTCCGGTGCCAGAATACGCACCATCAGATAGTTGACCGGTCGGGGAAGAGTCAGACCCGACATGACCAGTTCAGCCGGGAAGTTCAGCACATTGGGCACTTCAACCTTGCGTTGGGCCTGGTACTGATCCCCGACCTGACGCTCGATATCGGCATACAGAATGGCGCGCTGCCAGGCGTCCACAAAGTACGAGGAGACGGTCTGACCCAGGTTCCAGGGATTCATCATCCAGGAGGACCAAGCCGTGCTGTCGTCACGAGACTTATCTGTCATCATCTTCTCCCTTCAATCAGCTATCTGTTCAAGCGGCCTCAATGGCAATAGCGACGCCTTGACCACCGCCAATGCACAAGGTGACCAGACCTTTCTGGGCACCACGGCGACGCATTTCATGAACCAGCGTCACCAGTACGCGCGCGCCGGAAGCCCCAATGGGGTGACCCAAAGCAATGGCGCCGCCATTGACGTTGACCTTGTTCATATCCCACTGCAAGTCTTTGGCTACCGCCAGCGACTGGGCGGCAAAGGCTTCATTGGCTTCGATCAGATCCAGTTGATCCAGTTCCCAACCTACCTTTTTCAAGACCTTGCGGCTGGCCGAGACAGGACCAATACCCATGATGGCCGGGTCTACACCCGTGCTGGCCCAGCCACGAATCCAGGCCAGAACGGGCAGGCCCAATTCCTTGGCTTTTTCTGCACTGGCCAGCAATAGCACGGCAGCGCCATCGTTAATGGTGGACGCATTGCCCGCTGTGACCGTGCCCTCTTTCTTGAAGGCGGGACGCAGCTTGGCCAAGGATTCCAGGGTGGTTTGTGCGCGTGGTTGCTCGTCGGCCTCGACACGGACTGGGTCGCCTTTGCGCTGGGGCACGTCGATCGGGGTGATCTCGTCCTTGAAGCGTCCGGCTTCCATGGCCGCGACCGCTTTACGCTGGGATTCCACCGCAAACGCATCCTGCTGTTCACGGGTGATGCCGTAACGCTCGGCCAGGTTTTCTGCCGTGATACCCATGTGGTAGTTGTGGAAAGCGTCGGTCAGGCCGTCACGCAGCAAGGTGTCGTCCATCATGGCGTGGCCCAGACCCAGGCCGGTACGTGCCTTGTGCACGACAAAGGGAGCCAGACTCATGCTTTCCTGACCACCGGCCAGCACCAGCTCGGCATCGCCCAACGCGATAGCCTGCGCCGCCAGATGCACGGCTTTCAAACCCGAGCCGCACAGCTTGTTCAGGGACATGGAGGGAACTTCATAAGGCAGGCCAGCTTTCACGGCGGCCTGACGGGCCGGGTTCTGACCCGCTCCGGCGGTCAGAATCTGGCCCAGAATGACCTCATCAATCTGCTCGGCTGCCACGCCCGTGCTCTGGAGCACGGCACGGATCAGTTGTGCGCTCAAATCGTGGGCGGGCACCGTAGACAGCCCCCCTTGAAAGCGGCCGATGGGGGTACGAGTCGCAGCAACAATCGCGATATCTTTGTGCATATCCATTCCTTTTGTAAGTCCCAGGCCCGACAAGCGGGCCCATACAGGCAGCAGCCGAACAGAGTCGGGCTTAGTACATATGCTGGCCGCCATTCATGGCGACATTACTACCTGTCATAAATCCGGCTGCTTCGCTGGCAATAAAGGTCACCAGCGCCGCAATTTCCTCGGGCTTGCCCAAACGGCCAACCGGAATGCCCGCGATAATGCTGTTACGCACATCTTCAGGCACGGCCATGACCATTTTCGTGGCCAGATAACCGGGGGAAATCGTGTTTACCGTCACGCCCTTGCGCGCCACTTCCTGAGCCAGCGCCTTGGTAAAGCCGTGCATCCCTGCCTTGGCGGCCGAGTAATTGGTTTGGCCGAACTGGCCCTTGCTGCCATTGATGGACGAGATGTTGATGATCCGGCCCCAGGTACGCTCCAGCATGCCGTCGATAAAGGGCTTGGTCACGTTGAACACCGAGTCCAGATTGACGCGCAGCACATCGTCCCACTTGTCTTTGCTGAGCTTGCGGAACGTGCCATCGCGCGTGATACCGGCGTTATTGATCAGGATGTCGACCTGCAGGCCATCCTTCTCGATGGCTTGTGCCATCTGCTGGCACGATTCGAAGTCGGCCACATCAACGTGATAGCCCTGGAACACGTAACCTGCATCGGCCTGCTCTTTTAGCCAGACCTGGGCATCGGCCTCACTGCGCGAGTGAGTCACCAGGACTTGGTGGCCCGCATCATGCAGGGCACGGGCAATCTCTTGACCCAGACCGCCCATCCCACCTGTCACCAACGCCGTGCGTTTAACCGTAGACATACCGCTCATGCTCCCTTTTTAGTGTCAGAGGCGCTGGCAGCATTTGCCCAAGGAGCGCCCCACTGCTTGAAAATATCCATCACAGGCACGGCTGCACTGGTGTCACTGACGACCGCCAACACCGACTTTTGCCAGGCTTCCAGCGCTTGCTGCAAACCGGAGGTGAACTCGGTCTGGTTCTGAATTGCCAATTGATTGATGGTCTGGCTGTCGTTGACCCCATGCTGGAACAAGCGCCAGAACGTGTCGGCGGGCAAGGTGGCCAAGGATTGCCAGTTGCCGGTTTGCAGCAAGCCCTCGATTTCAGCCGTGGTCTGCTCCATGCTGCGCAAATTGCTTTTCTGTACGGATGCCAGCCAGCGATGCCCCCCTTCCTGCAGCAGGCGGGTGATACGCAATTGCAACTCGACATTGGCCTTGTACAGATCCAGGGGAAGTGTTTCCATGCTCATCGAAATCTCCTTAAAGGAAAAAAGTGCCCCCTAACGGGGCCCAGTCCATCAAGCCATCTGAGAGATGGTGTTACGAAAACGCCGCAGTGACAGGAGGAACAACACTGTCCCGATCACCAGCAGGGCTAAAAAGGGTTGCCATACGGTTTCAATCCCTGCGCCACGGAACAAAATGGCCTGACCCAAGGACACGAAGTGCGTGGTGGGAGCCAGCTGCATCAGGTTCTGAACAATTTCAGGCATGCTTTCGCGGGGGGTGCGTCCACCCGAGAGCAAGTTCATGGGCAGCAAGGTCAGCATCAGAAGCAAACCGAATTGCGGCATGCTGCGCGACAAGGTGGCCAGATAAATCCCCATGGAAGTCATGGCAAACAAGCACAACACCGCGCCGCACAAGAACAGCGGGATGGAGCCTTCAATCGGTACGCCCAACAGGCCCCGCACCACAAAGTTCAGCGAAGCCGCCGTCGCCACCAGCACGACCAGCCCCATGGCCGTGACCTTGGACGCCATGATCTCGCCTGGCGTGACAGGCATCACCAGCAAGTGTTCGATCGTGCCATGCTCGCGCTCCCGAATCAGGGCGGCGCCGGTCAGGATGATGGACAGCATCGCCACCGAGTTGATGACCTCGGCAATACTGCCAAACCAGGCTTTTTCCAGCGTGGGGTTAAAGCGCACGCGCAAGGCCAGATCAACCGGCAAGGTGTCCACACTGCGGTAACGCCGCACGAACTCGTTGACCTCGCCCATGACCACCTGCTGGATGTAGTTATTGCCGGTAAAGGCCTGACTCATGCGAGTGGCATCAATGTTCAACTGCACTTCGGGACTACGTCCAGCCAGCACATCACGCTGGAAACCAGGCGGAATGTTCAGCACAAACGTGAACTCTCCGGTATCCATGCCCGAGTCCATTTCTCCGTACTCGATCATGCGCGGGTGAATGAATTCCGGCGGATAAAAGGCCGAGCTGATCCGGGCCGACAAGGGACTTTGATCCTGATCCACAATCGCAATGGGCGCATTGTTCAGGGTTTCGGGCTGAGCCGTTGCCGAGGTGTAGATCGAGACCGAAAACACATACACGATGAGCAGCAGCATCATGGGGTCGCGGGCCAGACTCCATAGTTCCTTGCGCCCCAACAACAGTACATTCTTGAGTTTTCTCATCTCACTTCTCCTGCTTTTTCAGCAGCATGACTGCCGCGCCCAGGACCACCGGAATCGCCAACAACAAAGCGAACAAGGCACCATGCAAGTCCGAAAAAGCCAAGGCCTTGTTGAACACACCGCGGCTGATATTGAACATATGGGTGGCCGGGTAGATCTCGCCCGCCCAGCGGCTGATTCCTTCCATGGAGGACACCGGGTTCAACAAACCAGACAGTTGTGTGGCAGGCAGCATGGTGCCGATCATGGCAAAGAACATGGCAGCGATCTGACTCTTGGTGACGGTAGACGCAACCAGGCCCATGCCGGTTGAAATCACACAGAACATCAAGGTGGCCAGGCTAAGGGTCAGGAAGCTACCCTTGATCGGAACATCAAAAACTGTGATCGCCAGCAAACACATGCATAGAAAGTTGATCATCGCCAGGCCAATGTAGGGAATCTGCTTGCCCAGCAAGAACTCCACACGCGTCACCGGCGTGACGTACAGATTGATGATGGAACCCAGTTCTTTCTCGCGCACCACCGATAGCGCTGTCAGCATGGCCGGCAGCATCAGCAAGAGCACCGGAATCACGGCGGGAACCATGGCCGGCAAGCTCTTGACGTCCGGGTTGTAGCGGTAACGGTCCTGGATACTGGCCGGTACCACCAAGGCCCCCGCTCCCAGACGTTCCTTGGCCTGTGTCACCAGCCATTGCTGGTGCATGGCTTTCACATAACCCTGGATAGTCTCGGCACGGGTAGGCATGGAGCCATCTACCCAGGCGGCAATTTCAGGATTGCTGCCACGTAGAACATCGCGCCCGAAACCGGGGGGAATCTCAATGGCCAGCGCGATCTTGCCGCGTCGCATCCTGTTATCCAGATCCTGATAGTCCGTCAACGGAGGCTGCTCCAGAAAATAGCGTGAACCGGACAGGTTCAAGGCGTAGTTCTGGCTGATGCTGGTTTGGTCACGGTCCAGCACGGCGTAGCGCAAATCCTCTACGTCCAGCGTAATACCAAAGCCCATCACGAACAGCAGAATCAAGGAGCCGGCCAAGGCCAAGGTGGCACGCACCGGATCGCGGCGCAGTTCCAGCGCTTCGCGCCAGGTGTAGCTCAACAAACGTTGCAGGCTAAAGCGATCGCGCTTGTCGCTATGCTCCTGCCCTTGGGCTGCGACGACTTGTTCTGTAGCGGGCTCCACTTCAGGTTCCGGACCGCTGGCTTCCAGCAAGTAGCCGATAAAGGCTTCTTCCAGATTCGCGGCACCCCGCTTTTTCACCAGATTGGCAGGCGTGTCGCTATCGAGCACCTTGCCAGCGTGCATCATGGACATGCGGTCACAACGCTCCGCCTCGTTCATGAAGTGGGTGGAAATGAAAATCGTGACCTTGTCGCGGCGGGACAGCTCGATCAGCAAACGCCAGAAGTTATCGCGCGCCACCGGGTCCACCCCGGAGGTCGGCTCGTCCAGAATCAGCAGCTCTGGCTTGTGCACCATGGCCACGGCCAAGGACAAACGCTGACGCATGCCCAGAGGAATGGCATCGGGCAGGCGGTCCAGAATCTGGCCCAGCTCAAAGCGTTCCACCATTTCAGCTACCCGGCCCTCCACCTCGTCCTCGGGGACGTGGAACAACTGGGCGTGCAGTACCAGGTTTTGTCGAACCGTCAGCTCGCTGTACAGGGAGAAAGCCTGCGACATATAGCCCACGCGACGGCGGGTATCAATATCTTTGGGATTCACCTCGTGGCCGAACAACCAGGCCTGACCCTCGGATGCGGGCAGCAAGCCGGTCAGCATCTTCATGGTGGTGGACTTGCCGCAACCATTTGATCCCAGAAAGCCAAAAATCTCGCCACGACGAATACGGAAGGACACATTGTCCACGGCGGTAAAGTCGCCAAAGCGAATCGTCAGTCCTTCGGCTTCAATGGCGATATCGTCTGCATCCACATCCAGCGGAGGGATTTCTACGGCCTTATGGCCTTGGCGCTTGTCCTCAGGCAAAAGGCGGATAAAAGCCTGCTCCAGACTTTTGCTCTCCGTGCGTTCCAGCAACTCGTTAGGCGACCCTGTTGCCAGAATCTTGCCGTCATCCATGGCGACCAGCCAATCAAAGCGTTGGGCTTCGTCCATATAGGCGGTGGCCACGATCACGCTCATGCTGGGGCGTTCGATACGAATGCGCTCGATCAAGTCCCAGAACTGCTTACGGGCCAAGGGGTCTACGCCTGTCGTCGGTTCATCCAGCAGCAAAAAATCCGGATCGTGAATCAATGCGCAGCACAGACCCAGCTTTTGCTTCATACCGCCTGATAACTTGCCTGCGGGCCGTGTCAGAAAAGGATGCAGACCCGTGCTACGCGTCAGATCGTCAATTCGACGACGGCGCTCGGCAGCATCATGCCCGAACAGACGGCCAAAAAACTGCAGGTTTTCTTCCACCGACAAGGTGGGATACAAGTTCTTGCCCAAGCCTTGAGGCATATAGGCAATGCGCGGACAAATCTGGTCGCGATGGCTTTTTTCCGCCATATCGCCACCCAGCACTTCAATACGGCCTTCCTGAATCACGCGGGCACCAGCCAGCAGGGACAGCAAGCTGGACTTGCCCACGCCGTCAGGACCAATCAGTCCGACCATGCAAGCAGCAGGAACATCCAGGCTTAAACGATCCAGTGCGAGCGTGTCGCCATAACGCTGACTCAGCTCAACAACGCGAGCAACGGCCGCCGCTTGCTGCTTGGGCATGGTTTACTCCGTCAAGGTAGAAGTCAGCGACTCAGGCCAGCTGGCATTGGGGTCCAGCTTGACCCAGGCCACGCCGGGCAAGCCGGTCTTGACTTGCTCCAGGTGCTTTTTCAGCAGCTCGGGGGCGATCTGGGCCTTGACTCGGAACATCAGCTTTTGACGCTCCGAAGCCGTTTCCACACTCTTGGGGGTGAACTGGGCGGAGCTGGCCACAAAAGACACAGTCGCTGGAACCGGGATATCAGGAATGGCATCCAGAACCAGTCGCACCTCCGTACCCAAGGCCACCTTGCCGGCCACTTCGCTAGGCAGGAAGAAGGTCATGTATACATCGGACAGGTCCAGCACATTCAGCACACGGCCACCGGCACCCAGCACTTCACCGGGTTGGGCAACACGGAATTGCACACGGCCATCGCGGGGGCTGACCAGCTCACTGTCGCGCAAGTCGGCTTCGATACGAGCCACAGCCGCCTTGGCGGCTTCCACGGCAGACTGGGCACCAATCAACTGAGCCTTGGCAGCATTAATGGCGGCTTCTGCGGCATTGGCCTGAGCCTTGGTAGCGGCAACGGCAGCCTGAGCACCCCGCACACGGGCACGGTCATCATCCAGTTCCTGAGCCGAAGCCGCACCTTCTTTGGACAAGGTAGTAGAACGGGCCAGACGACGTTGAGCCGCATCCAGCTCCGACTCACGCTGACCAATCAAGGCTTTGGCAGCGATGGCATCGCTTTCGCGCAAGGCCACTTGGGCCTGAGAGGCCGCCACATTGTTTTCAGCCTGACGCAAACCGGCCACCGCTTCATCACGAGCCGCTTCCAGGCTGTCCTGCTGCATGATGGCCAGTACTTCGCCTTCTTTCACAAAGTCGCCCTCGTGAGCGGCAATGCTCTGGATACGTCCGGCAAATTTGGTGGA
This sequence comes from Alcaligenes sp. 13f, assembly GCF_020496585.1. Lineage (NCBI taxonomy): Bacteria > Pseudomonadati > Pseudomonadota > Betaproteobacteria > Burkholderiales > Alcaligenaceae > Alcaligenes > Alcaligenes sp. 13f. Next base: position 156,582 of record NZ_JAHKKC010000009.1, read on the forward strand.
GATATCAATCTCGGTCGCTTCGATACGGCCATTGCCGCTGACAAAGCCATCGCCAGGGCCGGTGTTGGACATTTTCTGCCATGCCCACCAGCCCAGGCCCAGAACCCCGGCAACGATTAGGACAGGAACAAGATTTTTTTTCAAAGAAGATTGTTTGCTCATAGCTGGCTCGAGGATGGATCCGAATTAGAGGATGTATGGGTGTTAGTCAGGGGCTCGGCGGGGTCCAGCCCACCGCCCAGGGCGCTGTACATGGCAATCTGGCTGGCCAGGAGCGCACGGCGCGTTTGCACCACCTGCTGCTCCACATCCAGCAAGTCACGCTGCGCATCCAGCACTTCCAGATAGGCAGCCGAACCGTTGTCGTAACGCATCTGCGCCAGCCGGGCGCGCTCGGTCTGGGCGCCACGGGCCACCAGTTGAACTTCCAGCTGCTGGCTTAACCAATGACGAGTCGACAAGGCATCCGACACTTCGCGGAAGGCCGTTTGAATGGCTTTCTCGTACTCCGCGATACGCATGTCACGACGCACGTAAGAGACATCCAGATTGGCGCTGCGACGGCCACCATCAAAGATAGGCAGGGAAATCGTAGGAGCGAACATCCAGGCTTTGCTGCCCGAATCAAACAGGCCATCCAGCTCGGCGCTGGCGGTGCCAAAATTGCCGGTCAAGGCAATGCGGGGGAAGAAAGCGGCGCGGGCTGCACCGATGTTGGCGTTGGCAGCACGCAGCTTGTGTTCAGCCGCAATAATGTCAGGACGCCAGACCATCAGATCGGACGGCAAGCCGGGCGCCAGCTCGGCCAGCATGATGTTTTCATTCAAAGGCGCGCCCGTTGGGGACACACCCGGATCGGCGCCCAGCAACTGTTGCAGAGCATGCAGTTGCACCGCACGTTGCTGTTCCAGCTGGGCCAGCATGGACTGAGCCTGCGTCAGCAAGGTTTGCACCTGCGTCACATCCAGCTTGGACGTTGCGCCCACTTCATAGCGACGGGAGAAAATGCGGTAGGACTCCTGACGAGTCTCTACGCTTTTGCGGGCAATCCGCACACGCTCGTCCAGCTCGCGCACCACAATATAGTTATTGGCCACTTGCGAGACCAAAGCCACATGCACGGCTTGTCGGCCTGCCTCGGTAGCCAGCCAGCCTTGCAAGGCGGCATCTTCCAGGCTACGTACACGGCCCCACAAATCCAGCTCCCAACTGGTCAGGCCGACCTGGGCGCGATAATCGCCGCCCGTCACAGCCTGGCCGCTGGGGTTCATATCACCGGGCACACGCGAACGTGCAGTCTGACCATTCACAGTGAATTCAGGAAAGCGTTCGCTGCGCTGCAAATTCAACATGGCACGGGCTTCGTCCACCCGTAACACCGCCACTCGCATATCGCGGTTATTTTCCAGCGCCGTCTCAATGAGCTTGCTCAGAACCGGATCTTTAAAGTATTCACGCCAGCCCAGATCGCGCGCTCGCACCGCACTGGCCTGACCCGCGGACAGATCCGGGTAGGCTTGTGGAACGGGGGAAGCGGGCTGTTCGTAATCGGGTGCCATCGAGGCACAACCCGCCAGGGCAAGCAGCAAGGCAGCCAGCGCGAAATGAGGGCGACGCGCAGCGCTTCGGTGCTTGATACTCAAATCGTAGGTCTGTGGGGCCATTGGAAAAATGCCTAATGAGAAAAAGGAGAACTGCCGTCAAGGCAAAACAGCACGTCAGCGACAGGCTTTGCGCCTGTTGCCGACATAAAACAGAGTGGCAAGCCCACTGCTTGGCGGGCCTGTACAAACTGACTGCTTATTTCACTAATACGTATTGACCGGGTGCCGGGCAAACGGGGGCATAGCCCTGTTTGGCCGCACCCATTTGCGGTGGTTTGACCTCCGCACCCGAGCGCGCTTTCAACCACTCAGTCCAGGCGGGCCACCAGGAACCCTGATGCGAGGCCGCTTGCGCTTGCCAGTCGTCCACCAGAACGGGGGCGGTACCGGCTGCACGGGTATGTATCTGGTATTTGCGACGCGGATGACCCGGCGTGCTGACAATGCCGGCGTTATGCCCGCCGGTGGTCAATACAAAGGTGATCTCGGAAGGCACCAGATAATGCAGTTTGTAAACGGAACGCCAAGGTGCAACGTGATCGGAAACCGTGCCAACGCAAAAAACAGGCAAATTAACTTGCGCCAGAGAAACGATACGGCCTTCAACCGGATAACGGTTTTGACTTAAATCATTATTCAAATACATGCGACGCAAATATTGCGAATGCATGGTGGCGGGCATACGCGTGGCATCGGCATTCCATGCCATCAAATCATTTAAAGGACGACGTTCGCCTAATAAATATTTATTAACCATGGGCGCCCACAATAAATCAGCGGAGCGCAGCATTTGAAAAGCCGCTTCCATCTGATTGGCGCGCAAGTAACCCTCGTCGGCCATCTGGGCTTCCAGCAAGCTGACCTGGCTTTCGTCAATGAACAGGGACAAATCGCCCGGCTCGGAAAAGTCGGTTTGGGCCGCAAAAAACGTCAGGGAGGCAAGCCTGTCGTCTCCATCGCGTGCCATGGCAGCCGCGGCAATCGCCAGCAAGGTGCCGCCCAGGCAATAGCCGGTGGCGTGGATTTTCTGGCCGGGAACAATGGCGTTGACAGCATCCAGGCTGGCCTTCCAGCCCAGGCGAATGTAGTCGTCCATCCCGAAGGCATGATCTTCGGCAAGCGGGTTTTTCCAGGACAGGCAAAACACCGTGTGGCCTTGATCCACCAGGTATTTGATCAGGGAATTTTGTTCGGACAGATCCAGGATGTAGTACTTCATGATCCAGGCCGGAACGATCAGCACAGGCTCTGGATGGACCTGCTTGGTAGAAGGCGTGTACTGGATCAGTTCCACCAGCTCGTTACGTAGTACCACCTTGCCCGGCGTGGCCGCCACATCCTTGCCGACCACAAAATCTTCGGTGCCTACGGGCGGTTCACCCGCGAACTGGGCCTGCATATCCTGCTGCCAGTTCTCCAGGCCACGGCTGAAGTTATCCCCCTGTTCTGCAAGGGTTTTATCCCACACCAAGGGGTTGGTCCAGGCAAAGTTGCTGGGGCTGAGCATGTTCAACCATTGCTCTGCACCAAAGGCAATCAGTTTTTGATGATGAGGCTCCACACCGGCTACGCCTTCCGTGGCACTTTGCCACCACTGCTGCTGCGCCTGATAGGTTTGTCGCAGCAAATTAAAAGGCCAACGATCCCAGGCGGGGTCCGAAAAGCGGCGGTCGGTATAGGCAGGCGCTGCAGCTTGCTCTGAGGTTTGCAAAGACGACTGGGCCGATGCGGCCAGCTCCTCGCTCCATTCACGAAATAGCTGTTCCCATTGGCTTTGCGCCAACTGCCGCAACTGTTCTTGTTTGCCAGGGCTAAGGGCCAGATGACGTATCCAGTCCATCCAGGCAAGAAACTGCGATTCGGGGGAGATGGAACTCCAGATACGAGCCCAGGCGGCTCGTGCGGATGCGTCTAACTGCTCAGTCTGATCAAGGGACTGCCTGCTAACCATTGCCACTCCGCAAAAAGTACATACAAAAAGCAGATACGACTGCTTAGTCTTTTTAATAATACACCAGTTTACATCTAAACTTTTTGTATGCAGGCCTTTTAATAAAGAGCCATAAAAAACCTTTGCGTTAGATCAAGTTCATGGCAGATAAAAAACGACCAGCCTCAGCCACATTTGTTGTTATACCGTGCCTGTTATGGAATAGGGAAATAAAAACAAGTGAAAAAACAAATAAAGCCTCACTAAAAAACTCAGGCTTTTAAAAAAAACAAAGGCGATGCAATCCAGTGAAACAAGCGGTAACCCAGACTCATGGCACAACTATTATTTCCACAGCAATGTGACAAAACAAGCACAGCCCCTCGTCAAGCCCTCAAGCCGCAGCCAGGCTGGCTTGCCATCGGCCTGGGACAAGTGGCCTGATATACTGCAAGCCCCATATCTTGCCCATCCCCACAGGATGACATGACAGACACGCACCAAAATAAACCTCCTAAAAACGAAAGCACAAACAAGCGACGTTACTTACCGTCAGCTGAGCGCAAACGCGAAATCCTGAAAGCCGCTTTTGAAGAGTTTTCTCATCGGGGATTTCTGGGTACTTCGCTGGAGCGCATCGCCGCGCGCGCCGGGATATCCAAGTCCGGCATCTACGCGCACTACAGCAGCAAAGATGAAGTGTTCGAGGACATGCTCCACAGCACTCTGCTGCCGCCTGATGGCAATACCTTTGAGTTATCCGATACCTCCGAGGCAGACACCCTGTCCTGTATCGTGGATGAGTACCTGCACCAGTTGTATGAACGCCTGTCCAACCCGGACGTGCAAGCCATGTTCAGGCTTTTGATGACAGAAAGTGGCCGCGTGCCGGATCTGGCCCATTACTGGGGCAAACAGCTCCTGAGCCAGAACTACACCGCCAATCAGGCGTTTTTTGAACTGGGCATCCAGCGAGGTCTCATCCGCCCCGACGTCAGTTCCTCCGACTACATCCTGGCCGCCTCTCCCTCCCTGATGTGGCTGATGGTTTTGCTGGTTCTGGGACCACAGAACTCGCCCGTGCCCTTTGAAGAAGTACACCAGTTGCACAAGCGCTTGCTGATAGAGTGCCTGCAACCTGCATCGGCCTAAGGGCTGCTCATCAAGAACGAGCCAAACAAGTTCGTTTGCTTTGGCAAGCGGGCTTGTTTGAGCCTCTGCAAGCCCCCTACCCCTTTTTTGTGCCATAAGCCTCATCAAGGCAGACGTATAAGCGCGTCTGATGCACACGCTACACTTGCGGGCAACAACCATTCCATCGAACCGCAACTGACCGTACAATAGTCGGTTGCAGTCCATTTCCAATGGGTTCCCTCACCCCATCCACCAAAAAGGTCCAGACATGACTCTGCCTACCGTGCCGTCTTCACGGCTGTCGTTCTACGTGCGACTTCTGATTGCCTTTCACATTTTTATTGTGATTGCCAGCAATTATCTGGTTCAACTTCCTATTGAACTATTCGGCTTTCATAGCACCTGGGGAGCCTTCAGCTTTCCCTTTGTTTTTCTGGCTACCGACCTGACCGTCCGCTTGATGGGCAAGTCCGAAGCGCGCCGCGTGATTACCCGCGCGATGTTTCCAGCCCTGATCGCCTCTTATGTGGTCTCGGTGCTTTTTAATGAAGGCCAGTTCAACGGCTTGCAAGCACTGGGCGAATTCAACAGCTTTGTGTTCCGTATTGCCTTGGCCAGCTTTGCCGCTTATGTATTAGGGCAACTGCTGGATGTACAGGTCTTTGATCGCATCCGTCGCGACTACAAACAATGGTGGCTTGCTCCAGCGGCCGCCTCGATCTTTGGGCAGGCACTGGATACCTTGGCCTTTTTCGGCATCGCTTTCTGGCACAGCAGCAATCCCTTCATGGCCGAACACTGGGGCGAGATCGCCGTCGTCGATTACGTCATCAAACTGGGCGTCAGCCTGCTGCTGTTTGTACCCATGTATGGCGTACTGCTCAATTCCCTGATCAGCACCATGAAGCGCCGCGCCCTGAGCACCGCACAGGTCAAAGCATGAAGCCGCACACTCCCCGCCGCCGGGCACTGGTTCTCTTTTCGGGCGGACAGGATTCAGCCACCTGTCTGGCCTGGGCTTTGGACCGCTTTGCCTTTGTAGAAACCGTGGGCTTTGACTACGGCCAACGCAACCATGCGGAATTGCAGTGTCGACAAACACTAAGAGACAAGCTTTACCAGCAGTTCCCGCACTGGGCAGAGCGCCTGGGGCAAGACCATGTGCTCGATGCCAGCGTCCTGGCTCAGATAGGCGGCAGCGCCATGACTGAATCCATGACTATCGCCATGCAGGAAGATGGTCTGCCCAATACCTTTGTGCCGGGTCGAAACCTGCTGTTCTTTACCCTGGCTGGCGCCCTGGCCTACCGTCGGGGACTGGATACGCTGGTTGGCGGTATGTCCGAAACTGATTACTCGGGCTACCCGGACTGCCGCGACAACACGCTGAAAGCACTGCAGGTGGCATTAAGCCTGGGGATCGAGCGCCCACTGACCGTGGAAACACCACTGATGTGGCTGGATAAAGCAGATACCTGGGAGCTGGCCCACCAGTTGGGCTCGGATGCTTTAGTGAAGCTAATTCAGGAAGACAGCCATACCTGCTACCAGAACGAGCGGGAAACCCTGCATGACTGGGGATATGGCTGCGGGCAATGCCCGGCTTGTGAGCTGCGGGCGAAGGGGTATGGAGATTGGAAGCTGTGGGGCTAAGCCCCCAATTCCCTACCCCAGAAACCAACTACGGCTTATTGACCAACTTGTGTACTCGAGAAGCGGTTGAAAAAGATGAAAGTTCAATTTTAAAAACAATTAAAAAATAAAGAAAAACAAAAAAAGAAAAAACTCCAAAATATTTCTGAGCAGCCATCCCTGAGCGAAAACTCTTCAAATAACTCTCACTACCCATATTCATACACATATAATCAATTTCATCCGGACTCAACGGTAAATCCGCCCCTTTAAAACCACCAAAGCAATCTTTTTTCCGAAGAACCCAATCCTGCTCATTTGTTAGCGGAAATGCACTGAAGTAATCTTCACCTTGCCATGCCCAGACTTTACTTTCTTTAAATTGCACCAGAACCCTGGAGCTTAATGAAAAGCCAACTGACATAATGAGCAGCATAAGCACTAATAAAGCGGCTCCAAAAACACCTCCCCCATAGCACTTCGTCGGCTCCGTGACCTCTTGCTTATCCCAATCTACCCACTTGCCAGCTTTACCTAATTCTCGTAAAGAGACAGACAAGCGCTTGGACCACCGCACAGCCCTTTGTACCGAATCAATAGACTGCACACCTTTCACGCCAAACATCAACTTAAACCGTTCTACATCCAAATTGTCTCTACGTTCCTTTTCCAAAAAATCATGATAATAATTTTCTTTATTAAAAAATGACCATAAATAATCCATAAGAACGAAATGGGCACCTTTTAACTTAAAAATCAAATATCCTAAAAAAGCCACCGTGAAGTAAAAACCAACCAAGATACGACCACTCAAGTCCACAGCGATTTCAATCATAAAAAAAACCCAACCACCAAAGTGGCTGGGCTCCTATAAAAAATTTATCAAATCAAAGCTGCGCTGGCTCCGTCTGCACCTGATACACCGGATAGCTTCGGCACAGACTCACAATTTTTTCGCGGATCTCGTGCTTGACCTTATCTAAAGTGCCAGCCTCATAAGCATCAAGCACATCACACAAGTAATGCGCCAGCTGCTCGCAGTCCTCCACCGTAAAGCCACGTGTCGTTACAGCCGGCGTTCCGATACGAATACCCGAGGTCACCATGGGCGAACGGGGATCATTGGGCACCGAATTCTTGTTCACGGTGATATAGGCATCTGCCAAGGCATCACTGGCCTCTTGCCCGGTGTAGGGCTTGGTCGACAAGTTGATCAGCATCATGTGGTTATCTGTCCCGCCTGACACGATGTTGTGACCACGCTGCATCAGTACCGCCGCCATGGCGCGGGCATTACGCACCACGTTTTGCTGATAGGTACGGAATTCCGGCTGCAGAGCCTCTTTGAAAGCAATGGCTTTGGCCGCAATCAAGTGCATCAAGGGGCCGCCTTGCACGCCTGGGAATACAGCAGAATTCAGGCGTTTGTAGAAATCTTCGCTTTGCCCTTTAGCCATAATCACGCCACCACGTGGACCGCGCAGAGTTTTGTGCGTTGTGCTGGTGACCACATGGGCGTGTGGCAAGGGGCTGGGGTACTCACCCGCCGCCACCAGACCAGCTACGTGGGCCATATCCACCCAGAACCAGGCACCGACCTTGTCAGCAATCTGGCGCATACGCGCCCAATCCTTCACACGCGAATAGGCGGAGAAACCACCAATCAGCATTTTGGGCTTGGTCTCGATAGCAATGCGCTCCATTTCGTCGTAATCGATCAGCCCGGTTTGGGTATCAACGCCGTAAGGAACAATGTTGTAAAGACGCCCGGAAATATTGATGGGGTTACCGTGGGTCAGGTGACCACCCTGAGCCAGGTTCATCCCCATCACCGTATCGCCCGGTTTGAGCAAAGCCAGGAACACAGCAGTATTAGCCTGCGCTCCAGCATGAGGCTGTACGTTGGCGTAATCACAATCGAACACCGCTTTCAGACGCTCAATAGCCAGACGTTCGGCTACATCTACAAATTCACAACCGGCGTAGTAACGCTTGTCCGGGTAACCCTCGGCGTATTTGTTGGTAAACACGGAGTTCTGAACCTGCATAACCAAAGGGCTGGCGTAGTTTTCCGAGGCAATCAGTTCTACGTGATCTTCCTGACGGCTTTCTTCGCCCTGAATGGCCTGAGCCAATTCCTTGTCGAATTCAGCCAGGCTGAGTGTGTTGTCGTACATCGCTTTTCCTTAAAAAAATTTCTACCCTCGTCGCGGCTACTTACTTGGCCGCCTTGCAAAGCAGGCGCACGCCCTAACCGTGCGTGCGCTTGAACTCGCGCATGAACTCTCCCAGCGCCTGTACCGCATCCAAGGTGACGGCGTTGTAGATGCTGGCGCGCAAGCCCCCCGTTGATTGATGGCCCTTCAAGCCGTGAAAACCATTCTTTTGCGCTTCTTCAACAAATAAAATATCTAAATCAGTTTCAGCAATATGAAATGGGACATTATTGATGGATCGATAGTCAGGCAAAACATTGTTGATATAGAAACCATCACTGCTATCAATAAGCTCATAGAGCAGCTGCGATTTTTTCTTATTTATTTTGTGCAATACTTCTATTCCACCAACACGCTCTATCCATTCCAGCATCAAACCCAGCACATACCAGGAAAAGGTTGACGGTGTATTTAATAGCGATTTCTTTTTTGCTTGAATGGAAAAATCCAAAGCTTGTGGCGTATTTTCCAAAGGCCTGTCTAAAATAGCGGGATTAAGTAATACCAGCGTAACACCGGCAATTCCCATATTTTTCTGGGCCGAGGCATAAATCAAATCGTGAGCCGAGACATCAATCGGTTTTGACATCAAGCTGGAGCAAGCATCACACACCAAGGGAATAGGTGAAGCAGGTGGTTTTGAAAATTGCAAGCCCTGTGCAGTTTCGTTCTCTGTGTAATGCAAGTACGCTGCATCCCGATTAATATTAGATTCATTAATCTCGGGAATACGATCAAATCCAGTTTCATAAGAACTGGCTACGATTTCGACATTCCCATATTGCTTGGCGGCATTAGCCGCCTGTTCCGACCATAAACCCGTATGTATATAGTCCGCTGTGTTTGCTTGATGAAGCAAGTTCATCGGTATTTGAGAAAACTGCAGGTACGACCCTCCTTGCAGGAGCAAGACGTGATAGTCCGTTGGCACGGCCAGAACACGACGCACAGCGGCGTCGGTACGATGGGCAAAATCCATGAAAGGCTGGGAACGATGGCTGATTTCCATCACGGACACCCCTGTGCCCGCAAAATCAAGCAGCTCATCACGTATTTGCAATAGAACATCCATTGGCAAGGCGCTGGGCCCTGCGCTGAAATTAAAGGGTCGGGACATACTTGCTGAAATCCTGTACAAACCTGAACGCCGGAACAGGCCCCCCCTATTTCGGCAATGACAATCAAGTCTACGAGCACAATGGTCTGACTAGTCAGACCATTAATATTCTCTGGAGCAGACCGCATGACGCGTTCGTTTGAACTGGACACCTTGAAGATGCGTCTTAACGATGACGAACTTCAATCCCTGGATCTTCACCAGCGCATTCAGCGTGCCTTGCGGGCATTGATTCTGGATGGCGCCCTGGGTCCAGGGGTCAAGCTGCCTGCCACACGCTCCCTGGCCAAATCCTTGGGCATGGCCCGCGATACGGTTGAAAACGCCTATGTTCAACTGCATCGAGACGGCTTTATCGTGCGGCGCGAGGGCTCGGGCAGCTATGTTTCCGAGTCGGTCGGCACGGAGCTGCGCGGCAGTGCCTATCGCCGCATCAAAGCCCAGGATCTGAAACGCAGCGTAATGGAACCCGGTACGGGCTTAAGCCGTCGGGGTCGCGCCGTGTTTGAAAGTGGCGGCATTGCCGATCAACAGACCATCAAGGCCTTTGCCACTGGCCTGCCGGAAACCCGCAACTTCCCCACCGATGTGTGGGAACGCCTGCAGCGTCAGGCCATGAAAGACTATCGAGCCAACATCCTGCTGCATGGCGATCCGCAAGGCACCGAGTCCCTGCGTAAAGCGATTGCCGTGTACCTGAATCTGGAGCGTGGTGCGAAGGTCTCCGCTGATCAGATTTTGATTCTGAGCAGCACGCGCCAGGCCTTGTTTCTGTGCGCACAATTACTGGTCGATGCTGGCAAACCTATTCTGGTTGAAAATCCTGGCTACTTCGGCGCCCGCAAAGCCTTTGAAGCAGCCGAGGCTCGTGTCGTACCAATTGGCGTGGACGAGCAAGGCTTGCGCACCGATCTGCTGAATGAAGATCGCAGCGGCGCGAACTGCATTTACGTGACGCCCTCGCACCAGTACCCCACCGGGGCCACCATGTCCCTGGAACGTCGTCTGGAGCTCATACACTGGGCGGCTGAAAATGGCCGCTGGATTATGGAAGACGACTACGACAGCGAATTTCATTACGACGGCTTACCCACGGCGTGTGTGCAGGGGCTGGATAAATACCAACGCACAATTTACTTGGGCACTTTCAGCAAAACCCTGTATCCAGGCCTGCGCATGGGCTATATGGCCCTGCCACCCGAGCTGGTCAAACCCTTCACCCAGGCACGCAGCATCATGGATGGTCACACACCGCAAATCCTGCAGCTGACGCTGGCGCGTTTTATGGAAGACGGACATTACAACTCGCATATTCGCGCCATGCGCAAGCTGTATGCCGGGCGGCGGGAGATCATGCTGGAAGCCATCGAGCAGCACTTGCAAGGAATCGTTCGTGCGGCCCGACCTGAAGGCGGTTTGCAGATTCCCTGCTTTCTGGAGCCGGGCTGGTCAGAAGAACACACGCTGCGCCGCGCTTTGAGTGCTGGCGTTCAACTGCCGGGTTTGAGCCGTCTGTACATTGGTGAAGAAAAACAACAGGGCTGGCTGCTGGGCTATGCCTCCCTGACCGCCTACGAGATCGAGTCCGCCATGTTGCGTCTGGCCAACGCTCTGCGTCAGGGCAAAGGCTGAGCCGGGAAAAATCAGTACATCAAGGGATATCGCCGGTTCAGGTCTGCGACCCCTTCCAAAATGGCATTCTCGGTGCGGGGATTGCGCGAACCACTGCGCACCCCGCCCAGCAAGGCCAGAATCATGTCGCCAATTTCCTTGAAATCATCTTCGCCCAAACCGCGAGTCGTACAGGCGGCACTGCCGACCCGTACCCCCGAGTAGGCGCCAGAGGCTTGCTCATACGGCACACGGTGTTTACTCAAGCTAATGCCCAGCTGAGCCAGAACCTGCTCCACCAAAGGCCCGGACAGCCCCCAAGGGCGCAAATCCACCACACCAAAATGACAGTCTGTTCCCCCTGACACCACCGTCAGCCCACCTTCGGACAAGCGGCGACACAAGCTGCGCGCATTGATGATGACGGACTGGGCATAGGCTTTATAGGATGGGCTCATCGCTTCACCCAAAGCCACCGCCTTGGCGGCCAGAATGTTCAGCAAAGGTCCGCCTTGCAGCCCTGGATATACGGCCTGACTTAAGCGCTCGGCCAGCTTGGGCTCATTGCTCAAGATAATCCCACCCCGCGGTCCGCGTAAGGTGCCATGTGTGGAAAAGGTCGTGACATGGGCATGTTTGACAGGTGATTCCATCAGACCGGCCGCCACCAGCCCCGCGCCGTGGGCCAAATCCACCATTAAATAAGCGTTGATTTCATTGGCGATATTTCTGAATTCGGCAAAATTTGGCGTACGTGAATAGGACGAACCTCCGGCAATGATCAACCGTGGCCGTTCCTTGTGGGCCAGGGCACGAACCTCGTCCATGTCGACCCATTGCGTCTGACGATCCACTCCATACGAGCAAGTCTGAAACCAGCGTCCGGACACATTGAAATGCGAACCGTGGCTAAGGTGCCCGCCCGCACTTTGATCCAGCGCCAGAATCGTGTCGCCCGGTGAGAGCAAGGCCAGATACACCGCCAGATTGGCCTGGCTGCCCGAGTGCGCCTGCACATTGGCGTAAGAGGCCCCAAAAACCGACTTGGCCCGCTCGATAGCCAGCTCTTCGGTTTGATCGGCTTGTTCGCACCCGCCGTAAATCCGTTGCCCAGGATAGCCTTGCGCCTGCTTGTTGCTGAGCAAGGAGCCCTGCACGTCCAAAACGGAGCGGCTCAGGTAATTCTCGGAAGCGATCAGCTCAATGGTGTGTTGTTGGCGACGCCGTTCGGCTTCGATGATGTCCCAAAGATTGCGATCACTTTGCTGTAGAAATTGCGAACCCGCCAGAGGCTGGTGGGGGGTGTCGCCACCGGCAAGACTCTTCATGGGAGTTCCTGTTTAGAGATGAGCCACGATAGGGTCGTGGCTCATTGCCCGATACCAGGCAAAAGTGCTGCCCTGGACGCACGGACTCCAAGGGCGAAAGATAAACATCCTATTCTGTTTATCGACCTATAAAACAGTCCATTAAAAATTAATTCACCAGACCACTTTTAATTATTGTTATTTGAATAAACACTCAAAGCATAAAGAATTCAAAATCCTCTGAAACACAGAGAGAACGCCAATCCCGATTATCCTGGTCAAGAATTAAAACAAGATTCAAATTTTTATTATTAAGTGGTCTGTCAAATGATCTTGAAATGGTCTGTCATTTATTGTCATAGGATCATTAGAATGCAGCCAACGAATACTCAACACCCATACTTCTAAACGCTCAAGCAGATTATCACCTTTCTCAATCTGTGCACGATAAAAAACATCCCCAGTTTTCCCACGACTACAGGAAACGCCATTGCTTTAACGGCAGTTCAACCACGCTGATCCCCACGGTTCAAGAAACCCGGCAACGGGATTTTTTTGGGCCTTGTCCATAAGAATCGGCAAATCCTTTTAAGCCTGCGATTTTCCATTTGGAAATAAAGATAGGTGGAATAAAGAAACGACCTGTTCATTTCGAACAGATCGCAATCAACAGCAAGGAAGTTTGAAATGACAATCAAAAGCTACGAAACTGATGACGCCGTACGTAATATGCTGCAAAAACTGTCGGTACTTTGGAAAAACCGGGCTGCCGTGAATCAGGAACTGCCTGACTACAACAATCTGGCTTTCGATCCCAACAAGGCCGATTTCAGTGAATGCCTGCTGCCTTTTCGCGAGCATCAGGCCTGGCTGGAAGCTCCTGAAGAATTGAAATCGCAGTGCTTGTCCTATGCCTGGGGCATTTACAACCTGAAGACCATTTACGTTGAGTGCAACGTGGTCACGCCTTCTTGCGAAGACATCATCAAGACCCCGCCCCCAAGCGCCAACCGCAATCTGCTGCAAGACGTGATGTCCCAGGCCTTGCTGGACGAGGCCCTGCACACTCGCATGTCCATCATGGCCTGCAACTACATCTACTCCATGCGTGGTCTGACGCCCCTGGATTTCACCAATTTCAACCTGGTGCAGTGGCGCAATGACATCCTGAGCCAATGCGGTTCCGAATCCGAGCGTCGTCTGACCCGCTTTGCCATTGCCTGCGCATCCGAGACCCTGATTACCGACTACCTGAAGACCATGGCCGAGGACAAGAGCATCCAGACCGTGTGCCATGAAGTTACCCGCACCCATGCCATGGACGAGTGGAGCCACTCCAGCGTGTTCAGCTTTGTGGCGTCGGACATCATTCACGGACTGAGCCAGAAAGAGCGCGAGCATATGCGCGCCGTTATTTTGCGCACCGTAGAAATGTTCGCCAACAATGAAATGGGCGCCTGGGAAAAAGTCTTCTCCATGGTGAATTTCCCCCATGCCCGCGACATTTTGCACGACACCGGCGACTCCAACGAAATTGGCGTGTACACCGGCTCGGTAGAAAGCCTGATCGAGCGCATTGGCCTGAACAGCAAGTCCGGCAAGGCTCCTGCCGAGGCCGAACAACAGGAGGCGCTGCAATGACAGCCATGATTCAGGCGCGCTGCGAGACCGTTCGCCCCGAGGCCGGAAACGTCAAAGTGTTTACCTTGCGGGTGCAGGGCGGCCATTTTGATTTTCTGCAAGCCTTGCAGGCAGGCAAGCACGTCGCCCTGAGCTACCCCGATACCGGCGGCACCATTCAACAGCGTATGTATTCGATCACTCGTGTGGCCGATCCAGACCTGATTGAAATTGCCGTAAAAGGGTCGGGGCGCAATAGTGTTTCCGATCACTTGCACGCCACCTTGCGCGAGGGCATGAGTGTGCCCCTGCAATATGTGGCGGGTGAAATCTCGGTGAACTCTATTGTGGGTTACGAGCGTATCGCCATGATCGCAGGCGGCATTGGCATTACCCTGCCCATTGCCTTGCTGCGTGAGTTGGCGGCGCGAGCCCAGGACGGCTTGCCTGTACCACAAGTACATTTGCTCCTCAGTATTGCCCGTATTGCCGACATTCCTTTCCTGCATGAACTGCTGCAACTGGATCTGGGCACCAGCTGGTTCACGCTGACCGTGTTTGTCACGCAGGAAAAGATTCGCGAAAGCGCTCATTTCAAAGTGGGTCGCCCCTCTTTTGAAAATATGGAGCAATTGAAAGACCCGCAGGCCGTGGTGATTTGCGGCAGCCATGGGTTTGCCCAGGCCTTGCGCGAATACACCATTCAGGCTCACCCCATCTCGCATATGTTGATTGAAGCCTTTTCCCCACCGGCCAAAGCGGGTGTGGAAATCCTGCCTGAAGCAGGCAGTCCCCCCTTGCAAATCAATGTGCGCAGCACCGGGCAAACGCTCTCGCCTGAACCGGGCAGCAGCTTGCTGGAAATGCTGGAGGCCGCCGATGTGCCTATTCGCAGTCAATGCCGCTCGGGCATTTGCGGCGCGTGCCGGGTACAGATTTCGGAGGGCGAGTACCGCTCTGAACCGGATTTTTGCCTGAGCGACCAGGACAAGGCCCAGGGCCATGCACTGGCATGTTGCACCTTCCCCTTATCGGGTGCCATTAATGTAGACATCGGTACCACGAGCTGACATCCTTACCATCTGGATTGAAAGAACCTCTTATGAAGAAAGTCATCGCACTGCGTCATATCCATTTTGAAGACTTGGGCACACTGGAACCTGTTCTGATCGAACAGGGCTACCAAGTTCAATACATTGACCCTTCCGTCGAGTCACTGCGTCACGTGGGTGAACAGGACGCTGACCTGCTGGTTGTATTGGGCGGGCCAATCGGCGCCTACGACGAAAAGATTTACCCCTTCCTGTCTGATGAGCTGGAACTGATCAACAAGTTCTTGCTGGCAGGCAAACCTTTGCTGGGCATTTGCCTGGGCGCACAACTGATTGCGCGCGCCCTGGGTGCCAATGTCTACCCCCTGGGTGTGAAAGAAATCGGTTTCTCTCCGTTGAAACTGAGCGAAGCGGGCAAAGAATCGCCCCTGGCCGCCGTTAGCGGCATTCCCGTCCTGCACTGGCACGGGGATCAGTTCGATATTCCAGACGGAGCCATTCACCTGGCCAGCACGGACGTAGGCCCCAATCAGGCCTTCTCCTTCGGAACCCAAGTACTGGGCCTGCAATTTCACCTGGAAGCCGACACCAGCAAGCTGGAACGCTGGCTGGTTGGTCATGCCAACGAACTGGGACAAGCTGATATCGATCCGCAAATGCTGCGTCTGGAAGCCATGGCGGTACAAAAACGCCTGCACGCCGCTGCCGCTACGGTCCTGACCAGCTGGCTCAGCCAACTTAAACAGGCCAGTTCCGCTGATTGCGCTGCATGAACACTGCTGCTGTAACGTTTGTCGATCGTGAACGACATCCCTACCATGTGGATGTCGTTTCGATTCAGTCTCAAGTCGTCTACGGTCGGGTGGGCAACAATGTTGCCGGCCCGACTTTGCGTAGACATGGCTTTAAAGTGGCCGCCGTTCCCACCGTGTTGCTCAGCAACAACCCGCAATACCCCACGGTGCACGGCGGTGCTGTCCCCGATGAATGGCTGGAAGGCTTTCTGAATGATCTGGTCTTGCGCGGTGCGCTGGACAAGGTACGCGCTGTCCTGATCGGTTATCTGGGCAGCGCCAACCAGGCCGTCATCATTGCGCGCTGGTTAAAAGCGTTGCTGCAAGAGCACCCTGACACTCTGGTGATAGTGGACCCGGTCATCGGCGATCTGGATGTAGGCGTCTACGTAGACCCGGCACTGATCCCCGCCTATCACGAAACCTTGCTGCCGCTGGCCACGGGCCTGACCCCCAATAATTACGAGCTGTCCTTGCTGTCCCAACAGCCTTGCGACACCATCCAGGGCAGTTCCAGTGCCGCGCACGCCTTGCTAAATGGCCGGACCGAATGGGTTATTGCCACCAGTGCCGCCCCCGACTCCTGGCAGGATGGTCAGATCAAATTATTGATGTCCCGCAAGGAGCCGCGTGCCGACACCCTGCTTAGCCATCCACGCGTGGATTGCGCCGCCAAAGGCACCGGAGACCTGTTTGCCTCCACCTTGCTGGCCCATCTGATTTTGGGTGCAGACCTGCATTCTGCGGTGCATACGGCCAGTGCCAGTGTGCTGCATCAGTTGGAATTAACCCGCCAGGCCGGACATCAGGAATTAATTTTGCCAATAGATCCTTTCCGAGCCTGAGCAAATATTTCCTAATCTAACAAACCTTTCAACCGGCAGTCGTTCTCGTTAAGCTGTGCCCTCTTAGTTACAAACGGAGCATGACATGGGGCTGCCTTTTAAAAGCACGCTACATCCACGGGTGTTCTGGGGATCTACCTTTATCGTCCTGGTCTTTTTGCTGATCGGGATTATTTTCCCTAAAGACGCCGCACTTATTTTTGAGCAGTTACAAAACTGGGTCATCAAAAGTTTCGGCTGGTTCTATATCCTGGCTGTGGCCCTGTTTTTCTTTGCCGTCGTCTATCTGGCATTAAGCCGCTACGGCAATTTGAAATTAGGGCCGGACGACTCGGAGCCTGATTACCCCTATCTCACCTGGATGGCGATGCTATTTGCTGCCGGTATGGGGATTGGCCTGATGTTCTTTGCCGTGGCCGAGCCACTGCAACACTTCTCGGCCCCGCCCTCGGGCCTGGCCAGCACAGTGGAAGCCGCCCATCAGGCGCAGATCATTACCTTCTTTCACTGGGGCGTTCACGCCTGGGCCGTCTATGCGGTCGTTGGCTTGTCGCTGGCTTACTTCTGCTTTCGCTACAACCTGCCTTTGACCATTCGCTCGGGCCTGTATCCCTTATTTGGCAAGCGTATCGAAGGCTGGATTGGCGATAGCGTGGATATTTTCGCTGTTTGCGGCACGCTATTTGGTATTGCTACCTCCATGGGTTTGGGCGTACTTCAAATCAATGCTGGTCTGGAGCATTTATTTGGCTGGCCGCAGGAAACCTGGCTACAAATTATTTTGATTGTGGTGGTTACTTCGCTGGCTACCCTATCTGTTGTCAGCGGATTGGATGTTGGCATTCGTCGCCTGTCCGAACTGAATTTGCTGGTTGCCATTGCCTTGATGCTGTTTGTGCTCGCCGTGGGCCCTACAGCCTTTTTGATGAATGCTTTTGTACAGAATATCGGCGGTTATCTCGATAACTTCTTTGCACGCTCATTTAGTACACAAGCATTCCGCGGGCAAAGCTGGATGAAAGCCTGGACCCTGTTTTACTGGGCTTGGTGGATCGCATGGTCGCCCTTTGTCGGCATGTTCATCGCCCGCATCTCGCGTGGCCGCACCGTGCGTGAGTTCGTACTGGGCGTCTTGCTGGTGCCCACCGTCTTCACCTTCTTCTGGATGACCGTTTTTGGCAACACCGCCATCTTCCTGGATATGGGTGTGGCGGCGGGCCAACTGGCCCAGGATGCTGCCGCGAATGCATCCGTGGCCCTGTTCGAGTTCCTGGAATACCTGCCTTGGTCCAATGTAACCTCGACCTTGGCAATTATTCTGGTAGCCATTTTCTTTGTGACCTCGGCCGACTCGGGCTCTTTGGTTATCGATACCCTGGCCGCCGGTGGGGTGGAAGACGCTCCAGTCTGGCAACGCATTTACTGGTGCGCGCTGGAAGGCACCGCTGCCTCCCTGCTCTTGCTGGCCGGTGGTCTGACAGCCTTGCAAACCGTCACGCTGGTTAGCGCCCTGCCCTTTGCCATCATCATGTTCTTGTTGATCCTGGGGCTGTTCAAAGGCATGAAGGCAGATATGTCACGATTGCGTCGTCAAGGCCCCATGTCCGGCCCGGCTCCCGGCTCGGAAGTATCCTGGCGTCGACGCCTCTCGACGATCCTGCACACGCCCAACCAGCGCGATGCCCGTCGCTTCATGGGTGAAACCGTGGTTCCCGCCTTGCAGGCCGTGGCCGACGAACTGGGCAAACGCAACCTGAATGTCAGCCTGGAGACCAGCGAGCAGGATACGGCCCAACTGACCATTCAGGCCGACAACCAGCGTAACTTTGTCTATGGCGTCGAGTTGCGCGCTCGTCGGGTTGCCAGCTTTACCGCGGCAGCAGCACGCAACGAACAGGCTCGCCCTCAAGAATGGCAAGTGCGTACTGTCTTTGCCGATGGCAGTCGGGGTTATGACTTGATGGGCCTGTCCTCCAGTCAGGTCATTAACGACATCCTGAACCACTTCGAGCGCTATCAGTCCCTGGTCACTTCCGAAGCCACCGCGCTGTACGCGCAGTCGCCCGACCCGAGCTAAGCCTCTGTTCCGGTCTCCAGCTTTCTTTCCAGAATCTGGGGACCGGGCCCTTGCTGGCCCAGAATATCGGCCGGATTACGCAAGGGACACTCACTCATGGACAAGCACCCACAGCCAATACAGTGGGTCAGCTCATCGCGCAGTCGCGTCAACTGCTCAATACGATCATTCAAACTGGCCTGCCAACGGCTGGACATGGCTCGCCATTGCTTGCTGGATGGCTTGCTGCCCGGTGGCAAACCACGCAAGGCCTCGTGGATTTCCTCCAGAGGAATCCCGGTACGCTGCGCCACTTTGATGATCGCAATGTAGCGTAAAACCACCGAATCAAAACGACGCTGGTTCCCGCTATTACGGGTACTGGCAATCAAGCCCTTGGCTTCATAAAAATGCACGGTCGAGACAGGGACACCACTGCGTTTGGCCACTTCCCCCACCGTCAAGGCACGACTGAAATCCACTGTTTTTGCCATCTTGACACCCCTTGACCTCAAGTTAACTTGAGGTTTTATAGTCCAGGTACCTAATTAAGGCAAGCCATGTTGGCTGCCTCTTTGTTGTCACAGGAACCTGCCATGCCTCCCCTCATTTGGATTCTGTTTGCCGGACCTCTGTCATGGTTACGGCAAGCCCAGCTTGTGTCAGCCACCTACTTCAAACCCGAAGACTGGTCGCAAAGTGATCAGCGATTCGGCTGGACTCTTCCCAACAAACAGCCTTTGTGGCCCTCTTCCCTGACAGGAGGGTCGGCAGCATGAGTTCGCGTCGTACTTGGATCATGATTCCCGTTCTGGCCGGCGTATTGGCCATAGGCTGGCGTTTGCTGCCAGCCTCGCAAGAAGCTCAAGCAGGGGGAGCCTACCCGCCTGCCGTCGTCGAACTATCCAGCGTCGAGTCCCAGACCGCTCCTCGTCTTTTGCATGCCGTCGGTGCACTGGAAGCCTGGCAGCAAGTGTTGCTCAGTGCAGAGACCAGCGGCCGTATTCGCAAGATTGATTTCACCTCCGGACAGCAAGTCAAGGCAGGCCAGCCACTGGTTTTGCTCAATGACGAACTGGAACAAGCCAGCGTGCGCCGCGAGCAGGCACAGGTCAAACAGGCCGCCATTCAGCTCACCCGTGTACGCAAGCTGAAGGAACAGCAAGCCGCTACCCAGGAGCAGTTGGATCAAGCCCAGGCCGATCACGCTGTGGCCCAGGCCCAACTGCAATATCAACGCGCTGAACTGGCCTTGAAACAGATTGCCGCCCCCTTCTCGGGTCGCATCGGTATCACCAGCTTGCATCAGGGCCACTACTTGCAACCCGGCCAAGCCATCGCCAGCCTGGTCGATGACAGTCAACTGCGTGTGAACCTGACCGTGCCAGAGCAAAGCCTGCCGGATCTGAAGGTGGGCCAGACCCTGCACGTACAGGTGGACGCCTGGCCAGGCGAGAACTTCCAGGCTGAAATCAGCGCCATCGATCCCTTGATTGGAGATTCGCGCACCGTGCGCCTGCAAGCGCTACTGCCCAACCCGGACAATCGCCTGAAAGCGGGGATGTACGCCCGTGCTCAATTGAAGCGCCCCGCCGAAGCGCCCGTCCTGACCGTGCCCGAAACCGCATTGACCTACACCGCCTACGGCCAGACCGTGTTTGTGGCCTCCCCCACGGATCAGGGTCTGTGGCAGGTCAAGCGCGTGGCCGTACAAACTGGCGAGCAATGGGATGAACGTGTCGAAATCATTGATGGCTTGAAAGAAGGCGACAAGGTTGTGAGCGCCGGCCAGATCAAGATTCAGGACGGCTCCACAGTACAAACCGCCAAGGACAAGGAGCCCGTATGAACACCACCTCCCGTCCCGGCTTTACCGACTTGTTCGTTCGTCGGCCGGTACTTGCCCTGGTGGTCAGCGCTTTGCTCCTGATGTTGGGGCTGTTCTCCTTGGACAAGCTGCCCATCCGGCAGTATCCCCTGCTGGAGAACTCCACCATCACGATTACCACCGAGTACCCCGGCGCCTCTGCACAACTGATGCAAGGCTTTGTCACCCAGCCCATCGCCCAGGCTCTGGCCTCGGTGGAAGGGGTGGATTACCTGTCCTCCAACTCCGTGCAAAGCCGCAGTGTCGTGACCCTGCGCATGGAGTTGAACCGCGACTCTACCCAGGCCCTGACCGAAGTCATGAGCAAGGTCAGCCAGGTGCGCTACCGCCTGCCTGAAGGCGCCTATGACCCGGTTGTGGAACGTTCCTCCGGGGACTCCACTGCGGTGGCCTATGTAGGCTTTTCCACGACGTCAATCTCCATCCCGGAACTGAATGACTATCTGTCCCGCGTGGTGGAGCCTATGTTCTCCACCATTGATGGCGTGGCGAAAATCCAGACCTTTGGTGGTCAAAAACTGGCCATGCGACTGTGGCTGGACTCGGACCGCATGGCGGGCTATGGACTGACAGCTGCCGATATTGCCCAGGCTGTGCGTGCCAACAACTATCAGGCCGCCCCCGGCATGGTCAAAGGCCAGCATGTCTTGAGCAATATTCAGCTCAATTCGGACCTGACCAGCGTGGCCGAATTTCAGGACCTGATCGTGCGCGAAGACGGCACCTCGCTGGTTAGACTGCGCGACGTAGGCAAGGTAGAGCTGGGAGCAGCAGCGACGGAAACCAGCGCCCTGATGGATGGCCTGCCCGCGATTCACCTGGGCTTGTTCCCCACTCCCGGCGGCAACCCCTTGCGGATTGTGGAAGGCATTCGTGATCGCCTCCCAGCCATTGAGGCCACCTTGCCTCCCGGCGTGGAAGTGGCCCTGGCTTTTGAAACCGCCCGCTTCATCCAGGCCTCGATTGATGAGGTGCTCAAGACCCTGACCGAAGCCATGATTATCGTGGTGCTGGTGATTTATCTGTGTCTGGGTTCTTTCCGCAGCGTGCTGATTCCGCTGGCTACCATTCCCTTGTCCATGTTGGGAGCAGCCGCCTTGATGCTGGCCTTTGGTTTCAGCATCAATTTGCTGACCTTGCTGGCCATGGTGCTGGCTATCGGACTGGTAGTGGACGATGCGATTGTGGTGGTTGAAAACGTACACCGTCACATTGCCGCCGGACGCTCACCCGTGGTGGCGGCTTTATTGGGCGCACGTGAAGTGGCCGGCCCAGTGATCGCCATGACCCTGACCCTGGCCGCCGTCTATGCCCCGATTGGGCTGATGGGTGGCCTGACTGGAGCACTGTTCAAAGAGTTTGCCCTGACGCTGGCCGGTGCCGTGCTGGTATCCGGGGTCGTGGCCTTGACCTTGTCCCCAGTGATGAGTTCCTTGCTACTGCCCTCACAGCAAGATGAAGGTCGCATGGCGCACCTGGCAGAGAGCTTCTTTGGTGGTCTGTCGGCCCGCTACGGTCGATTGCTGGCCCGCTCCTTGCGCCATCGCTGGATCACGGGCGCCATGGCCTTGCTGGTCTTTATCAGCCTGCCCGTGCTCTATCAAATGACGCACAGCGAACTGGCTCCCATTGAAGATCAGGCCAGCGTGCTGACAGCCGTGAAAGCTCCGCAAAATGCCAACTTGGCCTATGCCGAACGCGACGGCAAGCTGCTGGATGACACGTATCGTGAAGTGGCCGAAACCGAAAGCACCTGGTTGATTGTGGGGACAGACGGCCCGGCCGCCAGCTTTGGCGGGATCAACCTGAAGGACTGGAGCAAGCGCGAGCGCGATGCCAGCGCCGTACAGGGTGAGCTGCAAGGACGTGTCAGCGCGATTCCCGGCAGCAGTATCTTCGCCTTCCAGCTTGCCCCCTTGCCCGGTTCCAGCGGCGGTCTGCCGGTTCAACTGGTACTACGCAGCCCCGGCGACTACCGTACGGTGTACGACACGATGGAGTGGGTCAAACAGCAAGCCCGTGAAAGCGGATTGTTCGTCGTGGTAGACAGCGATCTGGACTACAACAAGCCCGTTTCCCGCGTGGAAATTGACCGCAGCAAAGCGGCCAGCATGGGGATCAGTCTGCGAGATATTGCTGATTCCCTGGCCGTACTGGTGGGCGAGAATTACCTGAACCGCTTTTCGCTGGATGGTCGCTCGTATGACGTGATTCCACAAAGCCAGCGTGAACTGCGCCTGACGGCTCAAGCACTGACACGTCAGTTTGTACGCAGCGCCAATGGCGAGCTGGTGCCCTTGTCGGCCATGGTTCAAATCCACAGCGAAGTGGAACCCAACAGCCTGCGCCAATTCAACCAGCAAAACTCGGCCACGCTGCAAGCCATTCCAGCACCGGGCGTAACGCTGGGGCAAGCAGTGGGCTATCTGGACGACATCGCCCGGCAATTGCCCGCAGGCTTTACGCATGACTGGCAATCCGAGTCGCGCCAATTCACCCAGGAAAGTCAGTCTCTGGTGTGGGCCTTCCTGGCCGCGCTGGTGGTGATTTATCTGGTACTGGCCGCGCAGTACGAAAGCCTGGTGGACCCCATCATCATTCTGGTGACGGTGCCCTTGTCCCTGTGCGGTGCCCTGCTGCCTTTGGCCCTGGGATTTGGCACGCTCAACATCTACACCCAGATAGGTCTGTTAACGCTGGTCGGCCTGATCAGCAAACACGGCATTCTGATGGTGGAGTTTGCCAATGAACTGCAATTCAAAGAGGGCCTGAAAAAGCCCGAAGCCATCTTGCAAGCCGCCCGCATTCGTTTGCGCCCCGTGCTGATGACAACCGGGGCCATGGTCTTTGGTCTAGTGCCTCTGCTGTTTGCCTCCGGTGCGGGTGCTAACAGCCGCTTTGGCCTGGGCGTAGTGCTGGTCTCGGGCATGTTGATCGGCACAGTATTCACCCTGTTTATCTTGCCGACTTTGTATACCTTGCTGGCGCGTGATCACGCCCATCAAGCAGACACCCCGCGGGCGCGCGATTTGGCGCAAGCCCTGCGCCCTTCGACTGGAGAACACTCATCATGACGCCACAACTATCAAACAGGCTAGCGCCTGTGGCGCGTGCTCTGCGACTGGTGATCCCCAGCCTGATCCTGAGCGGTTGCGCTGTGGGGCTGGACACCTCCATTCCCACCGCTCCAAGCTTGGCCGACACCAACTGGAACAGCCAGTTCGCTCAAGCCACCGAGCAACGCGAAAACTGGTGGACCTTGCTGCAAGACACGCAACTGAACGCCTTGATTGCCAAGGCCCTGGACCACAACCTGGATATTGCCCAGGCACAGGCCCGCTGGCGGGCCTCCCGCGCCCTGATCGACGAGCGCCAACACGACCGTCTACCCGCCATCACGGCCCACGCCAGCTACAACCGTAGCGGTTCACAATTTGCCGCGCCCGATGGCTCCATTGATCACGGTATTACCGAGAACTGGCGCCTGGGCATGCAGGCCACTTGGGAGATCGATCTGTTCGGTCGTCTGGAGCAACTGGCCCGTTCTGCACAGGCTCGCAGCGAGGCCAGCGCAGACCAACTGGACCTGACTCGCCAGGCTATCGCGGCTGAACTGGCACGCCAATACGTGCAAGCCCAAGGTTTGCAACGGCAACTGGCTCTGGCTGAGGATGACGTACGCAGCTGGGAGCATACGATCAGGCTGGTGCAGGCTGGCGTCTCGCTGGGTCGGGAATTGCCGGAGAATCTGGACAATGCCCAGGCTGGTCTGGAGCGTGCCAAAACCCTGGTGCCCCAACTGCGCAGCGACCTGGAACTGGCTCGTTTACGCATCCAGGTACTAAGCGGCGGGCAAGCCGGGAGCATTGATACGCCATTGCCCAGCGCCAAGGCACCCTTGGCCGCTTCCCTGCCTTTGGGCGATGTGAACGCCATGCTGTTCAACCGGCCTGACGTACGCGCCGCCCGGCAAGAAATCCTGGCCAGCTCGCACGAAGTGGCCGCCGCCACCGCCGAGCTGTACCCCCGCCTGGATCTGGCTGGCTTTATTGGCTTTTTTGCTTTGCGAGGTAGCGACCTGGGCCATGCTGCCCGTGCCTTTGATGTTTCACCTGCCATGCAATGGCCTGCCCTGCGCCTGGGCCATGCCAAAGCGCGCTTGCGTGGCATGGAGGCGGTGGCCGATGAATCACGCCTGCACTATCAACAAGTGCTGTTGCAAGCTCAGGAAGAAATTCAGGGCTCTTTGCAAAGGCTGACTCAACATCAGGAAAGCCTGCTTAGCCTGACGCGGGCGGCGTCACATCTGGAAAATGCCCATGAGCGTGCCTTGACGCGTTATGAAGTGGGAGCCGGTGCCTATCAACAAGTGCTGGAAAATCAGCGCAGCCTGAACCAGACCCGGCAAGAACTGGCAATAGCGGAAACCGGCTCGTACCTGAATGTAATTGCCTTGTATCAGGCCTTGGGTTGGGGAGTGGCGACACCAAGCTCCACTGAGTAACTTCAAGCTTGATCGGATTGGGGGTGGTCTGTCTCGAAGATAGGCCGCCCCTTTTCTATTTGTGCATCCGTCTGTTGCAAAAACTCGGATAGATTCGCAATCTTGCTTTGCATTAGCCGATCCAGCAGCTTTCCACCAAACCGCAACAAGGCGCAGCAGAAAAACGTAATCGGCAATACATACCAACGCAGCCAGACCGATGCATCCAGCAACCAGCCAAGCGCGGTAAAAATCACCACTAAAGTGCAGGCAATCCAATTATTGCGTTTGGCCTTGAGCAAGAATTTCCTCAAATCCAGGTGGCCACGGTTCAGAGTCTCTAATTGCTCGTAAAGCTGATCGCGGTCTTTTTGCAGCTGCACCCAAGCAGCGCGCTGCTCTGATGTCACCGCAAGGGCAGACCGGGGCTGTTCATATTCCTGATGGCTCATTATCTCTACGCTGGGGCAGCGGCGTACTCTAGAAAATCGCTATTGTAGGAGGAATGAAAACGGGTAGTGTTTCTGCCTTTTTCTCTTTACCAAGCAAGCCTATGCCTACCACTTCAATCACGCGCCTGCTCTAGCCAGCCACCGCAGCTCAGCCTGGCCAAAACGCCGTGCTAGTTCCCCAGCAAGGACGAACCTTTTTGCCCCAGGGACAGCACTTCACTGGCATTCACAATGGCAATCGAAATATCCTCAATCGTGCTGCGCTTGTTCATGGCCTGCTCACGAATCAAATCGTAGGCCTGGTCCTCGGACACCTGATGGGTACGCATCAAGATCGTCTTGGCTTGCGCCACATGCCGCTGCCCCATCAGTTTGGTTTGCAGCTTGCTGATCAGCCGACGTTGCTGGCGCAGTTCTTTATGGTATTTACGCGCCAGCACCACCGTGGACAACAAGCCAAAAGAGCGTATGGGCGAAGGCAGGATCGCCTGAATATTCAAATCCAGCACGGCCGACACTATCGTGGGATTTTCATAATTGACCACGGCAATAATCGTGGGTGCTTCCTCCTCGCAGACCCAATCCAGGCGCAGGTGCAAAAGATCAGGCTGCACGGCCAGAAACACCAGATCCGTTCCTGAAGGCAGGTTTTGCGTGGGCGGCCAGATCGTCTGGACCGAACACCCGATACGCTGCAGTTGCTGGGTCAGCAAGCGGCCATCGCTATCGTCCGGATGCATGACCACCATCGTCAATTGCCGCAGTTCCTTGAGCTGCGGCGAGGTGGCATGCGGAAAACGATTCCGCACTCGCAAAGGCTTGTTTGCCGGCTCATCACCGTAGGAAGAGGAGTTGGCCACGCTTTATGTCTCCAAAGTATCCAGCTTGGCAGTCCAGTCGCCCAAGGAATGGGTAACCAGATACGGGTCGGGCGAGACCGGGCGCGTTGCCTGGCGCACAATCGCAAACTCGCCGTCGGCATTGATGCGGCCAATCCGTGGATAAAGCCAAGTATGGTGATTATTGGGATCGATCTTGATCCGCCCCTGAGGTGCATCCAGTTCACTGCCCAGCAGGTAGGGCAGCAGATCTCCGATCGCATCACTGGCGGATTGTCGATACGCATTGGCGAACAAATGCATCTGTGAATAGGCAGCTTCCCAGCACAGATTAGGGTGGCAGTCGGCCCCAAAGCGCTTGCGCAAACTGGCCAGACAACGCGCATTGACCTCCGACTCGATGGACTGAAAATACGGTGCGGCGGTGAAGTGTCCACAGGCAATTTCCGCGCCCATCTGGGCAATCTCGGCCTCGGAGGTCGTCAAACTGGCAATGGGCATGGTTTGCGGATTAAAGCCCGCATTGGCATAAGCGCGATACAGATTGGCTGTAGAGTCCCCCACCACGGTGGAGAAAATAAAGTCCGGCTGCTTCTGGCGTATGTCTTCCATGATCAGGCTGTAATCGCTCTCGCTGGCATCCAATGGCAGATAGTGTTCGCCCAGCACTTTGCTATCGGGATGCTGCATGACCAGCTCGCGCATGATGCGATTGGACTCGTAGGGGTAGATATAGTCCGAGCCAATCATGTAGACCCGCGCGCCAAAATTGCTGGTCATGAAATGCGCCAGCTGCACACTGTTCTGATTGGGCGCCGCGCCGGTATAGATCACATTGCCCGAAAACTCGAAACCTTCGTACAGGGTGGGA
This sequence comes from Alcaligenes sp. 13f, assembly GCF_020496585.1. Taxonomy (NCBI): domain Bacteria; kingdom Pseudomonadati; phylum Pseudomonadota; class Betaproteobacteria; order Burkholderiales; family Alcaligenaceae; genus Alcaligenes; species Alcaligenes sp. 13f. Next base: position 184,033 of record NZ_JAHKKC010000009.1, read on the forward strand.
TAGAACAAGAGCTTGTTCCACTTCTCCACAATCGGGATCACGGCCTTGCGGCTGCTGGACATATAACAGCCAAAGATCACGTTGACGCGGTCCTGCACAATCAGCCGCTCGGCCTGTTCAGCGTAGCAAGCGGGCCTGGACGCCGGGTCGTAGCACACCGCCACCAGTTCACGCCCCAGCAGGCCACCGGCCTCGTTGATTTCCTCAATCGCCAGTTTGGTGCCCTGCCATTGCGACTGACCAATGGTAGAGGTCATGCCGGTTGCGGAATAAAGAACGCCGACGCGTACGGGTTCGTTGTGAGCCAAAGTCCATCTCCTGTCTAGCATGGTAGGGGCGCAGGTCGACGGACCTGCCGGTAAACACTACGAGCGAGCATCAGGTTACTCCAAAAAACTGCATTACTCTGGCCCCCACCACGCTTGCACTCCTATGAAAACTACCAGGCATCCATCATGATCAGGGTGCCGGGCAACCAGCAGGTCAAGGCCCCGATCAAGACGGTATACGCAGGCAAAATACGCAAGGACCGTCCCAATCCCAAGGCCAGGAAAAACAGAAACCACAGGCTGGACCACAAGAGCCACATGGCGATCAAACGCGGATCGCTGGCAGACCCGGCAAAGGCCAGTGCGCTGATGGCAACGAACAGGCAATACCAGCCAAAGCCCACTCCTTTCAACCCATACCACTGCACCACAGCCAGATACAGATAGGTGAAGGCAAACAGCAGCCCACCAGCAACGGCAAAGTAATCCGCCATTTGCTCGCCGCGCTGCAAGCCCAGCAAATTGATGAACAGGGCCAACAGCCCCACCAGCAAGTTAAAGGGGGCCAGGTCCCGACTTTCAATACGTCCAGTCAAACCCACGCCATTCACAATCAGCACAGCCCCAATAAAGAAAAGCGCAACACCCAACATGGCATAAGCCTCCAAAACAAGGTGACGATTCCGGCCTGGCTGGCGTCAGATCTTGCTGACGCTGCGTGAGCTCTGTGTATCGCGATGGCATCGTGCCGCGAAGCAAGGTTCCAGATAGTTCGCAACCTAACTACGAGGTCGGATTTATTTCAGGCAAACAAAAAGGCCCAGACCGGTTCAAGCATTGAACCGGTCTGGGCCTTTTTGCCCGGCATCGGCGCTGGCAGCATTGGCAGCGGATGTCGTATTTATTTGGAAATGTCGCAGCGATCTGAAATCGCGATCGGTGCAATTCTTACATAGCCCGGACTATCGCCTGTACTAGCGATTACCCTAGCGGCTGATGATTGGCGTGCTGAATATATTTTGTGCTACAGTACTTCATCGATTTAACGATCTGATTCTTATTTCATGAACCGCCCCGCATCCTCTTTGCCAAGCACTCTGCCCCTGTCGCGGGCCGCGTCGCTGCGGGCGGGCTCCCCTCTATCTGTCTTGCTGTTGACTGTCGTCGCCCCAGGCGTCGTCAATCAAGCCGCAGTCGTGTCCGACGTCGTCGTCGACACACGCGTCTACAGCGTCTGCTCCTAAGACCTCTTTTTCTTTTCCTGCGCTATTGATGCGCCTGGAATGTCTTTGCAGACAAACCTAATTTATTTAGACAGATAAAGAACATCATGATTTCTTCTTCTCGCGCCCAAGCGGGTGCTATTGCCTTGTTCGTGCTGCTTTGGGGCAGCGCGGGTATTTTCACGCGTATCGGTCTGGATCATGGCTCGGTTATGGCCATGCTGATCCTGCGTTTTGCCATCGCCCTACCTATGGTGATCATGCTGGGGCACTTCAATGGCGGCTGGCTGCCGCCCAAAGGGCAACGTCTGCTGCCAGCTATCAGCGGTTTGCTGATGATCGGGCTGTATTCGTTTTTCTATTTTGAAACCCTGGCTCAAGGAATCACGCCGGGTCTGCTGGCGACGATCCTGGGTGTGCAGCCGATTCTGACCTTGGCTTTGACCGAGCGGCGTTTTTCTTTGAGCCGTGTGGCCGGTTTGGCACTATCGCTGACAGGGCTGATTCTGGTGGTGTATCAAAGCCTGATTGTCAGCCGTTTGTCCGTGCTGGGTCTGGTATTTGCAATTGCTGCTTTGTTGAGCATCACTGTGGGGACCATTGTTCAAAAGCGTCAGCCCGTGGGGGCTTTGCAAGGAATGCCTTTGCAGTATTCCTTGTCTCTGGGCTTGTTTATTCTTGCGTCCCTGGGTTTGGGACAAGAAATCCGCTGGGAGAACACATTGGGCTTTTGGGGACCGGTGGTATGGCTTGGTCTGGTGATTTCCGTGCTGGCCCAGTTGCTGCTGTATCGCATGATTCGCAGCGGGAATCTGGTCAACGTTACTAGCCTGTTTTATCTGGTTCCTGTGGTGACAGCCGGGCTGGATTTCCTGATTCTGGGGAATACCTTGGCGGCTCGCGCTGGGTTGGGACTGGTGGCTATCTTGGCGGGTCTGTGGCTGACATTACGGAAGAAGGCGGCGTAAGTCTGCTTTTTATAAGTGGGGTTTCACGGAGAGTTAAATCGGTCTTTGAATGATGAGATCGGTCTCCGTGAAGCCACCACTTGGGGCCCTCTGCAGGGATTGGGCTGAGCACTTGCCGGTGCTGCGCACCGGTACCCTTGTCAGGAGATAGCTACGGGCGCACCCTGAACTCCCGGGGTGGTTCGTCCCCCGGACGAACCACAAGCGCCCCGGTCAAACAACAGGGCGCTTGCATCCCTACGCTATCTCCTGACCGCGGCAAGTACTCTGATCCGCCCAATCCCTGCAGAGGGCCCCAAGTGGTTCACAGTGATGCAACTCCACGACTCAAGCCGGTTTGCTTCCAAGATCCAAGTGCTGCATACACAGATCCAATGCCTGGATCTCCATTTTTAAGCAGCAACCCTCAAAGCCCCCTCTAAAAGCCCCTGGTTTACAAGTTCTCGCTACAGATTGATGCCAATCATCAGTGTGTGAGTACTGCGAGCACGTTGATCATCAGTAATGTTTACTTTTGGGCTTTTTCAACTAGCCTCACTGCGCTCAACCGCAGTGCCTCTCCAATCCATCTCAACAACTTGGCCGACAACAGACCCAGCCTACCAAGCGCCAAGCCTAGAAACGGTACACAGCCCCCGTCCCCTCTACAACCAGCACTTTCCCCCGTCCAAAATCGGTTTTTCTATATTTCTCCGTTGTGAGCCGCTTGGGGGCCGGGTCCAGGGG